>JAUNHQ010000026.1:0-36232 GCA_030535425.1 Pseudomonadota bacterium | reverse complement strand
TCCCAGGCTTCTACGCTGATGCTGTCGTGTGCATGGGCGGCTTGGCCCCACAGGTCGCGGGCGCTGAAAACCACGGTGTAGAGCCACTCGGGCCGCTGGTCAAAAGGCGGCAGCGGCTGGGCGGCGTGCCGGTCGGCAAACAGGTGTGCGCCGTGTACGCTGACGATGGTGCCGACGTGCCCGCGCACGTAGCGCGGCAGGCGGGTGTGGCCTGCCGGGTGCTGGTTGAGTGCGCGCACGCGTTGGCCGGGCACAAAGCGCGCAGGCGCCGTGGCGGGGCGATCAACCGGCGAGCCTGCGGCCAGGGCAGCATCGACCTGCGCGGCGCGCAGCACTTTCAGCGCAGGGCCGGGTGTGGGCACGGCCTGGCCCGCCAGCTCGGCGGGGCTGACCAGCCCGCGTGCCAGCATCAGCCGCTCCAGCGCGGTGATCCAGATTTCGTAATAGCTGCTGCCCAGGTATTGCACGGGCGGCAGCGCCTCGCGTTCGGCGCGGGAGAGATCGAGGTTCCACTGGCCGGTGGCGCCCATGGCCAGCGTCACGGCCAGGGCGCGCTTTTCCCATTCGGCGTGGAAGATGGGCTCGTTGGCCTCAGGCACCACGGGGCCGAAGCCCTGCATGCCGCCCATGTCGTGCATGCCGTTCATGTGGCTGCCCTTTCGTTCACGGTGTCCGGCGTCAGTGCCAGGCCCGTGCCGATCATGGCGTCACGCGTGACCAGCGCGGCCAGTTGCTCCTCGCTCATGCCTTCGGTGCCTGGCGGGCGCATGGGGATGACGAGGTAGCGGATTTCGGCGGTGGAGTCGCACACGCGGATGGCTGTGCTGTCAGGCAGGGTGACGCCAAAATCGGCCAGCACGCCGCGCGGATCGATCACGGCCTTGGCGCGGTAGGGCGCGCTCTTGTACCAGACCGGGGGCAGGCCCAGCACGGGCCAGGGGTAGCAGCTGCACAGGGTGCAGACCACCAGGTGATGCAGCTCGGGCGTGTTTTGCAGCGCGACCATGTGCTCGCCCTGCCGGCCGGTAAAGCCCAGGCTGGCAATGGCGGCGGTGGCGTCTTTCAGCAGCCAGTCGTGAAAAGCCGGGTCTGTCCAGGCGCGGGCGACCACACGCGCGCCATTGTGCGGGCCAATGCGGGTTTCGTAGGTTTCAATGATGCGATCCAGCGCCGCCGGATCCAGGTAGCCCTTGGCCGTGAGCAGTGTTTCCAGCGCGCGCACGCGACGGTCCATGTCGTCCAGGGTGCTGAAGGGCTCGTGCGTGTGGTCATGGCCATGCGCGTGACCTTCTGTGTGAGGGGGATGGGGATGTGAGCTCATATGCCGCGTGCCGTGAGATGGGGGGCTGGAAATGGCCAGAACCGGCTCCAAATGCCGCTTGGGACAGGGCTCATACAATATACGGTTGCCTTGTCTCGGGCAAGGGCGCCGGGGCCGCATGGCCTGCGCGGCGTCTGATGGCCCCGATGGACGGTTTTCAGCCTCTTTCTCTTTTTCTCCAGGAGCCTTGCCGGTGTTCATTTCCAACGCTTTTGCCCAAGCCGCCCCCGCTGCCGCGCCCAGCACTGCATCCTCGCTCATGAGCATGCTGCCGTTGGTGCTGATGTTCGTGGTGCTGTACTTCATCATGATTCGTCCGCAGATGAAAAAGCAAAAAGAGCACCGCGCCATGATCGACGCCCTGGCCAAGGGTGACGAGGTGGTGACGGCTGGCGGCCTGTTGGGCAAGGTGACGGCGCTGGGTGACAGTCACATCGGCCTGCAAGTGGCCAGCGGTGTGGAAGTGCAGATGCAGCGCAACGCCGTGGTGCAGGTGCTGCCCAAGGGAACCCTCAAGTAAGTTCCGCCATCGCACCATGCCCGCGGCCGCCCTGGGGCGGTGCCAGCGGGTGCGGCGGCCCGAACCCAGGCGGCCGCCTTTTTCTTTTCTGACCGCCCTTGCCTTTCCTCATGAACCGATACCCGATCTGGAAATACGCCATCATCGTTATCACCTTGCTGGTGGCGGTGATTTACACGCTGCCCAACCTGTATGGCGAGGCGCCAGCGGTGCAGGTGTCGGCAGGCAAGGTCACTTCCCGGGTGGACAGCGACACCCTGGCGCGCGTGGAAGCGGCGCTCAAGGCGGCTGATCTGACGCCCGTTCAGATCGCTCTGGAGGGCAACTCCATCCGGGCGCGCTTTGATACGACCGACACGCAAATCCGCGCGCGCGACGTGGTTGAGCGCGCACTCAATCCCGATGCGAGCGATGCGGGCTACATCGTTGCGCTCAACCTCGTTTCCCGCTCGCCCGCCTGGCTGACGGCGCTGGGCGCCAAGCCCATGTATCTGGGGCTGGATCTGCGCGGAGGCGTGCATTTCATGCTTCAGGTGGACATGAGCACGGCCATCACCAAGCGGCTGGATGCCACGGTCAACGATATCCGCGTAGCCCTGCGCGAAAAGGATGTGCGCCATGGCGGCATCAGCCGCGAGGGGCGCGATATTCAGGTTCGCGCACGTGATGCAGCCACGCTGGAGGCTGCGCGCCGCGTGGTGGTGGATCAATTCCCCGACCTGGACGTGCAGGTGAGCGAAGGTGCTGAGCCGCGCCTGGTGGCCAGCTTCAAGCCGCAGGCACTGCAGAAGGTGCAGTCTGACGCTGTCAAGCAGAACATCACCACGCTGCACAACCGCGTCAACGAGCTGGGTGTGGCCGAGCCGGTGATCCAGCAGCAGGGCGCTGACCGCGTGGTGGTGCAGCTGCCCGGCGTGCAAGACACGGCCAAGGCCAAGGACATTCTGGGCCGTACCGCCACGCTGGAGATGCGCCTGGTGGACGAAAGTGCCGAAGGCCGGGCAGCCGAGGCGGGCACTGGCCCTGTGCCTTTCGGCTCCGAGCGTTTCATGATGCCCTTTACCGACCCGGCTACGGGCGAACGTGGTGAGCAGCCCGTGATCGTCAAGCGCCAGGTCATTCTGACCGGCGACAGCCTGGCCGATGCCCAGCCGGGTTTTGACCAGCAGACACAGCAGCCCAAGGTGGACTTGACGGTGGACGCCAAGGGCGGGCGCATCATGCGGGACGTCAGCCGCGAAAACCTGAAAAAACGCATGGCCATCATCCTGTTTGAAAAGGGCAAGGGTGAGGTGCTGACGGCACCCGTGATCCAGGCCGAACTGGGCACGCGCTTTCAGATCTCCGGCGCCATGAGTTCTGCTGAGGCAAACGATCTGGCGCTGCTGCTGCGCGCGGGCTCGCTGGCTGCGCCCATGGAAATCATTGAAGAGCGCACCATCGGCCCCAGCCTGGGCGCGGAAAACATCGCCAAGGGCTTCAACAGTGTGAAGTGGGGCTTCATCGTCATCTGCGTGTTCATGTGCGCTTATTACGCACTGTTTGGCGTGTTCTCCAGCCTGGCGCTGGGCTTTAACCTGCTGCTGCTGATTGCCGTGCTGTCTATGCTGCAAGCCACGCTGACCCTGCCGGGCATGGCGGCCATGGCACTGGCGCTGGGCATGGCCATCGACGCCAACGTGCTCATCAACGAGCGGGTGCGGGAAGAGTTGCGCAACGGCGCGTCGGCGCAGGCGGCCATTCATGCCGGTTATGACCGCGCCTGGGCCACGATTCTGGATTCCAACGTCACTTCCCTCATCGCCGGTCTGGCGTTGCTGGCCTTTGGCTCTGGGCCGGTGCGTGGCTTTGCGGTAGTGCATTGCATCGGTTTGCTGACCTCCATGTTCTCTGCCGTGTTCTTCTCGCGCGGGCTGGTGAACCTGTGGTATGGCCGCAAGAAGAAGCTCAAAACAGTGTCCATCGGCACGGTCTGGCGGCCTGAAGGCGGCACGGCCCCTGACGGCGCTCTGGGGCCGGATGACGAAACCAAGACGGCCTGAGAAACAAGGACATAAGGAACCACAGCCATGGAATTTTTCCGCATCCGGCGCACCATTCCGTTCATGAACCACGCGTTGGTGCTCAACGCGGTGTCCATCATCGCCTTTGTGCTGGCGGTGTTTTTTCTCGTCACGCGCGGCCTGCACCTGTCGGTGGAGTTCACTGGCGGCACCGTGATGGAGGTGGCCTATGAGCAGCCTGCCGACCTGGAGCAGGTCAGGGGGGCCATTGCCGGCCTGGGCTATGCCGAGGTGCAGGTGCAGAACTTTGGCACCTCGCAGGACGTCATCATCCGCCTGCCGCCCAAGGCGGGCGAGTCTTCGGCTCAGCAAAGCGAGCATGTGCTCCAGGCACTGCGCGCGGGCGGGCAGAAGGTGGAGCTGCGGCGCACCGAGTTCGTGGGCCCGCAGGTGGGGCAGGAGCTGGCCACTGACGGCCTGATGGCATTGGCCTTCGTGGTGGTGGGCATCATGATCTACTTGGCGGTCCGCTTTGAGTGGAAATACGCCGTGGCCGGGGTGATTGCCAACTTGCACGACGTGATCATCATCCTGGGCTTTTTTGCTTTCTTCCAGTGGGAGTTCTCGCTAGCCGTGCTGGCGGCCATTCTGGCCATCCTGGGGTATTCGGTGAACGAGTCGGTGGTGATCTTTGACCGTATCCGCGAAACATTTCGCCGCTACCGCAAGATGAGCACCCAACAGGTGATCGACTACGCCATCACCTCCACCATCAGCCGCACCATCATTACCCATGCTTCTACGCAGGCCATGGTGCTGGCCATGCTGCTGTTTGGCGGCGAGACGCTGTATTACTTCGCCATGGCGCTGACTATTGGCATTTGCTTTGGTATTTACTCATCTGTGTTCGTAGGCGCGGCCATTGCCATGTGGCTGGGTGTCAAGCGTGAGGATCTGATCAAGACACGCAAGGAAGTAGATCCGAACGATCCCAACGCGGGCGCCGTGGTGTGAGCGCCTGCACTCGCCCAAAGTGCGCCAGGCCAGGGGTTGAGCTGGGTACGGCGCATGCGATGATTGGGCGCAGCCGCTGCCTCTTTTCTTGACCGACTTCAGCTGGACATACGCCGCATGGCCACCTCACCGCCCATTGCCACGCATGCGCTTGCGCGTCAGGCGCGCGAGCGCTTTGTCCTGGCCCTGGATGCGGCTGTGCCAGACCTGGCAGGCAAGATGCAAGCGGCGCTGGCTGAGCAGGCCGAAACGGGGCGGTTTGCCAGTGCGGAGCAGGCACGCGAGGCGCTGGATGCGGCCGATGCCTTCCGGCGTGAACGCGCGCAGTGGGCCGCCGATGTCAGCCGCCGCTGGCGTGATGCGGCGGGCAAGGGCACCGATGGAAGTGGCGGTGCGAGTGTGACGGGCCTAGGAGGCTTGAGTCTGGTCGATGACGAGGAGATCGAGCGCAAGATCATTGCCTCTCGTCTGGGAACGGCGGTCATGGATGCGGCGGGCACGCATTTCAACGACTTGCGTCTGCGCATTCAGGCACTGGAGCGCGGGCAGGATCTGCCTGCCAAGGATGTGCTGCGGCCCGAGACACTGGCGCAGATGCTGGTGCAGGCCTGGACTGAGCGGGGCATGCCGCGAGCCATGTTCGCCAGCCTCCACGGCGAGGTGGCTGGCGTGTTGACGGCGCGCATGGTCGCCGCCTACAAAGATATCAACCAGTGGCTTGTTCAGCAGGGCGTGGAGGCACACATCGATATGCGCCGCCGCGTGCGCCGTGCCGATGAAGGCAACGCCTTTTCTTCTCAGATCTCATCTCAGCTGTCTTCCCGGCCTGGGCCTTTTGCTGCTTCGCGTCCGGCAGATTCAGTCCCTGTACCGGAGCACATGGCGCCCGGGCCGGCTTATCAGGATCGGTTTTCTCACGGTGCGCCTGGCGGGATGTCGCATGCGTTCCGTGGCGGCGGTCATGGGCAGGCCATGGCTGCGGGTCAGGCCCATGGTGGTGGCGCGGCGGCCCATTCAAGCCCCATGACCCAGACGCCCTACGTGCGCCCATCGGCACTGGCCTGGGCTGAGCAGGAAACGCGCATGGTCACGGGCATGTCGCCCATGGCGCGCATGCGCCAGCGCGCGCAGGGTGTGCTGGGCCAGTTGCGCCGCTTGGTATCTGACCGTGTGGCCGATTTCGGGCAGGCGGGCCCCTCATCTACCCGCCCGCTATCGCCGCAGCTGAACCAGGCGCTGACGGAGCAAGCCACGCTGTTTGCCGTGACGGAGTGGATGGAGCGCCCGTCGATGCCCGGTGTGGCTGGCGGAGCGCCGCAGCCCGTGCGCGTGGCACCTACGCCCGCGCAGGTGCAAGACATTGCCGTGCAGCTGCGCCAGCGTGCCAGCGTGCTCAAGGCCAAGGCGGACAAGCCCAGCGAGAAGGCCACGATTGAGATCGTGGCGCAGATGTTTCAGGCCATTTTGGCCGAAGAGCGCATACCTGCTGCCATCCGCGTATGGTTCGCGCGTCTGCAAATCCCTGTGTTGCGGCTGGCGCTGGCCGAGCCGGACTTTTTCGCTTCGGTGCAGCATCCGGCGCGGCAGTTGATCGACCGCATGGGCGCTTGCGTGCTGGGTTTTGACGCCTCGCAAGTGGCGGGCAGCCGGTTGGAGCGTGAAATCAAGCGCATCGTGCAGGTGATTGAGCAGTATCCTGAAACGGGCCGCCGTGTCTATCAGCTCGTGCTGGATGAGTTCAAGAAATTCCTGGGTCGTTCACTGACCGAATCGTGGGGCGTGCAGCAGGCAGCCACGCTGGCGCAGCAGGTGGAGCAGGAAGAGACCCTGTCTATTCAGTACACCATTGAGTTGCGCCGCATGCTCGGGCATTTGCCGGCACCGGAGGATGTGCGCGAGTTTCTGTTTCGCGTCTGGTCGCGGGTGCTGGCGCTGTCGGCTGTGCGGCGCGGCCCGCAGCATGCCGAGACACTGCGCTTTAAGCAGGCTGCGGCCGATTTGCTGTGGGCGGTCAGTCCCAAGCCAGACCGTGCCGAGCGCACTCGCGTGGTGCGTCAGCTCTCGGGACTGCTGGGCTCGCTGCGCGAGGGCATGGGCCTGCTGGGCATGGGTGCGGATGAGCAAGATGGGCATGTCAAGCTCATCAATGCGGCCGTGACGCAGGCTTTCGTGTCGCGCGACGAAGGCATGCCGCAGCACAAGCTGGATGAGCTGGCCCAGGGGCTGGCTGGGCTGGAGGATGTGATTACCGACGATCCCGAGGGCGACATGCTGCTGGATCCGGGCATGATTGAGCTGATGTCCGGCGTGGAAGGCAGCGGCCTGGAGGTCATTGCCACGGGCGGGTCGCAGCCAACCGAAGGCATGCTGCACTGGGCGCGCGAGCTGGAGGTGGGCACTTGGTTCTCGCTGGATTACCAAGGCCATGTGGCGCAGGTGCAATACGTATGGCGCAGTGCGCGTGGCCAGTTGCACCTGCTGTCTGGCGGTGTGGGGCACAGCTTTTTGGTGCAAACCCGCCGCCTGGCGGCCTATTTGCAGGCGGGCCTGCTGGTGCCGGTGGAGGACGAGGCGCTGACCGCACGGGCCACACGCGAGGCGCTGGTGCGGCTGGGCAGCCATCCCGAGCATTTGCTGCAATAAACGCACGGCAGGCCCGGTGCGGGGTGCGGATGCATTGGCTGAGCCCTGGCGCGATGGTTTGAAGGGGTGGTTGCTATTTATTTAATAGCTTAAAACCTTTTATATACGCGCGCAAATGGCCTTTTTTGATAAGCTCTTTTTGTGCCGCTGGGGCGGCTTGGTGGCGGGCTAACGCCCGGGCTGCGTGCCGCTTCGGCGCAGCACGAAGGGGCTTTCCTGCGCAGGCTGGCCGTCGGCAGGCACGGTTTGCCAGGTGCCGCGGATTTCGGCGCCGCAGGCTTGGGGCACCAGGTGCCCGCTCCAGAAGGCGAAAAAACGCTTGCCGTCGCGTGACTCGTCCAGGTTGAATTCGCCGTCTTCCACGTCGCCCGATGCGATGGAGCGGTGGCCGCCGTAGCGAAATTCGCCGCGCAGGCTGTCGCTGAATTCGGGGTGCTGGCGCAAGGTGAGTTGCCCGCGCTGGCCCAGGGCGGTGAGCTCGAGTTCCCAGCTTCCATACAACTGTGCGGCGTGCAGGTGGCGCACATGGGGGCAGGCGGCGTCGGGGGCATCAGGGGCAGGGGAGGGTGTTGCAGTGCTGGCGCAGGCGGCCAATGCGGCGCAGGCGGCCAGCATGAGGGCGCTGCTCGGGCGGGAGGGGCTGCTTGTCGGGGTGGCGGGCATGGCAGGTGGGCGGAGGGGGTAATTCAGGACGCTGGTGGGTTCTGCGTTTGTGCGGCGGCCGCGCGGCGGGCGAATTCGGCGCGCAGGGCTTTGAGCTTTTCGCGCGGGTCTTCGCGGGTGGTGGCTTTGTCCAGCGCCATTTCGGCGATGAAGCGGCTGGGCTGGGCGGGCACCATTTCGCGTCCTTTCTTGCGCCGGCGCGTCCAGCTGACGGCCAGGGTGCGCTGGGCGCGGGTGATGCCCACGTACATCAGACGGCGCTCTTCCTCGATGCGGGCGGCCTGCGCGGCGGCGCCTGCATCTTCGTCGGGGCGAAAGGGCAGCACGCCCTCGACCACGCCGGCGAGTACCACGTGCGGCCATTCCAGGCCTTTGGCGGCGTGCAGGGTGGAGAGGGTGACGACGTTGGGGTCTTGCTCGCGCTCGTTCAGGGTGGAGATGAGGGAAATGGTTTGCGCCACTTCCAGCAGGCTTTTGTGTCCGGTGCTGCTGGTCACACCCGCTTCGTCGCGGATCTGGCCGCCGCAGCGCCCGGCCATCCAGTCGCAAAACTCCAGCACGTTGCCCCAGCGCGCGGTGGCTTGCGGGGCGCTGTCGCTGTTGTCGATCAGGTGCTGTTCGTAGCCGATGTCCTTGAGCCAGTCGGCCAGGAAGCTGCGCGCGGCCTCGTGGCCCACGGTGTGGCGGGCGCGGTGTTGCAGGTCGTTGAGTTGCCGGCCGAATTCGTGCAGGCTGCCCACGGCGCGGGCGGGCAGGGCGGCGCCCAGCGAATGGGAGAACAGCGCGCCAAACAGGCTGAGCTTGTAGCGCGTGGCAAATTCGCCCAAGGCGGCCAGCGTCTGGTGGCCGATGCCGCGCTTGGGGGTAGTGACGGCGCGCAGAAAGGCCGGGTCGTCGTCTTCATTGACCCACAGGCGCAGCCAGGCGCACAGGTCGCGGATTTCGGCGCGGTCGAAAAAGCTGGTGCCGCCCGAGACTTTGTAGGGGATTTGTGCGCGGCGCAGCGCCTGCTCGAACACGCGGGCCTGGTGGTTGGCGCGGTAGAGGATGGCGAAGTCGTGCCACTCCTTGTGCGCAGAGGTTTCGCGCAGCGACTGAATGCGTGCCACGGCGCGGTCGGCCTCGTGCTGCTCATGGTCGCAGTCCACCACGCGCACGGGCTCGCCTTCGCCCAGTTCGGAATACAGGGTTTTGGGAAACAGCTTGGGGTTGGGGCCGATGACGTTGTTGGCCGCACGCAGGATGGCGCTGGTGGAGCGGTAGTTCTGCTCCAGCTTGATGACTTTCAGGCGCGGATAGTCCTGCGGCAGGCGCTTCAAGTTGTCCAGCGTGGCGCCGCGCCAGCCGTAGATGCTCTGGTCGTCGTCGCCCACGGCGGTAAAGCTGCCCTGGCTGCCGACCAGCAGCTTCATCAGCTCGTACTGCGTGGCGTTGGTGTCCTGGTATTCGTCCACTAGCACATGGGCCAGGCGCGCTTGCCATTTCTGCGCTACTTGCTCATGGTTTTGTAGCATGCGCAGGGGCAGGCCGATCAGGTCGTCAAAGTCCACACTCTGATAGGCGGCCAGGCGCTCGTGGTAGCGGGCCATCAGCAGGGCGGTCTGGCGCTCGGCCTCGCTGCTGGCCTGGGCCAGCGCGGCCTCGGCGCTCAGACCCGCGTTCTTCCAGCGGCTGATGGTCCACTGCCACTGCCGTGCGGTGGCCGCGTCGGTGGTGCCGCCGCAGTCTTTCAGCAGGCTGATGACGTCGTCGCTGTCCAGAATGCTGAACTGCGCCTTCAGGCCCAGCACCGCGCCGTCTTCGCGCAGCAGGCGCACGCCCAGGGCGTGAAAAGTGCAGATCAGCACCTGGCCGGCGGCCTTGCCCACCAGCGCGCGGGCGCGCTCGCGCATTTCGGCGGCGGCCTTGTTGGTGAAGGTGATGGCGGCAATGCGCTCGGGCGCTACCCCGGTCTGGATCAGGCGGGCGATCTTGTGCGTGATCACGCGCGTCTTGCCTGAGCCCGCCCCCGCCAGCACCAGGCACGGCCCGCGCAGGTGGTTGACGGCGTCTTGCTGGGCGAGGTTGAGACCGGAGGACATGCGCTGGGGGAGGGGGAAACGGCGGCGCAGATCGCGCCTGCACCGGGCAAAGCGGGGGATGATACCGATGGGCACCTTGAGTCTCTTGCCGCCAGCCAGAGATGGGCGCAAAGGATTTGACCGGGTTCTTAGGGTAATCGCCAGGAGGAAAAAAAGGCTCACCCTCTTGTGTGCTCTTTTGCATTTTGTGAAAGTAGCCGCATTGCGCTACGCGCGGCATCGCGTGATCCGCGGGGCCAACAAGGGCATTTGCTCATCCTTGTGGACATCCGCGGCTTCCAATCCCGTGCTGGAGCTGCCCGACGGAAGCCGGCAAATTCTGTATGAAAAAGCTCGAATGCCTCGGCATGGCTGACCAAGGACTTCTGGCGTGCCACCTGCCAGCAGGGCTATCTGCATGTGCAGTTATCTGCGCGCCATCGGCCAGTAAGGCAGACACAGGCCCAAACAAAGGCACCTCAGCGCCGGCCAAGCACACGGCCGCCCTGCTGGCCATCAGCGCCCAGCACTGGCAGCAACAGATGAGCGAAGCCGCCAGAGGGCGCACCCAACTGGCGCAAGCCACGGACACAGGCAGCAGCGCAAGCGCATTCGCGGCTGAGACGGACAAAGCCAAGGCAGGCACCCTCACGGCCATCCCCACCCTCTCGCTCTGGGCGCAGCTGCTGCTGGCCGCCCTGCTGGGCGGTCTGGCCCTGGTCCCTGGCCGCTGGAGGAGCCGGCCATGACTTCCCGCGCCCCCTGCCTCAAAAGCCAGCAACCCCTGAAGTGGCTGCACGCCCTGTGGCTGCTGTGGGCGCTGCTGCTGTCAGCTGGCCCGGCATATGCCCAGGGCAGCGGCGACAGCATCACCTACATCCACACCGACATCAGCGGCAGCCCGCTGGCGGCCACCGATGCACAGGGTGCTGTGGTGTGGAAAGAAAGCTACCGGGGCTATGGTCAGCGTTGGCTCTGGCAAGGCAGCGGCAGCGGGCAAAGGCTGTGGTTTCACGGCAAGGAGTAATCGCGGTAGCGCGGGAGATGTGCTCACGCTTTTGGTTGACATCCGAGAATTCAGGGCTCTGCCTGCGAGCAGCGGGTGGTAGACATAACGCAAACAGACAGTTCATCGCCGCGCTGCTGGGTACGCAATTCCAGAGTACGGAGCTGCCCATGGCTGACGGAGGACTCTGCCGCTGATCACCAGTGAAAGCGCGATTTGCCCGCGCTTTTTTCTTGAATGCCTTTCATGTCATCACTTGCCAGCATCTTTGCCGTCACCTTTCCCTTTTTCGCCCTGGTGCTTTGCGGCTACCTGGGCGCGCGCTCGCGCGTGCTGCCGTTGGAGGCGGTGCCGGGGCTGAACGCCTTCGTGCTGTACTTTGCGCTGCCGTGCATGCTGTTTCGCTTTGGCAGCGGCACGCCGTTGGCGCGGCTGTTCGACCCCGTGGTGGCGCTGCTGTGGCTGGGCTGCGGCCTGGGGCTGGTGGCGCTGGCCGTGTGGTGGGCCCGGCGGCGCGGCGCCAGCTGGCCGGATGCGGCCATGGGCGCGCTGGTGGCGGCGTTTCCCAATTCGGGCTTCATGGGTGTGCCGCTGATTCTGGCGCTGCTGGGCGAGGCAGCGGCCGGGCCGGTCATGGCCACGCTGCTGGTGGACTTGGTGGTGACCACCTCGGTCTGCATCGGGCTGGCCCATGTGGGGGCTGCGCCGGGCAGCGGCCAGGGCGATGGCGCCTGCGCCGCCGTGGTGCGCGCGCTCAAGGGCGTGCTGCGCAACCCCATGCCCTGGGCCATTTTGCTGGGCGCGCTGGCCGGCTGGCTGGAGCTGGCGCTGTGGCAGCCGGCCGCGCGCGTGGTGCACATGCTGGCCGATGCGGCGTCGCCCACGGCCTTGTTTGCCATTGGGGCGGTGCTGGCGCGCTCGCAAATGCAGGTGCGCATGACCGAAGGCGGCCGCGTGCACGCCGCGCCGCGGGGTGACGTGGGGGCCATCGTGGCGGCCAAGCTGCTGCTGCACCCTGCGCTGGTGTGGGGCGCGGGCGCTGCCGCCGTGGGGGCAGGTGGGCTGGCGCCGGGCGCGCTGGCGCCGCTGGTGCTGGCTGCGGCGCTGCCGTCGGCAGGCAACGTGACCTTGCTGGCCGAGCGCTTTGGCGCCGACAACGGGCGTGTGGCGCGCATCATTTTGTGGACGACGGCGCTGGCGTTCGTGAGCTTTTCTGCCGTGGTGGCGCTGCTGGGCGAGGGCGGGCTGGGGCAGCCGGTGCGGCCATAAAAAAAGCTGCCCGAAAAGGGCAGCTTGGGCCGTGAACGCTTGCAGCAGCTTACTGGGGCTGCTTAGGCTTGGGCTGGCCGTGCGAGGAGTGGGGCTTGGCGTGGTTGTGGTGGCGGTGGGGCTCGCCAGCCGGGGCACCTTCGGCCCGCTGCGGCAGCTGCGGCGCGGTGGCGTTGCGGCGCAGGGTGTCCAGCTCGGCCTGGGGCATGGTGGTGACGGTTTCGCGGACGATGCCGCCGCCCACCACGCTGCCGCTGGCCTGACCGCCTTGGCCCTTGACGCGGGCTTCGCAATCCACCTTGTAGAACTCAGGCAGGTTGGCGCAGCGTTGCAGGGCGTTGCGCTCGGCCTGCTCGGGGGTGACGGTGGTCAGCTGGCTGCCACGGGCGTTGCGCGCTTCCATGCGGGCGGCGTTTTTGTCCAGATTGGTTTCGGCAGGGCTCATTTGCGCCACGGCGGGCAGGCACACGGCACCAGACAGGGCGAGCAGGGCAAACAGGCGTTTCATGGGGAACGTTCCTTTCATGACAGGCTTCGGGCGCGGGGCGCGCACCGACTCCTTGCACTATAGACAGCCGCATGCGGGCGTTTTGTCGGACAAGGCCGCACGTCTTTCCCGCCGGTTCCGTGCGGCTTGCATCCGCCACAATCGATTCCCATGATCCATGTCAAGCATCTGGTTTTTGACTACCCCGGCCACCGCGCGCTGCACGGGGTCAGCCTGCATATTGCCCAGGGCACCATCACCGCCTTGGTCGGCCCCAATGGCGCGGGCAAGTCCACCTTGCTGCGCTGCCTGGCCGGGCTGGACGTGCCCCTGGCCGGACAGATCCAGGTAGCAGGCATCGACGTGCTGGAACACCCGCGCCAGGCCCACGCCCGGCTGGGCTATCTGTCCGACTTTTTTGGCCTGTACGCCGAGCTGACCGTGGCCCAGTGCCTGCGCCACGCCGCTGCTGCGCAGGGGGTGCCGGCCAGCCAGCTGGCCGCGCAGGTGCAGCGCACCGCCCAGATGCTGGGTTTGCAAGACAAGCTGCATGCGCTGACCACGGCGCTCTCGCGCGGGCAGCGCCAGCGCGTGGCCATTGGCCAGGCCATCGTGCACCAGCCGCAAGTGCTGCTGCTGGACGAGCCCGCCAGCGGCCTGGACCCGGAAGCGCGCAGCAGCCTGGCGGGCTTGTTTCGCCAATTGCAGGCCCAGGGCATGACGCTGCTGGTGTCCAGCCACATCCTGAGCGAGCTGGACGAATACTGCACCCACATCCTGGCGCTGCGCGGCGGCCGCGTGACCCAGCATGAAAGCCTGCACGCGGGCGCAGCGGGCGAGGGCGCAGCCACCCACGTGCTGCTGACGGCCCAATGGGCCGCCGCCGTGCCCCAGCTGGCCCAGCGCCTGGCCGACGCGCTGGCCGCCCTGCCGTTTGAGGTGCAGGTGCTGACCCCGCCGCCAGGCGCCAGCGACACGGCGCTGGCGCCAGCGGCCACCCAGCTGCGCCTGGCCAGCGCCGATCTGGCCGCGCGCGCCGCACTGCTGGCCGCGCTGGTGCAAGCCGGCCTGCCCCTGGCCGGCCTGACCGAAACGCGCAGCAGCCTGCAAGCCAGCTACGCCCGCAGCCTGCGGCAAGGAGAACCTGCATGAACCCCGAATTCCGCCGCAACCTGTGGCTGCAATGGTCGCCCCAGCGCGCCGTGCTCATGCCGGCCGTGCTACTGCTCATCGCCATGGGCGTTTATTCCTCAAGCAGCGCGTCCGAGCTGTGGCGCGATCTGGGCAACATCTTTGGCGTGCTCATGGGCGCGCTGGCGGCGGCCTGGGGCAGCGTGCTGACGGTGAGCAGCATCAACCAGGAAGTGGCCGAGCGCACCTGGGACCAGCAGCGCCTGTCCAGCCTGACCCCTTGGCAAATGACTTGGGGCAAGCTGCTGGGCGCGGTCAGCTACGCCTGGTATGGCGCGCTGCTGTGCGCGGCCGTGGTGGCCGCCAGCGCCCTGCGCCAGGGCCAATGGGGCCTGGTGCTGCCGCTGCTGGCCGCGGGCATGGCAGCCGCGCTGGCCCTGCACGCCTGGGTCATGGCCACATGCCTGCACGTGCGCGATCCGCGCCAGGTGCAGCCCTTGCACAGCGCCTTGAGCGGGCTGCTGCTGTTGCTGGTGCTGATGGGGATGCAAGCCGTGATCGGCCTGTGGGGCCTGCTGGACACGGGGGCAGACGACCCCCAGGGCGGCTGGTGGCAGCTGGGCTGGGCCCCGCAGTGGCAGGCGCTGGCTTTGGCCCTGGCCATGCTGGCGCTGGGCCTGCTGGCGGCCTGGCGCTGCATGGGCGAGCAGCTCATGGTGCGCACCTTGCCCTGGGCCTGGCCGCTGGGCTGCGCGGCCCTGGGCGGGGTGCTGGCCGGTTTTCTGCCGCCCGAATGGCCGCTGGCCTGGCGGCTGCTGACGGCCATCTTCTGGGTGGCCCTGGCCGCCACGGGGGTGAACCTGCTGACCGTGGCGGACAGCCGCCTGCGCTGGCAGACCCTGGGCTACCACGCACGCCAGCGTCAGTGGCGCCGCTGGGCGCAGGCGCTGCCCCTGTGGCCGCTGAGCTGGGGGCTGGCGGCGCTGTGCCTGCTGCCCTTGCTGCTGAGCGCGCCATCCCACAGCGCCATGGCGCCCGCCCAGCTGATGGCGCCCATGCTGCTGTACATGCTGCGCAACGCCGGCATCGTGCTGTTTTTTGCCTGGGGGGCAAGCCGCCGCTCGCCCGTGGCCATGGCTTTGCTGAGCTGTCTGGTGCTGGATTTGCTGCTGCCGGTGATGTTGCTGGGCGCCCAGGCTGGCGCTGACACGGCGCTGCTGCCCTGGCTGTGGCCGCTGTGGGGCGCAGTCAGTGCCCATGCCGACGACCTGGCGCACACCAGCCCCTGGAGGGGCATGGCCTTGCACCTGCTGGCCGTGGGTATGGTGCTGCTGTGGCGCTGGCACCGCGTGCCCGGCGCAGCACAGGCAGACCAGGCGGGTTGACGCGGCAGGTTGCCTGTCTGTCAACCTGTTTGCTATTTAAAATATAGCAAACTTTGGTGTGTATGGTGCGCAAATGGCCTTTTTTAAGGTGTTGCTTGAACCCCTTGCGCTGCGGCCCTCGGGCTGTGGCGGGCCTGGGCTTTTCAGGTGGCGGCAAGGGTGCGTTTGCCGTCGCTCAGGTGCAGTGCCCAGGGGGTGCGCTGCCAGGCGAGGCTTTCTTCGCGCAGCAGGTGGGTGGACTGGGGCCAGGCGCAGGCCCAGCCGGGGGGCAGGCGCAGGTGAAAGCCGCCGGCATCGGCGCTGATGCGCAGGTCTTCGTGCGCAGGGTCTTGCCGGGCGTGGCACAGGAGGACGGCCAGCCGCAGTGCCAATAGCTGGTGCATGAACAGCGCGTCGCCAAAGCGCGCTTCGAGCTTGCGCAGCTTGCCCCGGTGGCCCAGCACCAGCTCGCTCAGGGCGTGCAGCTCGTGCATGGCAAAGCCGGGGATGTCGGCGTTGTCAAGGATGTAGGCGCCGTGCTTGTGGTAGTCGGCATGTGAAATGCGCGTGCCGATTTCATGCAGCTGTGCGGCCCATAGCACCTGCTGGGCCAGGGCGTGGCGCACGGGTTTGTCCAGCGGCGGCAGCAGTTGTGCCAGCAGGTCCAAGGCGGTGCGTGCCACGCGGTCGGCCTGGCGCGCATCGGCGGCAAAGCGCGTGGCCAGCAGTTGCACGGCGTTGGCGCGCATGTCGGTTTGTGGCTGTTCACGGTCGAGCAGGTCAAACAGCGCGCCGTGGCGCAGAGCGCCGTGGGCGTGGTGCAGGGTGTCGATGTCCAGCAAGTCGAACAGCGCGCGCAGCACCGACAGGCCGCCGCCGATGACGGCTTTGCGCTCTTCCTTGATGCCTTCGAGGCGAATGTCGTCAAAGCGGCGTGCCTTGATGAGCTTGGCACGCAGCCAGTCCAGCCCCTCGCGGGTGATTTGCCCCTCGGCGGGCGCGCGCCCGGCCAGCCAGAGCGTGCTGGCGACTGCGCCCACGGTGCCGGAAGAGCCATAGGCCGTGTCCCAGTGCTCACGGCCATGGGTGCCGATGGCGTCGTCCAGTACTGCCTTGGCGGCGATCTCGGCACGCTCGAAATGCCGCGCCGACAGGATGTTGTCGGCGAAATAGCGCATGGACCAGGCCACGCTGCCCACGCGGTAGGACTCCATGGCGTGCGCGGTGTAGCCGCAACCGGTGATCAGCTCGGTGGAGCGCCCGCCAATGTCGATCACCAGGCGTCGCTCGCTGGACTGCGGCAGCAAATGCGCCACGCCCTGGTAAATCAGGCGCGCTTCTTCGCGGCCCGAGATCACGTCGATGGGAAAGCCCAGCAGCTTTTGCCCCACCTCCAGAAATTCGTCGCGGTTGCGCGCTTCGCGCAAGGTCTGCGTGGCCACGGCACGCACTTGCTGCGGCGCAAAGCCGGCCAGCCGCTCGCCAAAGCGGGCCAGGCAGTTCCAGCCGCGCTCCATGGCTTCTTGCGACAGGCGGCGCTCGGCGTCCAGGCCGTTGCCCTGGCGCACGGTTTCCTTGTGGTACTCCTCGCGTTGTATCTGGCCCATTTCCAGCTTGGCGATTTCAAGGCGAAAGCTGTTGGAGCCCAAGTCCACAGCGGCAAGGCGCGTTCCGGTTGGCATAGAGTCAAGTCAGGAGAAAAAACGAAGGCACAGGTCGCAAAAAGCTGCGGCTGCGCCCTGGCGATTGTGGCGCATGCCTTGCGGCGGGCGCGGCGCTGGCCGGTGAGATGGAATTTTTGCCAGCGCGCGGCGTTGTGCTGTTGCCCCAGGGGAATTTTTTCGAACCTGTGGCGTTTTTGTGTCGTCACGGGATTGTCATATTGCCTACATACATTGACATCCGTCTTGACCACTTCACTTGAGATAAGGACACCTTTCATGAAACGCAGCTTCCTCAAAGCCATGGCCGCCGCCGCGCTGGGCACCCTGGTGGGCACCGCCGCCTATGCCGCCGACATCACCGGCGCGGGCGCCAGCTTTCCGTACCCTGTGTACGCCAAGTGGGCCGAGGGCTACAAGGCCGCCACGGGCACGGGCCTGAACTACCAGTCCATCGGCTCTTCGGGCGGCATCCGCCAGATCCGCGCCAAGACCGTGGCCTTTGGCGCCACCGATGCGCCCATGTCCGGCGCCGATCTGGAAAAAGACGGCTTGGTGCAGTTTCCGGCCATCATCGGCGGCTCGGTGCCGGTGATCAACGTGCAAGGCTTCAAGCCGGGCGAGCTGCGCATTACCGGCCCGGTGCTGGCCGACATCTTCATGAGCAAGATCACCAAGTGGAACGATCCCAAGCTGACGGCCCTGAACCCCGGCAAGACCCTGCCTGACCAGGGCATCACCGTGGTGCACCGCTCCGACGGCTCGGGCACCACCTTCAACTGGACGGACTACCTGGCCAGCGTGAGCAAAGAGTGGGCCGACACCGTGGGCAAGGGCGCTGCCGTCAAATGGCCGGGCCAGAACACCGTGGGCGGCAAGGGCAACGAAGGCGTGGCCGCCAACGTGGGCCGCATCCGCGGCGCCATCGGCTACGTGGAATACGCCTATGCCAAGCGCAACAACCTGACCTTCTTGCAAGTGCAGAACAAGGCCGGCAAGTTCGTCAGCCCCACGGAAGAGTCCTTTGCCGCGGCAGCCGCAGGCGTGAACTGGTTCAGCGTGCCGGGCATGGGCGTGTCCATGGTCAATCCTGAGGGCGAAGCCTCCTGGCCCATCTCCACGGCTTCTTTCATCCTCATGTACAAGCAGCCTGCTGACAAGGCGCAGTCTGCCGAGGTGCTGAAGTTCTTCGACTGGGCCTTTGCCAACGGCAAGAAGATGGCCTCCGAGCTGGACTACGTGGCCCTGCCCGACAACCTGACAGCTGAAATCCGCAGCAAGGTCTGGTCGCAGATCGCCAACAAGTAAGCCGCGATGCGGCGCAAGCGGCCTGCCGGAAAACTGATGGAGGGCAGGCCGCTTGTCGTCAGACGGTGTTAAAAAGCCAAGCGTTTAGAGGCTATTCATGAGTGTCGCGATGACCACTACCCCCCACAGCAGCTCAGTGCAGCCCCAGCCAGGCGAGATGGCCGGCGATCGCCTGTTGGCCGTGGCCCGCAAGCAGCGCCTGCAAGATGCGCTGTTTCACCGCTTGACGCAGGCGTTTTCGCTGCTGGTTCTGCTGGCGCTGCTGGGCATCATCGTCTCGCTGTTTCTCAACGCCTGGCCGGCGTTCAAGACTTTCGGCCTGCCGTTTTTGTGGGGCACCGAGTGGGACGCCATCAATGACCAGTACGGCGCGGCCATTGCCATCGTGGGCACCCTGGCCAGCGCCGGCATTGCCATGCTGATTGCCGTGCCGCTGGGCTTTGGCATTGCCCTGTTTCTGACCGAGAACTGCCCCACCTGGCTGCGCCGCCCCCTGGGCACGGCGGTGGAGCTGCTGGCGGCCGTGCCATCCATCATCTACGGCATGTTCGGCCTGTTCGTGTTTGCACCGCTGTTTGCCGATTACCTGCAAGTGCCGCTGCAAAACCTGCTGGGCGGCATGCCCTTGGTGGGCTGGCTGTTTGGCGGGCCCATCAGCGGGTTGGGCATTCTGACGGCGGGCATCGTGCTGGCCTTCATGGTGCTGCCCTTCATTGCCGCGGTGATGCGTGACGTGTTCGAGATCGTGCCCTCCATCCTGCGCGAGTCGGCCTACGGCCTGGGTTGCACCACTTGGGAAGTGGTGCGCAAGGTGGTGCTGCCCTACACGCAAAAAGGCGTGGTGGGCGGCGTGATGCTGGGCCTGGGCCGCGCCCTGGGCGAAACCATGGCCGTCACCTTCGTCATCGGCAACGCCACGCGCATGCCCGCTTCGCTGTTTTCGCCCGGCGCCTCCATTGCCTCTACCCTGGCCAACGAGTTTGGCGAAGCGGCAGAGATGCACATGTCCGCGCTGTTTGCGCTGGGCTTCTTGCTCTTCATCATCACCTTCGTCGTGCTGGCGCTGGCCAAGCTGATGATTGCGCGCGCCGAAAAGGCCAAGGGCCGCTGAGGCGGCGCCCCACACCCTGGAAAGAGGAGACATCCCTCATGGAAATGACCCCTGTCAATCCCGCCCTGTACCGCCGCCGCCGCTTGGCCAACGCCGTGGGGCTGACGCTGTCCATGGGCGCCATGGTGCTGGGCGTGTTCGTGCTCATGTGGATCCTGGCGATCTTGCTGAGCAAGGGCTTGAGCGCCATCGACCTGAACCTGTTTACCCAGGACACGCCTGCGCCCGGCTCCGAAGGGGGCGGCCTGCGCAACGCCATCGTGGGCAGCTTGCTGATGCTGGCGCTGACGGTGGCGGTGTCCACCCCCATCGGCATTCTGGCGGGCATTTACCTGGCCGAGTATGGCGACGAAAGCAAGACCGCCGAAGCCACGCGCTTTGTCACCGACATCATGCTCTCGGCCCCCTCCATCGTGCTGGGCCTGTTCGTGTACGCCATTTTGGTGGCCACCACGGGCAGCTTTTCGGGCTACGCGGGCAGCGTGGCGCTGTCGCTGATTGCCGTGCCCGTGGTGGTGCGCACCACCGAAAACATGCTGCGCCTGGTGCCCGGCAGCCTGCGCGAAGCCGCTGCCGCCTTGGGCACGCCGCGCTGGAAAGTGGCGCTGCTCATCACCCTGCGCGCGGCCAAGGCCGGCGTTATCACCGGCGTGCTGCTGGCCATTGCCCGCATCAGCGGCGAAACCGCGCCGCTGTTGTTCACGGCGCTGAACAACCAGTTCTTCTCCACCGACATGAGCGGCCCCATGGCCAACCTGCCCGTGGTGATCTTCCAGTTCGCCATGAGCCCTTACGACAACTGGATTCGCCTGGCCTGGGGCGGCGCGCTGCTGATCACGATCACCGTGCTGCTCATCAACATCGTGGCACGCGTGTTCTTCCGCGAGAAGACGGCGGGCCACTAGAAAAACACGCTGCAAGGACAAACCACACCATGGACATTGCTACTCCTGTGCCCCAGGCCGCCAACCGCAGCGGCGCACGCATCGA
Organism: Pseudomonadota bacterium; assembly: GCA_030535425.1. GTDB lineage: Bacteria > Pseudomonadota > Gammaproteobacteria > Burkholderiales > Burkholderiaceae_C > Ottowia. Next base: position 15,681 of record JAUNHQ010000026.1, on the reverse strand, counting down.
ACAAGAGCGCATTGCGCTGGAAATCCGCGACCTGGACTTTTTTTACGGCAACGGTTTTCAGGGCCTGAAAAAAATCAACATCGCTCTGCCCGAGCGCAAGGCCACGGCGTTTATCGGCCCCTCGGGCTGCGGCAAATCCACGCTGCTGCGCACGCTCAACCGCATGTACAGCCTCTACCCCGGCCAGCGCGCCGAGGGGCAGATTCTGTTTTACGGCAAGAACATCCTGGACGCGAGCGTGGACGTGAACCTGCTGCGCGCCAGCATCGGCATGGTGTTTCAAAAGCCCACGCCGTTTCCGATGACGATTTACGAAAACATCGCCTTCGGCGTGCGCCTGTACGAAAAACTCAGCAAGGCCGAAATGGACGAGCGCGTGGAATGGGCGCTGACCAAGGCCGCGCTGTGGAACGAGGTCAAGGACAAGCTGGGCCAGTCGGGCCTGTCGCTGTCGGGCGGGCAGCAGCAGCGCCTGTGCATTGCGCGCAGCGTGGCCGTCAAGCCTTCGGTGCTGCTGCTGGACGAGCCCACTTCGGCGCTCGACCCCATCTCCACCGGCAAGGTGGAGGAGCTGGTGCACGAGCTCAAGCGCGACTACACCATCGCCATCGTCACGCACAACATGCAGCAGGCCGCGCGCGTGAGCGACTACACCGCCTACATGTACCTGGGCGAGCTGATCGAGTTTGGCTCCACCGAAGACATCTTCTTCAAGCCCAAGCGCAAGGAAACCGAGGACTACATCACCGGCCGCTTTGGCTGACGGGAGCACAGGCAAGATGCCAGACAAACACCTTTCCAGCCAGTTCGACAACGAGCTCAACCAGGTCTCCTCTCACGTGATGGAGCTGGGCGGCATGGTAGAGATGCAGATTCGGCAGGCCATGTATGCGCTGTCGGAGTTCAGCCTGGAGGTGGCAGACCAGGTGGAGGAAACCGAGCGCCGGGTCAACGCGCTGGAGCTGGAAATCGACCGTGAGCTTTCCAGCATCATCGCGCGGCGCCAGCCCACGGCCATAGACCTGCGGCTGCTGCTGGCCATCTCGCGCACCACGGCAAACCTGGAGCGCGTGGGTGACGAGGCGGCCAAGATCGCCCGCATGGTCAAGCGCATTGCCGAGTCCGGCAATGCCCGCTTGCTGCCCGCTGGCGAGCTGCGCGTGGCCGCCAACCTGGCCGCCGAGCAGCTTCGCCGTGCGCTGGATGCCTTTGCCCGCTTGAGCGCCGATGATGCCGTGGGCATCATCAAGGGCGATAACGAGATCGACCGCGAGTTTGATGGTTTCGTGCGCAAGCTCATCACCTACATGATGGAAGACCCGCGCAAGATATCGGCCAGTCTGGACTTGCTCACTTTGGCCAAGGCCATCGAGCGCATTGGCGATCACGCCAAGAACATCGCCGAATCCATCATCTACATCGTCAAAGGCGCTGATGTACGCCACGGCAAGCTGCAAGATCTGGACATGTTGCCGCGATGAGAACCATGCCGCGTGTGCTCATCGTCGAAGATGAGGCACCTATTGCCGAGCTGATCGCCGTCAACCTGCGTCACAACGGCTTTGCCCCCACCTGGGCCATGGATGGCGAGACCGCCCAGCGCGAGCTGGATGCCGTGTTGCCCGACGTCATCTTGCTGGACTGGATGCTGCCGGGCGAAAGCGGCCTGTCGCTGGCGCGCAAGTGGCGCAAAGACGAGCGCACCAAGGGTGTGCCCATTCTCATGTTGACCGCGCGAGGTGACGAGGCCGACCGTGTGGCGGGGCTGGATGCCGGGGCCGATGACTACATCACCAAGCCCTTTTCCACCAAGGAAATGCTGGCGCGCATCCGGGCCGTGCTGCGCCGCCGCGCGCCTGAGCAGGCCAGCGGCTCGGTCAGCATCGGGCCGCTGCTGCTGGATGCAGATACGCACCGCGTGAGCTGCGACGGGCAGATGCTCAAAATGGGCCCCACCGAGTTCAAGCTGCTGCACCATTTGATGAAAAACCCCGAGCGCGTGCATAGCCGTGCCCAACTGCTCGACAAGGTGTGGGGCGACCACGTCTTCATCGAGGAACGCACGGTGGACGTGCACGTCAAACGCCTGCGCGAAGCGCTGGGCGCCGCCAGCCCGCTCATTGAAACCGTGCGCGGCGTGGGCTACCGCCTCACCGCGCAGCCGCAAGGCGCGCAACCGGCCGAGCCTGCGCGGGCCTGATATCGTTGCAGGCTTTGCCATGTTCGTGCGCGCATGCTGCTTCGCCTGTCTTTCTTCGCCCTGTTGCAGTTGATACCCGGCCTGCTGGGCTGGTGGTGGCTGCGCTGGCCGGGGGCCGCGGTCGGGGTGCTGGCTGGCGGCATCGCCGCCATGGCGCTGGACACCTGGCGCGCGCGCCGCTACCTGGCCTGGCTGAAGGCGCCGCCAGATACGGGGGCGCTGCCTGTTTTGCATGGCCCCTGGGGTGAGGCGGCTTACCGCACCAGCCGTGCCCTGCGCGCCAGCCGGCAGCAGGCCCACGAAAGCGCCCAGCGCCTGCAAGACTTTCTGGCGGCCATCCAGGCATCGCCCAATGGTGTGGTGCTGCTCGATCCGGAAGGCCGCATCGAGTGGTGCAACCATATTGCTGGCCAGCACTTTGGCATTGACCCGCGGCGCGACTTGTTGCAGCACGTGGGCAACCTGGTGCGCGAGCCCGCTTTTGCGGCCTACTACGCGGCCCGCCAGTTTGCCCAGGACGTGCGCATGCCTGGCCGCGCCGATGCGCCTGGCCATCCGGTCAAGCTGTCGGTGCAGCTGTATCCCTATGGCAGTGGCCACCAGCTGATGCTCTCTCGCGACATCACCGCGCTGGCCCAGGCCGATGCCATGCGGCGCGATTTCGTGGCCAATGTGTCGCATGAAATCCGCACACCGCTGACGGTGCTGGCCGGGTTCGTGGAAACCTTGCAGAGCCTGCCGCTGGACGAGGCTGAGCGCAGCCGCTATCTGGATCTGATGGCCACGCAGGCTGCGCGTATGCAGACGCTGGTGAACGATTTGCTCACGCTTTCGCGTCTGGAAGGCAGCCCGCTGCCCAGCCCGGACGAAGTGATCGACCTGCCTGGGCTGTGGGTGCAGTGCGAGGCCGAAGCGAGGGCGCTTTCCCGCCTGCTGCATCCGGATGTGCCGCAGCAGCTGGACTTTGCCCCGCTGCCAGACTGGCGCCTGATGGGATCGGCCACCGAGCTGCGCAGTGCCATGGCCAACCTGATCCAGAACGCGGTGCGCTACACACCGGCAGGCGGGCGCATTCAGGCGCAGTGGACGCGCTTGCCCGATGGGCGCGCGCGCTTTGCCGTGACCGACACGGGCGGCGGCATTGCCCCCGAGCACGTGCCGCGTCTGGGTGAGCGCTTTTACCGCGTGGACCGCAGCCGCTCGCGCGAATCCGGCGGCACCGGTCTGGGGCTGGCCATCGCCAAGCACGTGGCCCAGCGGCACGCGGGCGAGCTGCAAATCAGCAGCACCCTGGGCCAAGGCTCGTGCTTTGCGCTGGTGTTCGCGGCCCATCGCGTGAGCGAGGGCAGCAGCGGGCTGGACAAATGATTGCTATATAAAATATAGCTAACTTTGAATAGGGGTGCGCGCAAATAGCCTTTTTTGTCAACACGCCCTAGCGCCGCTTGGCCACGCGCACACCGGCCACTTCTTTGACCAGGCCGAGCACGTGCGACAGGCGCCGGGTGTCGCTGACTTCGATGGTGAAGGTCATCCACGCCCAGCCGCGGTTTGATTGGGTTTGCACGCCGATGACGTTCATCTTTTCGCGGGCGAACACGTCAGAGATGTCGCGCAGCAGGCCCTGGCGGTCCACGGCCTCAACGGCCACATCCACGGGGTAGGCGGGGGCATGGCCTGTGGCGGGGGTGCCCCAGCCGACTTCGATGACGCGCTCAGGCTCGCGCGCGGCCAGCTCGCGAAAGCTGGGGCAGTCGCTGCGGTGCACGCTGACGCCGCGCCCGCGTGTGACGTAGCCGGCTATGGCGTCGGGCGGGGCAGGCTTGCAGCAGCGCGCGGGCTGGGTGAGCAGCGAGTCCAGGCCGACCACGAGCACGCCGCCGGGCGAGCCGGCGCCGCCGCCGGGCCGTGGCTTGCGCAGCAGCACCTGATCGTCGGTGCCGGGCTGCGGCTCGGGCGGGTGCAGCACGGCTTCGATGCTGCGCAGTGACAGCTCGTCCTTGCCGACGGTTTCAAACAGCGCATCGGGGGTTTTGAAGCCCAACTCGCTGGCCAGAAAGTCCAGCGACATGGCGGTGCGGCCTTCGCGCTGCAAGAGCTTTTCCACCATCTCGCGCCCGCGTGCGATGGTTTCGCGCGTGTGCTGGGCGTTGAACCAGGCGCGTACCTTCGAGCGTGCGCGCGGCGAGGCCAGGTAGCCTAAGTCGGTGTTGAGCCAGTCGCGCGAGGGGCCGCCTTCTTTGGCGGAGATGATTTCCACGGTCTGGCCGTTGTGCAGCGGCGTGTTCAGCGGCACCATGGCGCCGTCAATGCGCGCGCCGCGGCAGCGGTGGCCCAGCTCGGTGTGCACGCTGTAGGCAAAGTCCACAGGGGTGGCGCCCGCAGGCAGCTCGACGATGGCGGCCTCGGGGGTAAGCACGTAGATGCGGTCGTCAAACAGGCCGTGCTGCGGCGCGGCGCCGGAGAGGTCGCGCTCCCAGGCCAGCAGCTGGCGCAGCACGGCGATCTTGGCGTCGTAGGCGCTGGCGGCACTGACGCCGGTGTAGCCCTTGGTGCCCGCTTCCTTGTAGGCCCAGTGCGCGGCCACGCCGTGCTCGGCATGTTCGTGCATGGCCTGGGTGCGGATCTGGATTTCCCAGGCGCGGCCTTCTTCGTCGCGCACCACGGTGTGCAGCGACTGGTAGCCGTTGACCTTGGGCTTGGCGATGTAGTCGTCAAACTCGCTGGGCACGGGGATGAACTGCTTGTGCACCCAGGCCAGGGTGGTGTAGCAGTCGTCCACGGTGGGCACGAGCACGCGCAGGGCGCGCAGGTCGAACACCTGGTCAAAGTCCAGCCCTTTGCCGCGCATCTTGCGCACGATGGAGCTGATGTGCTTGGGACGGCCGCTGACGCGCGCGTCGATGCCTTGCGCGCGCAGGGCAGCTTCAATCTGCGCGCGGCGCGCTTCCATGGCGGCTTCGCGCTCGGTGCGTTTTTCGTCCAGCAGCGAGGCGACCAGGCGGTAGGTGTCGGGCTCTTGCGCGCGGAAGATGAGGTCTTCCATCTCCCACTTGATTTGCCAGATGCCCAGGCGGTTGGCCAGGGGGGCGAACACTTCGTGCGATTCGCGCAGAAGCCCCGGGGCGGGCGGGCGGCGGCAGGCGGCGCAGTGGCGCAGGGTTTGCAGGCGCGATGCCAGACGCAGCAGCACCACGCGCAGGTCGCGGCTGAAGGCCAGCAGCATCTTGCGCACGATTTCGGTCTGGCGTGCGGCGCTTTCGCTGTCGGCGGGCAGCTCGTGGCGGCTGATGCGCGAGCGCTGCTGCACTTGTTCAAGCCGGGAGGTTTCGACGGCCAGTTGCGCCAGGTTCTGGCCAAAGGCCTTGCCGATGACTTCTTCGGGGCGGTTGAGCTGTTCGCTGGCGTAGCTGAGGTAGGCCGCTGCCTGCAGGGTGGGCGAGCCGCCGATGCTGGCCAGGATGTCGGCCATGGCATCGGCGTGCGCCAGCATGCTTTCGCCCGAGCTGCTGCTCTGGCCGGTCAGCAGCGGTTCGGCAAAGGCGCGCGCGCGCGCGCGCAGGCCGGTGTCGTCGGGGGTGTCGGCGGCGGTGATGGCCAGCACGTCGGCCATGGGGGCGCCAGGCGGGGGCGGCAGCGTGGTGGTCATGCGTGGCCCTCCATGGCGTCGGCGGGGGGCAGCAGGAAGCCGAGCACGGTGTCTAGCTGGTCTTGGGCCATCAGCGAAGGGGCGTGGCCGACATGCGCAAACGTGCGCAGTTGCGCGCGTGGCCCGCGTTCGGTCATGGCCTGGGCGGTGGCGGGTGAGAGCAGGTCGGATTCAGCCCCGCGCAGCAGCAGCACGCGGGCGGTGGTCTGGTCGTATAGCTGCCACAGCGCGGCCTCGCCCTGTGCGATGGCCTGCGGCGTGACGGTGTGAAAGGCTGCGGCGATGGCCGGGTCGTAGTGCAGGCGCCAGCGGCCGTCGGGCAGCGGCCGCAGCATGGGGCGGGTGAGCGCGTGCCATTGCGCGTCGGTATGCGGGCCAAAGGCGCTGGCGTTTTCGCGCAGGGTGGCCAGGCCTTCTTCCAAGGTGGCAAAGGGGCCGGTGTGGCCCAGGTATTGCCCAATGCGGGCCAGCGCAGCCCATTCGATGCGCGGGCCGACGTCGTTGAGGACCAGCCGGCGCACCGGCACGGGCAGGGGCAGGGCGGGTGTGCCTGCAAGCGTCAGGCCGATGAGCCCGCCCATGCTGGTGCCCACCCAGTCGAGCGTGGCCACGGGGGCGGTCTGGTGCAGCGCGCCCAGCAGCGCCAGCATGTCGACCGCGTAGGTGGGCACGACATAGGCGGCAGGCTCGGGCAGCCAGTCGCTTTCGCCCCGGCCAGCCACGTCGGGGCAGACCACGCGCAGGCGCTGGCCGTGCTGATGGGCGCGTGCCAGCAAGGCGGCGGCCAGGGCATCGAAGTCGCGCGCCTGGCGCGCCAGCCCATGCACGCAGATGACCAGGTGCGGCGCGGCAGGGTCGCCCCACTGCCACCAGGCCATGCGGCGGCTGTCGTATGGGGCAGGGCAGGTGATGTGGTGCAGGCTGGGTTCGGTCATGGGGTGATGGGCGGGCGCGGGCAGGCTGCCAAAGACCAAGCAAACGGCATGCCGAGCCTGGTGTGTTCATCGTAAAGCACGGCCCGGCGGGTTTTGATGGCAAGCCGGTGTCACATGGGGGTATGGCGTGGCATGGCAGGTAGAAGCTATTTTTTGGATAGCTGTAGACGCTTTTGTATCAAGCGCAAATGCCATTTCTGATAACTGGTTTTCTTAGGCAGCGCGGCAGCCGGAAAGTGAGCCGTTATGGCGGGTGGACGTGTTGGGGCGTGCAGGCGCAAAAGGCGTGGTACTGGCTTGAAGGAGATATATAAAAATGGCCATTTGCGCGCGATTGGTAAGGGTTTTAAGCTATTTAAAATATAGCATTTCATGCCGTGCGGCCGCATGGGTGCGGCGTCATGGGCGCGGTGCGGGGGAGGCCTGGCAGGCAGGGCTGCATGCGCTGCGCTCGCGCCAGAGGGTGTGTACGCCGCGCGGTTGGCGGATGCGCTGCACAAGGGCTGTTTCTTCCAGTGCCACGTCGTCCAGGCGCAGGCGGCCGCGGATTTCAAAAAAATCCGAGGTCACGCTCAGCCAGCCCAAGTCGGCCTCGCTGGTCAGGCCGGCGGCCTGGCGGATGGCCTCAGCGGTGCGAAAGGCGCCGCTGTCGCGCTGCACGACCAGGCGCTGGGCCTGGGCCAGATCCAGCGAGGGGGCGGCGGCGTGGATGGCTTCGGCGCTGGCGGTGTTGACGTTGACGGTGGTGGCCGCGTTGTTGACCAGCGGCAGCAAGGTGGCGTAGGGGCGCAGGGCTTGCAGGGTTTCAGGTGACACGCCCAGCCAGGCCAGTTGCTCGAAGCGGTTGGGCATGAGCGGGGCATCGCCCGTTTCGGAGGCTTGGCCTTGCATGGCTGCATGGGCGTTGGCCAGGGCGCGCTGCAAGGCGCCCAGCTCGCCGCTGCGCAGGCCCAACAGGGTGAACAGGCGGTCAAAGCGCAGCAGGGCATCGGTCTGCTGCTCCTTGGAGCCTGCGATCAGGTTCATCAGGTTCAGGCGCGATTGCAGGTCGGTGACTTCGCCCGACAGGAAGGCATCGCGCTCGGCTGCGGCGCTGGTTTCGCCGGCAGCCAAAAAGGTGGACAGGCGCGCTTCGGCCAGGGGAACGGCCCAGGGCTCGCCCAGGTGGTCGGCAGGGGGCTGGCGGCGGCTGCGCTGGTTGCGCTGGTCTTCGAGCAAGTCACCGCCCAGGATGAGGCGCCCCCAGTCAAGCGCGCCGGTCAGCAGCCAGGCCGACTGCACGCGTGCGCGCTCAGCCGCCTCTACCTCAACCGCGCGCCACTGGCGCCACAGGGCGGCAGCGGCCAAGGTGGCCACCAGGGCCACGGTGATCATGGCCGCCAGCAAGGCCGCGCCACGGGTGGGGGCACGAGCGGTGCGCGGCAAGCTCATCGCGCGGCTCCGAAACCGGGGCGCACCCAGTCGATTTGCAGCGGGCCGTTCAGGCTCTGGCCGGGCGCGAGGGTGAGCAGCAGGCGCACGCCATCGGGCAGGGTGTCGGTGAGGGCGGCACTGTCGGCGCCGCTGGACAGGGGGTTGGTCCAGGCGTTCTGGCGGAAGTAGTGCAACTGCCACTCCAGCGTGGCCGCCACGGCCACGGCCTGCATGCCGCCCGAGGCGGGGGCTTGTGCCACGGGGGTGCGTGCCCAGGCAGAGGCGGCGTCCCAGGCCGCCTGCCAGGCCAGCGCGGAAGCCACAGGCGCCGATTGCCAGCGCAGCCACTGGCCCGTGCCGGGGTGGCGCGCCCAGGCCACTACGCGCAAACCGGCTGCGGGTGCGCCCGCAGCGGTGCGTGTGATGCGCAGCGACTGACCATCCCACAGCAGGCTGCGCAGCCGGGGGCCGCCAGCCGGCGGTGTGCTGATCGAGGCTTGGGGCCAGACCATCATGGCGTCCAGATCAGCACGCCATTGGGCCAGTCCGGCATTGAGGGCCAGCACGTCATCGGTGTAGCGGTGCGTGGCCTGTTGCGCGCGCGAAATGCCGTCAATGCCCCGCCAGGTCAGCACCGCCATGACGGCCATGATGGTCAGCGCCACCAGCACCTCGATCAGCGTGAAGCCCCGGCAGGGCTGGGCAGGCTGGCGCGCGCGATGGGGCACACGCACCAGCCGCCCGGGGCCGGCCCCCGTCCCACCCCCTCTGCGGGGGAGGGAGAAAAACAAAGCGCCGCGCAGCAGGCCGACCCAAAGGCTGCGGAGCAAGCCACACCGGAACGCCGTGGCCGGGGTTTCCCCGGCCCTCATCCCAGCCCCCCAGCGGGGGAGGGAGAAAGGCAAAGGGCCGCGCAGCAGGCCGACCCAAAGGCTGCGGAGCAAGCCATACCGGAACGCCGTGGCCGGGGTTTCCCCGGCCACCAGCGTTGTCCCCCCTCGGGGGGGAAGGCGCGAAGCGACACAGGGGGGCATCAGTTCCTTCCCACAATCGTCGCCAGGCTGACCACTGGCAGCCCCGCTTCCAGGGCCGTGACTTCCACACGGCGGAAATTGGGGTTGGGTGTGGGGCGCACGGCCTGCGCGATCTGGAACTGTCGTCCAGCCTGGGCACAGTCGAACGTGCTGTCGCCCACGCCAGGCAGCTGGCGCGCCAGGCGCAGCTCCACCAGACGGTTTTCAGCGCAGATCTGGGCCAGCAGCAGCGCACTCTGACGGCCTGCGTTGTCGGTCAGTGCCGCCGTGGCTTTCAGGCCTGCGACCAGTGCAATGGCCGTGATGGACAGAGCCACCATGACTTCCACCAGCGTGAAGCCCCTGCCGCAGGGCAGGGGCCGCTGTGCGTGCTGGCGGCTCATGGCGCTGGCTCCACGATGAAGGGGCGTAAACCGTCGGTGGCCACGCGCAGCATGGGTGTCTGGCTGTTCGCGCGGTGCAGCACCACGGCTTGCGCGCCGATGATGGGGTCAGGCCCCAGCAGCAGCGGTGCATTGCCCATGGCACCTGTGCGTGCGTCCAGCCAGTGCGTGGGCAGCGGCGGCGCACTGGGGGGCAGGCCGTCCCAGGCAAAACCGGTGTCGGTGGCACGCCAGATGATGGGCACACCTGTGGTGCGCGATTGCGCGCGGGCCGATTCCAGCAGCGCGGCCAGCCGCTCGGCGTCACGGGAGAGCACGGCGCCTTCGCCATCGCGCAGTGCCAGGCTGGCCACGGCCGTGCCCAGGGCAATCACGGCCACCACGACCATGAGCTCGATGAGGGTGAAGCCGCGGCTCATGTGAGGTGTCAGCTCTTCGCAGGCGCGCTGCTGGCTGGCAGATCAAAGGCCACGCGCTGGGTGGCCGCCAGCAGGGCATAACCGTATTTGCGGTCAGGCTCCAGGTAAACGCCCTCGGCCCACTCGTTCCATGCGTTGATGAACACCATGGATTGTTTCCCCAGCACGGGGTGGGCCTGGGCGTATTGCGCCACCTCGCGCAGCCAGCGCTCGTACAAGGCTGGTGTGCAGCCATGGAAGATGTTGGCGCGCGTGCCCTTGCGTGCCGTGTTGTCCCAACTGCCGGCCAGCACCGACTTGACCATGGGCACCTTGGGCGGCGGCAGGGTGCGCAGTTTGTCCATCAGCGTGGCGTAATAGACGATGTTGATCTGATGGTCTGGGTCGTGGAACTGGTGAACGCCATTGGCGCTGTCGGCAGGCGCGTAGGTGAGCGAGTTGGGCGGCGGGAACTCAAAGAAAAAGTCCACGCCCAGGTCGTGCGGGCCAGCCAGCTTGCCGTGGGCCATGAGGTCATTTTTCTCATGACTGCCGATCCACAGCTCGCCCAGGCCGATCTTGCGCGCATGGGCACGCCAGCGTTCGACGTAGCCGCGAGTGGTGGGGATGTCGGCGGTGCCATCGGAACCGGTGAGGGGGTACACCAGCAGCAGCGGGCGCCCGTCAACCCGCACGTAGCCGGGGTGCGAGAGGATGGGTTGCAGATCGTCGATGAAGCGTTCGGGGTCGTCCGGCAGGTGGCCGTGCGCCAGCAGCAGGTCTTCGCCATCGGCGGGATCGGCTTTGTCGACCCAAGTGCGGCGCCAGTTTTCATTGCACCACATAACAAGAAAGGGCAGACCCAACTCGGCTTGCCGGGCCATGTACTGAAACAGCGGCATGTCCAGCATGCGCGTGCCGCTGAACCAGTAGTAGTAAAAGATGAAGCCGGCCAGCCCTGCTTGCTTGGCCAGCTCTGCCTGGCGCGCCATGATTTCGGGCACGCGCAGATCGTAGTAGCCCAGCTCGCCAGGATGGCGTGGCTGGTAGTGGCCGTCAAAAGCAGGGCGCGCACGCGTCACATTGGTCCATTCGGTAAAGCCCTCGCCCCACCAGGCGGAGTTTTGCGGCGTGGGATGAAACTGCGGCAGGTAGAAGGCGTACAGATCAACAGGGATTTGCGGCTTGTCAGGGCGAGGTGGCAGTTGCGCCGCATGGTGCACGGGGTCGGGCTGAAAGGCGGCGTCGTAGTCGTGCGGCAGACGGCCGAGCGCAGCGCCAGAGGGGATGGGCTCAATGGCCTGGTACACAGGCCGAGGCTTGGCCAGAAACACCAGCTGCCTGGCGCACAGCTCGCCCAGGCTTTCACCTGTGGATTGGATGCCGATGCTTTTGTAGCGGAACACGCAAGGGCCGCGCATGTGAGCATGGTGCTGGTAAAAGTCGGCCAGCCGCGCATCGAGTTCAAATCGACCTTGAGCGATGGTGTAGCCGGTGGATGCCATCATGGCGTCGATTTCACGCAGCGTGAAAAAACGAATGTGGGTGACGTCCAGCAGGCCATCGGCGTCGTAGGTAAAACGCCCTTCGGCTATTTCGTTGAGCAGCCATAAATTGCGCAAATTGGGCAGGCTGATAGCGATCTCGGCGTTCTCGCTCAGCCAAGGCTGCAGCCCAGCCAGAACACGCCAGGGGTCGTACATATGCTCCAGCACATCGCCGAGCACCACGCCATCGACGCTGTGGGGTGCCAGTCCCAGCAGAGACAGATCCTGCTGCTCGAACGGACCACACACCACCTTGTCCAGGTGAGCAAGAGATTCCTTGGCCGCCGCTTTGTTGAGCTCAAACCCCCAGTACTCAACCCCAGGAAAGCGGGTTTTGCAGTATTGGCCGGTGTAGCCTGCGCCAGAGCCGATTTCCAGCACGCGCTTGCGCGGCGAACTGAACAAGTCGATCAGTTCCTTGCGGATGAAGCGGTGATAGACAGTGACGGCTGCACTGTCTGCCGCCAAGTGTTTTTGCCAGACGTTCACAGGAGATGGAAAAAAGATGGGCACTTAAAGCGCATGGCCCGCTCAGGCGGGTGCGCTCAGGTAGGTGCACTCAGGCATGCGAAATCGTTATTGCCAGCTGCCAATGTCCGCGTTCTTGCCTTCACCGCCGCTTTGCCCGTCGGCGCCGAAGCTCATGACGTCCACTTCGCCCTTTACGCCGGGGTTGAGGAACTGGTAGGGGCGGCCCCAGGGGTCGTTGGGCAGTTTTTCCAGGTAGGGTTTCCAGTTGCCTGGCGCGGGAGGGGCGCTGGGGCGTTGCACCAGTGCCTGCAAGCCCTGCTCGGCAGTGGGGAACTGGTGGTTGTCCAGCTTGTAGAGCTTGAGCGCCTGCATGATGTTGTGCACGTCGGTGCGGGCGGCCGTCGCGCGTGCATCGTCGGTGCGGTCCAGGACGTTGGGCACGATCAGCGCAGCCAGCACACCGATGATGACCAGCACGACCATCAGCTCAATCAAGGTAAAGCCCGCAGCTTGGCGCAGGCGAGCAAAAAAACGCGGGGCAGTGGTCATGGGTATGGAGAGTGAGAATGACAAATGAAGCGCGATTCAGGTGAACCGCTTCAATCATAATTGCCGCATGTGGACCTTGGGTTTCTTGTCATGCGGCAGCGATTGATGGCCAGCCTTTCGGCGCTGCTGGTATGGGCACTGGCGGCGGGCTGCGCGCTGTTTTGGTATTTGCGTGCCGGCGGTGCAGGCCAGCCCGGCCAGGCGCCCGCCGCTGGCGGTATGCCTGCGGGCGGTTTGGTGGTGGACACACGCATGGTGGCCAGTGCCCTGGGTGCAGTGGAGTCGGCACCCCAGGCTGCGCCTGTCGTCGATGTGACCAACCGGCTGGCGCTGCGCGGTATCGTTACCCATGGCGGGCGGGGAGCGGCCCTGATCGCAGTGGATGGCAAGCCTCCTAAGCCGTTGCGCGTGGGGGCGGCGCTGGAGGGGGCGGATGGCTGGAAGGTGCATTCGCTCAGTCCGGATGCCGTGGTGATTGCGGCGGGTGAGCGCCAGGTGCGGCTGGAAATGCCACCGCTGGCACAGCGGTCAGGTGCTGGCGGCATGCCACCACCAGCGCCAGCGGGCAGGCTGCCCTGAGGGGCTGCTCACACTGTCTTCGTTCGTGCGTTGCGCTGCCCAGGGGCCAGGCGCTTACCGCCAGCGATCAAGGCCCAGCCCTTCGGTATCGATGTCGGGGGCGCGCGCGGCCATCAGGTCAGCCAAGATGCGGGCCGATCCGCAGGCCAGTGCCCAGCCGCTGGAGCCATGTCCCAGGTTCAGCCATAGGCCCGGCAGGCCACTGGAGCCAATGACGGGCGGCCCATCGGGCAGCATGGGGCGCGCACCTTTCCAGACTTGCATGCCTGCGGACAGGCGTGCTGCACCGGGAAACCAGTCGTTCAGCACTTGATGCAGTGTGCCCACCGCAGATGGCGACATGCGGTCCGGGATGCCGCCCACCTCGGCTGAGCCGGCCACACGCACACGTTGGCCCAGGCGGCTGATGGCCACCTTGTAGCGCTCGTCCATCACGCCGCTCACGGGGGCGCCCAGGGTGTCTTTGAGAGGAGCACTGATGGAGTAGCCATACACCGGCCGCAAGGGTAGGTGAATTCCCAGTGGGGCAAGCAACGCTGCCGAGGCTGTGCCCGCGCACAGCACGATGGCATCAAAGCGCAGTGGTGTGGCATCACCCTCCAGATGCAGTGTGGTTGGCTGCGTGCTGTCGAGTGCGGTCACTTGGGTGCCAAAGACAAAACGTGCACCCAATTGCTCAGCAGCATCGCGCAAGATGATGGCGAACTGGCGGCAGTTGCCTACTTCATCCTGGGGTAGGTGAATGGCACTGACCAGCGGTGTGCCGGGGTGCAGTGCTGGCTCAATCTGGCGCGCCTGCTCGCCGGAAAGCTCGTTGAAAACCACGCCCAGCTCGCGCAGAAGCGCCAAGCCCGGCTGGGCCAGCTCGCGCTCTTTGTCGCCACGCAGCAGCACGAGGTAGCCGGTGGATCGCTCGAAGTCATAGGCCATGCGTGCGGCGACGTCGTGCAACCGCTGACGGCTATAAAAGGCCAGGCGTTGCATGCGTGCGCGGTTGGCTGCGTAGGTTCTGGGCGCACAGGCGTGCCACCACTGACGCATCCAGGCCAGATCGGCCTGGGTCAAAGGGCGGCGAATACGTACGGGCGCATGGCGTGCCAGCAGGTGGCGAAGCACCTTGCCTGGCATGCCAGGCGCTGCCCAGGGCGTGACGTAGCCTGGAGCCACCACGCCTGCATTGGCAAAGCTGGCACCTTCAGCCACGCTGGCGTGACGCTCGATCACCGTTACCTGGTGGCCGTCTGCGGCCAGTTCATAAGCCGTGCTCACGCCGATGATGCCGGCGCCGATGATGGCAATGTTCATGGGGAAATGCAGGGGATGGAAAGGGCGGCGCACATGCTAGAATTGCCCGGTTTTGCTGTCGGCAGCCTTTTGAGAAGGCTTGAATTGCAGTCGCAAAACCACTCGCAAACCAGCCCCACGAGGTGCCGCTTGGGCCCGCTTTTGGAGGGTTTTCTCCACACAGCGCGGCGGCGGTGAGCGGGCTGGATTTTAGACCCAACCTTGAGAAGGTAATCACATGTCCGTCACCATGCGTGAAATGCTGGAGGCCGGTGTCCACTTTGGTCACCAAACGCGCTTCTGGAACCCCAAGATGGCCCCTTTCATCTTCGGCCATCGCAACAAGATCCACATCATCAACCTGGAAAAGTCGCTGCCGATGTTCCAGGAGGCGCAAAAGTTCGCCAAGCAGCTGGCGGCCAACCGCGGCACCATTTTGTTTGTGGGCACCAAGCGCCAGGCGCGCGAGATCGTGGCTGAGGAAGCCCGCCGTGCCGGCATGCCCTATGTGGACCAGCGCTGGCTGGGCGGCATGCTGACCAACTTCAAGACCGTCAAAACGTCCATCAAGCGCCTGAAGGACATGAAAGCCCAGGCCGAAGCCGGCCTGGACAGCATGAGCAAGAAAGAGCAGCTCATGTTCACCCGCGAGATGGAGAAGCTGGAAAAAGACATTGGCGGCATTCAGGATATGAATGCGCTGCCTGACGCCATCTTCGTGATCGACGTGGGTTACCACAAGATTGCCGTGTCCGAAGCCCAGAAGCTGGGCATTCCGCTGATTGGCGTGGTGGACTCCAACCACAACCCCGACGGCATCGACTACGTCATCCCCGGCAACGACGACTCGGCCAAGGCCGTGACGCTGTACGCCCGCGGCATGGCTGATGCCGTGCTGGAAGGCAAGGCCAACGCCGTGAACGACGTGGTCAAGGCTGTGCAAGCGGCCGAGGGCGAGGACGAGTTTGTCGAAGTCGAGGAAGACTCCGCCGCCTGATTTTCAAGGCCCCGCACATTCGCCAAGGAGGGCAAGGGCGCTTTTTGCAGCAGTCCATGCCAAGCCCTTCAAAGCGCACCCAAGGGGCCTTCAAGCCCCTTTTTTTCGTCTTGTTGAACTGTTTTTGAACTGAATTTTTCTGGAGAAAAGCCAAATGGCAGCAATTACCGCAAGCATGGTCGCCGAACTGCGCGCCAAGACCGACGCCCCCATGATGGAGTGCAAGAAAGCCCTGACCGAAG
>JAUNHQ010000110.1 GCA_030535425.1 Pseudomonadota bacterium | reverse complement strand
TGAACAGCGCATAGCGCTTAGTATCTATCCAATCGTCCGGGATTCGACAGCTAGACTTGTGGAGGGTGCAGTGATTACCCAGAAAATCTGCCCTTTATTTTGACGAAATTGGGTTGTGTCGCGCCCAAGTCAGTCTGTGGGATGTGCATTCGTTTCATTTTGTTTGGATGCGAAAATGTGAGACTTCAAGAAAGATGAGTTGATTTCATTATGTGTTGGTTTTGAATTTGATCGATATAAAGCCGAGAGGTGAAATATGGATAAAGCGGAAAATAAGAATATTTTCTTGAAATGTTTTTTTGGTGGCTTATTGATTATTATAATTCTGGCAATTACTCTTATTTTTTTATGGTTTCTTTTGGGAGGCCATATTTCCTTTGGCAGCCCGAGGAGATCAATTCTTACATTATTGTATCATTGACAATCATTGTTTTGATGCTGCTCTTTCTTGTTGGGAAAGATAAATACGAAGAACTTGTTGATTTTTTCATAAATTTATCAGCTTACCGTGAATTCAAATGTTTGGATTTACTGGTTGCGCACTATGGAGGCGTTGCGACGGTTGGTTTGGTCGTAAGTCTATTGACGTATAAAATAAATAGTCTTTCATTTCTTCCGCATTGCATGGTCTTGACAATTGTGTTTATTCTATGGTTTGTAATAATATGCGCGTATGTTTTGTTGCTTTTTAGAATGTTTGGTGAATTTTACAGGCGAGTGAAGCATAAGCATGCGTACATTATCGTTGCAATTTTTGTTTTTGTTGTGGATATGACGGCAATAAGTTTCTTTTATGATGCTGCTCGATCAGTTTCTTCGTGATTGGCGTTTGATGCTTGAAGAACATTCAGATCAAATCGGTTTGAACCTTCTGAATGTGCATCAACCGTTTTGTTGTTAAAGCGCTTCTTCGCCATTCCCTCTTATTTTGTGCATTCCCCTGCCCCTGCACATCCCTACCCCCTTGCTGCCTTCCCGCGCGCTGAGCGTGCTGACGGGCAAAAGCGTGCTGCTCAAGCTCGAAGCCTTGCAGCCCTGCGGCTCGTTCAAGCTGCGCGGCGTGGGCGCGGTGTGCGAGCTGCACGCGCAGCAGGGCAAGGCGCGGCTGATCTCGTCATCAGGCGGCAACGCCGGCATTGCCGTGGCCTATGCGGGGCGGCTGCTGGGGTTGGCGGTGACGGTGGTGGTGCCCGAATCCACCACGGCGCGCGCCAAGGCGCTGATCGAGCAGGAAGGCGCCCGCGTGGTGGTGCATGGCGCCACCTGGGCCGAGGCCCATGCGCTGGCGCAGTCCCTGTTGCAGGGCGATGCGGCGGCGGCTTTCGTGCACCCGTTTGACGACCCGGTGATGTGGGCCGGGCACGCCACGATGATCGACGAAGTGGCGCGCGCAGGCGCGGCGTTTGACGCGGTGGTGCTGGCCGTGGGCGGCGGCGGGCTGCTGTCGGGCGTGGCCCAGGGGCTGCGGCGCAACGGCTTGTCGCACGTGCCCATCGTGGCCATGGAAACCGAAGGCGCGGCGTCGCTGGCGCGGTCGGTGCAGGCGGGCCAGCGCGTGGTGCTGGATGCGATCAACACCCTGGCCACGTCGCTGGGCGCCAAGCAGGTGTGTGAAAACGCCTATGCGCTGACGGTCGCGCACGACATTCGCTGCCACACGGTGACCGACGCGCAGGCGCTGGATGCCTGCGAGCGTTTTTTGACCGACCACCGCCTGCTGGTGGAGCCCGCTTGCGGCGCGGCGCTGGCCGCGGTGTACGCGGGCAGCCGCGACATGCTGGCCGATTGCAAGGCGCCGCTGGTGATCGTGTGCGGCGGCGCCACGGCTGACGTGGCGCAAATGCAGGCGTGGCGGCGGCAGCTGGGCGGGTGAGCGCGCATGGTGTGGCGGCCAGACTGGCCGTGCCCATGGCGTGAAATGCTTGAATAAAAAAGGCCGTTTGCGCGCATTGGGTAAGGTTTTTAAGCTATAAATAATATAGCCTTCCTCTGCATCGCCAGCAGGGCTGGCCCGTGGCCCAGCCGCCTGTGTGCGGGAAAGCAGGTCTGCCCATCTACACCCTGCGCCTGGCGCAATAGCATGCGCCCGTGTCAGGGCTGGGGGCTGGCTGGGGCAGGGGCATCTGGCCAGGGGCGGGTGCGAGAATGACCGGCTTTCGCTGCCTGATGCAGCGGCCATCTCCCTCACGCCAGTCAAACGCCAGTCGCACGCACCTCATGTCCCAGGCTCCTATCCGCCTTCGCGGCGCCCGCCAGCACAACCTGAAAAACCTTGACGTGGACATCCGCACGGGCGAGCTCACGGTGGTCACCGGCCCCAGCGGCTCGGGCAAGTCCAGTCTGGTGTTCGACACGCTGTACGCCGAAGGCCAGCGCCGTTATGTGGAAACCTTCAGCGCCTATGCGCGGCAGTTTCTGGACCGCATGGACAAGCCCGCTGTGGACAAGGTGGAAGGCGTGCCCCCGGCCATCGCCATTGACCAGACCAACCCCGTGCGCAGCTCGCGCTCCACCGTGGGCACGATGACGGAGCTGAACGACCACCTCAAACTGCTGCTGGCGCGCGCCGGGGCCTTGTTTGACGCCGACACCGCCCTGCCCGTGCGGCACGACAGTCCCGACAGCATTTACGCCGAGCTGCTGCGCCGCAGTGCGCAGATGCAGCATCCGCGCGTGGCCATCACCTTTGCCGTGCAGTTGCCCGCCCGCACCACGGCTGAAGAAGTGCAGCAGTGGCTGTCGGCCAGCGGCTTCACGCGCGTGCAGGCCGAGCGCGAAGAAACCGCCCCCGACGGCAGCGCGCACAAGGTGCTGGACGTGGTGGCCGACCGCTTTCGTTTAGGCGCGGCTGAGCGCGCCCGTGTGATCGAGGCCGTTGAGCTGGCCTTGCAGCGCGGCAGCGGGCAGATGACGGCCTATGTGTTGCCGGAAGAGGGCGAACCGCTGCTGTGGAAGTTTTCCACCGGCTTGCACTGCCCCGAAAGCGGCCGCCGCTATGCCGAGCCGGTGCCGGCCATGTTCTCTTTCAACTCCGCCGTGGGCGCCTGCCCGCACTGCCGGGGCTTTGGCCGCGTGATCGGGGTGGACTGGGGCCTGGTGGTGCCCGACGAGCGCCTGACCCTGCGCGCCGGCTGCATCAAGCCCATTCAAACCCCGGCCTGGAAAGAGTGCCAAGACGACTTGATGCGCCATGCAGAAAGCGCCGGCATTCCGCGCGACACGCCGTGGAGCAAGCTCACACCCGAGCAACGGCACTGGGTGATTGAAGGCACGCCGCATTTCAAAGAGGGCAACTGGAACAAGCAGTGGTACGGCATTCGGCGCTTTTTCCAATACCTGGAGAGCAAGGCGTACAAGATGCACATCCGCGTGCTGCTGTCCAAATACCGCAGCTACACCACCTGCCCGGTGTGCGCCGGCGCGCGGCTGAAAACCGAAAGCCTGCTGTGGCGCGTGGGCACGCAGGCCGATGCCGATGCGGTGCTGCCCGCCCAGCACCGATTCATGCCCCAGGGCGTGCAGTGGAGCGCCGCGCAGCTGCAAGGCCTGCCGGGGCTGTGCCTGCACGATTTGATGCAGCTGCCCATTGAGCGCCTGCGCCGCTTCATCGAGCGGCTGCAAGCGGCCACCCCCGCCCCTGCCCCCGGCGCCACCCCCGATGCCGACGCGCAGGCCCGCCGCCTCATCCTGGAAGAAATCGCCACCCGCCTGAAGTACCTGACCGACGTGGGCCTGGGCTACCTCACGCTCGACCGGCAAAGCCGCACCTTGAGCGGCGGCGAAGTGCAGCGCATCAACCTCACCACGGCGCTGGGCACCTCGCTGGTCAACACCTTGTTTGTGCTGGACGAGCCCAGCATTGGCCTGCACCCGCGCGACATGGACCGCATCACCCAGGCCATGCAGCGCCTCAAAAGCGCGGGCAACACCTTGGTGGTGGTGGAGCACGACCCCGCCGTCATGCTGGCCGCCGACCGCGTGCTGGACTTTGGCCCCGGCCCCGGCGCGGCGGGCGGGCGCATCGTGTTTGACGGCACGCCCGAGGCGCTCAAACAAGCCGACACGCTGACCGGCGCTTATCTGGGCGGGCGCAAGCGCATCGGCCTGCCCCACGCCCGCCCCGTGCAGGCCAGCACCCCGCGCCTCATTCTGGAAGGCGCGCGCCAGCACAACCTGCAAAACCTGACGGTGGAATTTCCCCTGCAACGGCTGGTCACCGTTACCGGCGTGTCGGGCAGCGGCAAATCCACGCTTATTCAAGACGTGCTGGCCCCGGCGCTGATGCGCCACTTTGGCCAGGCCACCGAAGCGCCCGGCGCGCACGATCGCCTGCTGGGGGTCGATCACCTGAGCGGCGTGATGTTTGTCGATCAATCGCCCATTGGCAAAACCGCGCGCAGCAACCCCGTGAGCTACGTGGGCGCGTGGGACGCCATCCGCAAGCTGTTTGCCGACGCGCCCCTGGCCCGCCAGCGCGGCTACACCGCGGCCAAGTTCAGCTTCAACTCAGGTGACGGGCGCTGCCCCACCTGCGGCGGCAGCGGCTTTGAGCACGTGGAAATGCAGTTCTTGAGCGACGTGTACCTGCGCTGCCCCGACTGCGACGGCCAGCGCTACCGCCCCGAGGTGCTGCAAGTGCGCATCGAACGCGCGGGCCGCAGCCTGAACGTGGCCGAGGTGCTGGCCCTCACCGTGGCCGAGGCGGTGCAGTGCTTTGCGCAAGACAAAGAGGTCATTCGCGCCCTGCAACCCATCGTGGACGTGGGCCTGGACTACGTGGCCCTGGGCCAGCCCGTGCCTACTTTGAGCGGCGGCGAAGCCCAGCGCCTCAAGCTCGCCGGCCATCTGGCCGAAGCCGCGCAGGCCGCCAGCAAAAGCCAGCAAACGCTGGCCCGCAAAGGCACGCTGTTTTTGTTTGACGAGCCCACCACCGGCCTGCACTTTGACGACATTGCCAAGCTCATGCGCGCCTTTGCCAAGCTGCTGCAAGCAGGGCACTCGCTCATCGTCATTGAACACAACCTGGACGTGATGGCCGCCAGCGACTGGCTGATTGACCTGGGCCCCGAGGGCGGCGACGCCGGTGGCACGCTGGTGGCCCAGGGCACGCCTGACCAAGTGGCCGCGCACCCCACGTCCCACACCGGCGCGGCGCTGCGCGACTATGCCGCGCAAACCACGGCGCAGACTGACGTGCAACCCGCCATGCCCACGGCAGCCCCCCAAGTGGCCGAGCCGCGCGCGGCCTACCACGTGCCGGCGGCGACAGCAGCAGCGGCGGAGGAAGGCCGCATCGACATTCGCAACGCGCGCGAGCACAACCTGAAAAACCTGAGCGTGCAGATTCCGCGCGGGCAGTTCAACGTCATCACCGGCGTGTCGGGCAGCGGCAAATCCACCCTGGCCTTTGACATCCTGTTTGGCGAGGGCCAGCGCCGCTACCTGGAAAGCCTCAACGCCTACGCCCGCAGCATCGTGCAGCCCGCGGGCCGGCCCGATGTGGACGCGGTGTACGGCATTCCGCCCACCGTGGCCATTGAGCAGCGCTTAAGCCGCGGCGGGCGCAAATCCACCGTGGGCACGGCCACCGAGGTGTGGCACTTTCTGCGCCTGCTGTACGTCAAGCTGGGCGTGCAGCACTGCGTGCACGACGGCGCGGCCGTGCAGCCGCAAACGCCCGAGCAAATGGCCGCGCAAATCCTGCGCCACTACGCGGGCCAGACCATTGGCCTGCTGGCCCCGCTGGTGGTGGGGCGCAAAGGCGTCTATACCGAGCTGGCCGACTGGGCGCGCCCGCGCGGCTTTACCCATTTGCGCGTGGATGGCGAGTTCTTGCCCACCCAGGGCTTTCCGCGCATCGACCGTTTCAAAGAACACACCATCGAGCTGCCCGTGGCCAGCCTGCACGTGGCGCCTGAAGCCGAGGCCGAGCTGCGCGCCCAGCTCGCCCGCACGCTGGAGCACGGCAAGGGCGTGGCCCACGTGCTGCACGGCATTCAAGCGCTGGCCAGCGCCATGCAAGCCGGCCGCAGCACCGTGGGCATTGGGCAGGTGCAGGTGTTTTCCACCCACCGCGCCTGCCCCGTGTGCGCCACCAGCTATGCCGAGCTGGACCCGCGCCTGTTCTCCTACAACAGCAAACACGGCTGGTGCCCCGACTGCGTGGGCACGGGCCTCAAACTCACGCGCGAGCAGCGCCGCGCGCTGGACGATTCCGTGCTGGCCGACGATCAGAAGGGGCGCGAACAAGGCTTTGCCGAAGTGGAGGTGGATGGCTTAAGCAGCGCCGCCTGCCCCAGCTGCGGCGGCACGCGCCTGAACCCGACGGCCCGCGCCGTGCGCTTTGAAGGCCGCGCCATCACCGACCTGGCCCGCCTGAGCGTGCGCGATCTGCGCCAGTGGCTCGGCGGCCTGCGCCTGCAAGGCCGCCAGGCCGACATCGCGCGCGATCTGCTGCCCGAAATCGAAAGCCGCCTGGCCTTTTTGGAGCAAGTGGGCCTGGGCTACCTCACCCTGGAGCGCGGCGCGCCCACCTTGAGCGGCGGCGAAGCCCAGCGCATTCGCCTGGCCGCGCAACTGGGCAGCAACCTGCAAGGCGTGTGCTACGTGCTGGACGAGCCCACCATCGGCCTGCACGCGCGCGA
>JAUNHQ010000109.1 GCA_030535425.1 Pseudomonadota bacterium | reverse complement strand
GGCGGCCGAAGGCCGACTCAGGGGGGGGCATGAAACAACTTCCCCTGGACATCGCCCTGGCGCCCGAACCCACGCTGGACGCCTACGTGCCCGGCCCCAACGCGGCGGCCGTCCAGCACCTGCGCCTGTGGGCGGGCAGCCCCACGCGCTCGCCCGTGCCCACCTATGTGTGGGGGCCGCCCGGCAGCGGCAAGACCCACCTGCTGCGCGCCGTGCGCGTGGCGCTGGCCGGGCAGGGGCTGACCGTCGGCTGGCTGGACGCGGCCACGCCGCCGCACCAGGGCTTTGATGACCGCTGGGACGCCGTGCTGATGGACGACGTACACCTGTACGGCGCCGAGCAGCAGCACACGGCCTTCAACTGGTTCATCAACGCCGTGGCCCCGGCCACGGGCCGCCCGCGCGCCGTGCTGGCCGCCGGGGCGCTGCCGCCTGCCGATTTAGCGCTGCGCGAAGACCTGCGCACCCGCCTGGGCTGGGGCCATGTGTTTGAGCTGCATCCCCTGCCCGAAGCCCAGGTGCGCGCCGTGCTGCGCCGCGCCGCCAACGCGCGCGGCCTCTTTCTGCCCGACGAGGTGATGGACTTCGTGCTCGGGCGCTTTTCGCGCGACTTGAGCAGCCTGACGGCGCTGCTGGACCGGCTGGACCGCTACGCCCTGCAAACGCAGCGCGCCATCACCATTCCGCTGCTCAAGGCTATGCTGGATGAAAGCGCATGAACGCCAGGGGTTGCTATACAACAAATTTTGTTTTGTTGTATAGTCCGCCGCCATGTCTGCGCCGCCACTGTATTCCGAGCTGTCCTTGCCGGCGCAAACGGCCTATGCGCAGCTGTTTGACGTGGCCACGGCGCTGGAGCTGGAGCGCAGCATTGCCAGCCTGCACGGCAGCTTTGCCAGCAAGCAAGTGCGCGGAGCCACGTATTGGTATTTCGCTTTTCGTGACCTGGACGGCAAGCTGCGCCAGCTCTACCTGGGGCCGGACACCGAACGCGTGCGCGCCGCAGTGGCCAAGGCGCGCAGCGGTCCCCGGCCCGATGCCACGCTGTCGCCGCTGGCCAAGGCCGCCATTGCCACCGGCTGCACGGGCGCTTTGCCCAAGCACCTTCGCGCGGTGCGGCGCTTGTCGGATTACGGTTTTTTTCACGCCGGTGGCGTGCTGGTGGGCACGCACGCCTTCATGGCGCTGGGCAATGTGCTCGGCGTGCGCTGGCACGCGGCGGCATCGACCACCGACGTGGACCTGGCCCACGCAGGCCGCAACCTGTCAGTGGCCTTGCCGGCCCATGTGCGCATCGACGTGCATGACGCGCTGGTGCATTTCGAGCAGGGCTTCATTCCGCTGGTGCAGTTGGGCGGCAGCGCGGGTGCGTCCTACCGGCTCAGCGGCGATCCTGAGTTTCAGATCGACTTTCTTACCCCACGCACCCGCCAGGGCGATGCGCCGGTGATGATCGAACACCTGAACGTGGCCTTGCAGCCGCTGCGCTTCATGGAGTTTTCGCTGGAAAACCTGACCCAGGGCGTGCTGGTTGACCGCAATGGCGGCGCGGTGCTGGTCCATTTGCCCGCGCCCGAGCGCTTTGCCGTGCACAAGCTGCTGGTGGTGGGCGAGCGCGAGGGCGCCTTGCGCACCAAGGCGCGCAAAGACGTGCAGCAAGCCGCCGCCTTGTGCCAGTACCTGCTGGCCCACGACGCAGACAGCCTGCGCCTGGCCTGGGCAGATGCCCTGGCACGCGGCCCCGGCTGGCGCCAACGGGCGGGCCAGGGGCTGGCCGCGCTGCAAGCGGCCCACCCGCTGCTGCACGCACAGCTTCAGGCCCTGCTGCCCGTCCCCCACTGAAAACCACAGCCCTCACCATGAAACTGGCCATCTTCGATCTGGACCACACCCTGCTGCCCATCGACTCGGACTACACCTGGAGCAGTTTCACCTGCGACCAGGGCTGGACCGACCCTGACAAAACCCGGCAGGAAAACGAGCACTTCTACGCCCAGTACAAGGCCCGCACGCTGGACATGAACGCCTACGTGGCCTTCGTCACCCGCGTGCTGCAAGGCCAGCCGCCCCAGGCGCTGCACGCCATTCAGCAGCAGTACGCGCGCGACTACATCGCCCCGCACATCCTGCCGCCCGCGCGGGCGCTGCTGGCGCGCCACCGCGACGCGGGCGACACCCTGGTGCTCACCACCGCCACCAACCGCTTCATTGCCCAGCCCATCGGGCAGATGCTGGGCTTTGCGCCTGAGCACATCCTGTGCACCGAGCTGCAATACGACGCGCAAGGCCGCATCACCGGGCAGGTACAGGGCACGCCGAACCTGGGCGAAGGCAAACTCGTCAACCTGGGCCACTGGCTGCACGCACGCGGCCTGGACTGGCCGGACGTAGACATCACCTTCTACAGCGACTCCATGAACGATCTGCCCCTGCTGGAAAAAGCCCAGCACCCCGTGGCCACCAACCCCGACGCGCGCCTGCGCGCCATCGCTGCCGAGCGCGGCTGGCCCGTTCTCGACCTTTTCACCGCACCAGAAGAAGCCCACCCGTGATCAAGCAATTCATCGACAAACTCATCGGCAAGGCTACGGGCAAAGCCAAAGCCGCCAGCGGCCGCCAGCGTTTTGGCAAGCGCGTGGAAGTCGGCCCCGAAGGCCACGGCATCAACCCCGCCCTGGTGGACGAGCGCGCCGTCGGCGTGGTGCGCACCCTCAAGGAAGCGGGCTTTGAGGCCTACATCGTCGGCGGCGCCGTGCGCGACTTGCTGCTGGGCCTCAAGCCCAAGGACTTTGACGTGGCCACCAACGCCACGCCCGAGCAGGTCAAGCAGCTGTTTCGCCGCGCCTTCATCATCGGGCGGCGCTTTCGCATCGTCCACGTGGTCTTCGGGCGCGGGCGCGAGCACGAAGTGATCGAAGTCAGCACCTTCCGCGCCTACCTGGACAACAGCGCCGCCGAGGCCGTGCAGGGCAACGAACGCACCGCCCGTGGCCAGCTGGCCGGCATGACGCACGCCGTCGATGCCTCGGGCCGCGTGCTGCGCGACAACGTCTGGGGCCCGCAAGATGAAGACGCCGCGCGGCGCGACTTCAGCGTCAACGCCATGTACTACGACCCCGAAACCCGCGTCGTCGTGGACTACCACAAAGGCATTGCCGACGCCCAGAAAAAGCTGCTGCGCATGATTGGCGACCCTGCCACGCGCTACCGCGAAGACCCCGTGCGCATCATCCGTGCCGTGCGCTTTGGCGCCAAGCTCGCGGCCCTGGGCTTCAAGCTGGAGCCCAAAACCGCCAAGCCCCTGACCGCATGCAAAGCCCTGCTGGCCGACGTGCCGCAAAGCCGCCTGTTCGACGAAATGCTCAAGCTGCTGCAAACCGGCCACGCCCTGGCCAGCGTGGAACAGCTGCGCAAGCTGGGGCTGGCTGCGGGCATTTACCCGCTGCTTGACCTGGTGGTGGAGCGCGCCGACCAGCCCTTCATCAAAGCCGCCCTGCAAGACACCGACCGCCGCGTAGGCGAAGGCAAGCCCGTGGCCCCCAGCTTCTTGCTGGCCTGCGTGCTGTGGCAAGACGTGCTGGCTGGCTGGAACGCCCGCCTGGCACGCAAGGAACACCCCTTTCCCGCCCTGCAAGGCGCCATCGACGAAGTGTTCGACGCCCGCGTGGGCGACGTATCCGGCCGCGGCAAGCTGGGCGCCGACATGCGCGAAATCTGGATGATGCAGCCGCGCTTTGACAAACGCACCGGCGCCAGCCCCCACAGCCTGGCCGGCCAGCCGCGCTTTCGCGCCGGCTTCGACTTTCTGCGCCTGCGCGCCGACGTGGGCGAAGTCAGCGAAGAGCTGGCCGACTGGTGGCAAGAATTCAGCCTGGCCAGCGACAGCGTGCGCCAGGGCATGATCGATGACATGCGCGCCGAGCAGCAGCGCGCCAAAAAAGCCGCCACCGCCAAAACGCCGCGCGTACACCGCCTGCCCAAACCGCTGGCCGATGCCGAGTCAAATGCTGAATCAAATCAGCCCCTCGCACGCGACAGTCAAGCGCCAGCAGCTATTGAAAACGAAGCATTGGACGCATCCCAAGGCAACGCCCCCGCCAAAAAACGCCGCCGGCGCCGCCGCAAGCCCAAAGCCGACGGCGCCGCGCCCGAAGGGCAGGGCGGCTGATGGCCGCCGCCCTGCACACATGGCCGTGAATGGCGGCGAAACCTTAGCTTCTGCCGCCGCCATGCCCCCCACAGCCGCCCCATGCCTGAGCCTGGCAGCGCGCCCGCCCGTGGCTGCCTACGTGGCCCTGGGCGCCAACCTGGGCAATGCCGCCGCCGCCGTGCGGCAGGCTCTGCACGCGTTCAACGGTTTGCCCCACACCCGCCTGCTGGCCGCCTCCAGCCTGTGGCGCAGCGCGCCTGTGGACGCCGAAGGCCCCGACTTCATCAACGCCGTGGCGCAGCTGCACACCGGCCTGACCGCGCCCGATCTGCTGGCCGCGCTGCATGCGCTGGAGCACCAAGCCGGCCGCCAGCGCCCCTGGCGCAACGCCCCGCGCACGCTCGATCTGGACCTGCTGCTGTACGGCAGCGCCCGCATCCACAGCCCGCAGCTCACGGTGCCCCACCCGCGCATGTGGCAGCGCGCCTTCGTGCTGCGCCCCCTGGCCGAAATCGCCCCGCAGCTGGTGCCCGCCAGCGCCTTGGCGGCCGTGGCCCAGCAGCGGCTGCAAGCCTTGCCGCCCTGATGCGGCCCGCATGGCCGCAGTCAGTCAGGTTGATTGCTATTATTTAAATAGCTTAAAAGCATTGTGGATCGCGCGCAAATGGCCTTTTTGATTAATCATCGGAAAAGGCTGAAAAGCCCTGCACCGGGCTTCAGGCCAAGGGCAGCGCGCTGCGCGCGCGGCTGAGTTCATCGTGCCAGGCCAGCACGGGGCGCACGTTCAGATCGACGCTGGCCGGACCCAGGCTTTCGATGAATCGGCAGGCGGCGTGTTGCTGGGCCGCTTGTTCATAGGCGGCCACCCAGTCGGCGCGGTGCTGGGCGTGATGGGGCGGCACGGGCCATGGGATGCGTGCGTTGGGCACGATGTGGGGGGTGATGCCCATGCGCCAGGGCTTGGCGCTGACGCGGGCGCGAAAGCATTGTTGCACCTGGCACATGCGGCGGTAGACCGGGTCCACGCGCAGGGCGTCAAACAGGGTTTGCACCTCGGGCGCGTTGGGCAAGAAGGGGCGGTGTGTGACCAGCACGCGCAGGCCCGCCGGGGTTTGGTACACGCGCAAGGCCCAGTCGGGGTGTTGCTGGGCAAAGGTGTGGATGCGGCGCAGGGCGCGCTGGTGCTGCGCCTGTGAGCGGTTGGCCCAGTGCTGGTAGGCAAAAAACAGCAGCAGCGCCAGCAGCATCAGGCCGATGGTGATGGCTGTGGATAGCCAGCCGGCCAGCAGGCTGATGCCGCCAAGCAGCAGCAGGAAGATGACGCCGCCGCGCCCTGTGCTTGCGTCGTGCCTGGCGTAGTCCACGTCGGCAAACAGCACGTCGGGCGTGTTCAGGCAGTGGGCGCCGTAGCTGTTGCGGGTGAGCACGGCGCTGCCGCGCTTGTCCAACACTTCTTCGCAGATGGGCAGGCCGTCGGCGCCGTTGTAGCCGCGCGGGTGGTTTTCACGCGCGCGGGGCTCGCCGGGCTGGCCCATGCGGGCCAGGGCTTCTTGCAGGCGCTGCTGCGCGTGGGCCTGGGCGGCGGCGGGGCTGTCGTCTGACCAGCCAAAGCGCCGCACGTTGACGCGGTGGCGGTGGCGGTTTTGGGCGGGGGCCGAGGCTTGGGCCCAGTAGGCGGGGATGTGCATGGCGGCTGGGTCATCGTTTGGGCCAGCAGCCTGAAGGCGCGCTCATCTGGGGCCAACGGCTGCAAGGGCCGCTTCAAGCCTCGCGCCGCAGGGCGGGAAAGAGCAGCACGTCGCGGATGCTGGGGCTGTCGGTCAGCAGCATCATCAGCCGGTCGATGCCCACGCCGCAGCCGCCGGTGGGGGGCATGCCGTATTCGAGGGCGCGCACGAAGTCGTGGTCGTAGTACATGGCTTCGTCGTCGCCGGCGTCTTTGGCGCTGGCCTGGGCGTTAAAGCGCGCGGCCTGGTCTTCGGCGTCGTTCAGCTCGGAAAAGCCGTTGGCCATTTCGCGGCCGGTGATGTACAGCTCAAAGCGTTCGGTGACGTCAGGGCGCGCGTCGTTGGCGCGGGCCAGGGGGCTGATTTCGGTGGGGTGTTCCATGATGAAGGTGGGCTGCCAGAGTTCGCTTTCCACGGCTTCTTCAAAGTACATGACTTGCAGCGCGGGCAGGCTGCGCTGGCTCAGGCGGTCTTTTTCTTCGCTCAGGCCCAGTTTTTTCAGGCGGCTGATGAGCTCGGCCGCGTCGTCCACGTGCGCGCCGATGTCGGTGTGGGTGTGGATGGCCTGGCGGATGCTCATGCGGGCAAAGGGCTGGCTCAAATCGACGCTGCGGCCCTGGTAGCTGATGTGCAGGCTGCCGCAGGTTTTCTGGGCGGTGTCGCGGATGAGCGCTTCGGTGAAGTCCATCAGGTCGCGGTAGTTCCAATACGCGGCGTAGAACTCCATCATGGTGAATTCGGGGTTGTGGCGCACGCTGATGCCTTCGTTGCGAAAGCTGCGGTTGATCTCGAACACGCGCTCAAAGCCGCC
>JAUNHQ010000002.1:73092-128727 GCA_030535425.1 Pseudomonadota bacterium | reverse complement strand
GGCGTGTGGGCCGTGGGCGACGTGGTGCGCGGCCCCATGCTGGCGCACAAGGCCGAGGAAGAAGGCGTGGCCGTGGCCGAACGCATCGCCGGTCAACACGGGCACGTGGACTTCAAGCTCATCCCCTGGGTCATCTACACCAGCCCCGAAATCGCCTGGGTCGGCAAGACCGAGCAGCAGCTCAAGGCCGAGGGCGTGAAATACAAGGCCGGCACCTTCCCCTTCCTGGCCAATGGGCGCGCCCGCGCGCTGGGCGACACCACGGGCATGGTGAAGTTTCTGGCCGACGCGGCCACCGATGAGATTCTGGGCGTGCACATCGTCGGGCCATATGCCAGCGAGCTGATTGCCGAAGCCTGCGTGGCCATGGCCTTCCGCGCCAGCAGCGAAGACATTGCCCGCATCTGCCACGCCCACCCGTCCTTGAGCGAAGCCACCAAGGAAGCCGCCCTGGCCGTGGACAAGCGCACGCTTAACTTCTGAGCCGCACTTTTTAGGCAAAATAAGCTGCTTGCGCTTGATAGACAAGCGCAAGCAGCTATATTTTTTTAAGCATTTGCCTGACATGCCCACCCACAGCGTGCGCCAGACCTACGAGGCCGAACTGAAGGCCCGCGGCTTTCAAAGCGACCCCGCGCAGCTGCGCGCCATCGAGGCGCTGGAGCGCTGCGCCCAGGAATGGGCCGCCTACAAGGCCAAGCGATCCAACAGCTTCAAAAAGCTTTTCAACAAGCCCGCCATCCCCAAAGGCGTGTACATGTACGGCGGGGTAGGGCGGGGCAAGAGCTTTTTGATGGACTGCTTTTTCAACGCCGTGCCCATTCAGCGCAAAACGCGCCTGCACTTTCACGAATTCATGCGCGAAGTGCACCGCGAGCTGGCCGGCCTGCAAGGCACCGTCAACCCGCTCAACGAGCTGGGCCGGCGCATTGCCGCACGTCACAAGCTGCTGTGCTTTGACGAATTTCACGTGGCCGACATCACCGACGCCATGATCTTGCACCGCCTGCTGGTGGCGCTGTTCGACAACGGCGTGGGCTTTGTCACCACCAGCAATTTCGAGCCCGACGGCCTGTACCCCGGCGGCCTGCACCGCGACCGCATCCTGCCGGCCATTGCCTTGCTCAACGAGCGCATGCAGGTGCTGAACGTGGACAACGGCACCGACTACCGCCGCCGCACGCTGGAGCAGGTGCCGCTGTACCACACGCCCTTGGGCGCCGAGGCCGATGCGGCCATGCAGGTCGCTTTCGAGCGCCTGGCCGCCACGCACGACGAAGACCCCGTGCTGCACATCGAAGCGCGCCAGATCCGCGCCCGCCGCCGCGCCGGCGGCGTGGTGTGGTTCGACTTCCAAGAGCTGTGCGGCGGCCCGCGTTCGCAAAACGATTACCTGGAAATCGCCACGCAGTTTCACACCCTGCTGCTGTCGGGCGTGCCGCAAATGTTCGTGCGCCATGCGTCCGAGGCGCGGCGCTTTACCCTGCTGGTGGACGTGCTGTACGACCGGCGCGTCAAATTCATCCTCTCGGCCGCCGTGCCGCCTGAAGGCCTGTACACCGAAGGGCCGCTGGCGCACGAATTTCCCCGCACCATCAGCCGCCTGACGGAAATGCAATCGTCCGAATACCTGGCGCTGGCGCACCGCACCGTGGATACTCAGCTCACATGAAGCGATGGATTTCTTGCTTATGTTTAGCAGCGGGCCTGACAGGGGCCATAGCCGTGTTGCCAGGCTGTGGATCACCTGGTGGCGGGCCGGCCGATACGGCTGTCGTGGCCACGCCTGCGACGGCGGCCAGCAAGGCGCAAGCCTTGGCGGTGCCGCCCGGACTGACCGATGAGGCTTTTGATGCCTGGCTGAATGCCGAGCGCGCGCGCATTGCCAGTGCGCGCCAGGCGCTGGCGCAGCGTTTTGATGAGGCTGAAAAAGCGTGCTGGCGCCGCTTTGCCGTCAATGACTGCCTGCGCCGCGCCCGCCAGGCGCAGCGCGCAGACCTGGCTGGGCTGCGGCAGCAGGAGCTGGCACTCAACGCGCATGAGCGCCAGCGCACGACCGATGCAAGGCTGCGCGCGCTACAGCCGCAGCCGCCACAAACGCCGGCCAGCGCGCCTTGATGTTTTGGCTACTGCCTCTGACCTTGGGGCAGTGGTGGCTGGCGACTTGGTCCTGATGTGGGTTAGCGCAGTGGCGAGAATGCCGACCCCACGGTCGGTTTGCCCTCGGCCAGCGGTTCTACCTTCACGATGGCCAGAGCCAGGTTGTCGCCGCCGCCCATGGCGCGGGAGCGGGCTTTTTCCACCAAAAACTCGCTGGCTTCGCGCGGTGGCAGCGAGCTGATGACTGAGCCCAACTCTTCCACCGTGAAGTAGTGCCACAGCCCATCGGTGCAGGCCAGCAGCGTGTCGCCGATTTGCAGTTGCGGGATGTAGTGCGACTCCAGCTTGGGGTCGTCTTCGGTGCCCAGGCAACTCAGCAGCACGTTGGATTTTGGGTGCTCGGCGGCTTCGGCTTCCGTGATTTCACCCTGGTCCAGCAGCGCCTGCACGTAGGAGTGGTCCTTGCTGCGGCGCACCAACTGGTTGCCGCGGAAGTGGTACAGGCGCGAGTCACCCGTGTGCACCCAGTGGCATTCGCCGCCAGGGTTGATGAGAAAGGCGGCCATGGTGCTGTGCGGCTCTTCCTCGGCGGCGATGGCAGTGAGCTTGATGACCAAGTGAGCTTCCTCGCCAATTTGGCGCAGCACGATGCCTGCGTCGTCGCTGTCGGCGGCATAGCGCTCAAAAAGTTGACGTGCCGTCAGCAGCACCTGGTCAGAGGCCTTGCGCCCGCCTGTGCGCCCGCCCATGCCATCGGCCACCACGCCGATCACGCAGCCTTGCTCGCGCGGGTGGGCGAACAGCCCCACCTGGTCCTGCTGGTACTGTCTGTCCCCTTTGTGCAGGCCGGTGGCGGCGCTGAGTCGATATCCTTTTTGCATAGGTTTATGGTGCCCGGTGCGGGCGTGATCGGCAAAGCCGTATTATCGAATGAGCACCCAGCCGTTTTTTCCGCCGTTTGTCGTTTTCTTTGTGACAGCTTTCGCGCTTCGCGCCCCGTCTTGGCTACAAAGGCCTGTGTCCGTATGAGCGGCGATCCATTACCCGCACTGTGCCCCGCTGTGCAGGCGGCCTTTGCGCAAGACGGGCCGTTGGCCTGTGCCGCCGAAGGCTTTCGTCCGCGGCAGGGGCAAATCGACCTGGCCCTGGCCGTGGCGCGCACGTTGCAAGACGGCGGCCAGCTGGTGGCCGAAGCCGCCACCGGCGTGGGCAAAACCTTTGCCTACCTGGTGCCCGCGCTGCTGTCGGGCGAGCGGGTGCTGCTGTCCACCGCCACCAAAACCTTGCAAGACCAGCTGTTCGCGCGCGATCTGCCCCGGCTGGCCCAGGCGCTGAACGTGCCCGTGCGCATGGCCTTGCTCAAGGGGCGCGGCAGCTACCTGTGCCTGCACCGGCTGGCGCTGGCCGGCCAAAGCACCGACCCGGCCCTGCGCGGGCTGCGCGCTTCGCTGGCCAAGATCGAACGCTGGGCGCAGACCACGCACACGGGCGATCTGGCCGAGCTGCCGGGGCTGGACGAGCGCTCGCCCATCATCCCCGCAGTCACCAGCACGCGCGAAAACTGCCTGGGGGCGGACTGCCCCCAGTTCCGCGCCTGCCACGTGCAGCTGGCGCGGCGCCAGGCCCTGGCGGCAGACGTGGTGGTCATCAACCACCACTTGTTTTTTGCCGACCTGGCCATTCGTGAAAGCGGCATGGCCGAGCTGCTGCCCAGCGCCCGCGTGGTGGTGTTTGACGAGGCGCACCAGCTCAACGAAACCGGCATCCAGTTTCTGGGCCAGCAGCTGGCCACGGGCCAGTTGCTGGATTTGGCCCGCGACATGCTGGCGGCCGGCTTGCAGCACGCGCGCGGCCTGGCCGACTGGGCGGGCCTGTCGGGCCAGGTGGAGCAGGCCATGCGCGCGCTGCGCCTGGCCGCAGGCCATGCCCAGGGCGGCGCCCGCCTGCGCTGGGTGGATACCGCGCCCGACGGCGTCAACGGCCGCGACTGGGCCGCCAGCCTGGCGCAGCTGGCCAAGGCGCTGGAGCAAGCCGCCCAGGCCCTGCACATGATGAGCGAGCTGGCGCCCGATTTTGTGCGCCTGCACGAGCGCGCCCACACCCTGGCCGCACGGGCCCAGCGCTTTGCCACGCCGTCTGAGCCGCAGCGGGTGCGCTGGGTGGACGTGGGCACGGCGCTGCGCCTGGTGGAGTCGCCCCTGGACATTGCCGAGGCCGTGCGCACGCGGTTGCTGGCCCTGCCACCGGCCCAGGCCGATGCGCCGGGCGATGAGCCTGATGACAGCCCTGCAACTGCACTCGACGTACCCGCTGCGCCCGCCGCACCCTCCGCGCCCCAGGCGGGCCAAAGCCACGACGCGCGCCCGCGCGCCTGGGTGTTTGTTTCAGCCACCCTGGGCGATGACGAACGCCTGCGTTGGTTTACCGAGCCTTGCGGCCTGCAAGACGCGCAGGTGCTGCGCATTGGCAGCCCGTTCGACTACGCGGCCCAGGCCGCGCTGTACGTGCCCACGCAGCTGCCGCGCCCCAACGACCCGGCGCACACCGCCGCCGTGGCCCGCTTGGCTGGTGACGTGGCTGAACGCCTGGGCGGGCGCACCCTGGTGCTGACCACCACCTTGCGCGCCCTGCGCGGCATTGGCGATGCGCTGAGCGAGCGCTTTGCCCACAGCGGCAGCCCCGGGGCCGGGCAGGGCGGGGCGGCGGCGATACAGGTGCTGGCGCAAGGCAGCTTGCCCAAGCGCGAGCTGATGGCCCGCTTTCGCGCCGCCGGCCAGGCGGGCCAGCCCGGTGGCGTGCTGGTGGCCTCGGCCTCGTTCTGGGAAGGCGTGGACGTGCCCGGCGATGCGCTGCAATGCGTGGTGATCGACAAGCTGCCCTTTCCCCCGCCGGGCGACCCGCTGGTGGAAGCGCGCAGCCGCCGCCTGCAAGCCGAAGGCCGCAGCGCCTTTGCCGACTACGCCCTGCCCGAAGCGGCGGTGGCGCTCAAGCAAGGCGCCGGGCGGCTGATCCGCAGCGAGACAGACACCGGCGTGCTCATCATCTGCGACACGCGCCTGGCGCACATGGGCTATGGCCGCCGCCTGCTGGCCGCGCTGCCGCCCATGCGGCGGCTGCACACGCCGCAAGCGCTGGATGAGGCCTTGCAGGCGCTGGTGCAAGCCCCAGGCGGCTGGCAGGGCTGGCAGGGGTAATGGCCCAACCGGGTGGCTGCCGCCCGTTTGTTATTTGGTCTGAGTGAAAAAGGCCATTTGCGCACGTTTGGCGCGGGTTTTGTGCTATAAAAAAATGATTTTCTAGAGCCGCCACAGTAGCGCCGCGCACACCAGCGTCAGCAGCGCGGCCAGGCCGTGCCAAAGCCAGTTGGCGCGTTCGCTGGCGGGCAGGCCCAGATCGTGCAGGGTGTGGTGGATGCGGTGCACGCTGTGAAAGGCAAACAGGCTGACGGTGGCCAGTAGCACCAGCTTGCCGGGCCACCATTGGGCAAAGGCCAGCACGCGCGCGTAGCTTAAGGTCTCGGGCGCCAGCAGCAGGCCCAGGGGCACCAGCACCAGGGTGATGAGCGCCAGCGCCGGGCCGAACAGCGCGGCCAGCGTGCCGCCAGCGCCAAACAAGGCCCAGAACACGGGCTCGATGCTGCGCCGCCAGGGCGGCTCGGCCGGCGCGCCGGCATCGGCGGGGTGAGGGGGGCGATCGGTGCGATCGATGTGATGGGTGCTCATGGCTGGGTGCATGCAAAGGCCAGAAAGACAGCCAGCGTGGCCAGCGCCAGCGCGGCCAGGCCGCCGCGCACCAAGGCCGCATCGGGCACGCGGCGCTGCCCCAGGTAGATGAAGGGCATGGTCTTGGGCATGACCTGAAACCAGGTGATGGCGTGGTAGGCCATGCCGGCCGTGGCCAGCAGGTTGAGCAGCACCCAGGGCGGCGAGCGCAGCGCGGCCATCAGGCGGGTGAAGGCGGCTTCGCCAGCCAGCAGACAGGCCAGCGCGGCCAGCACCAGCAGCGCGTAGTAGCCCACGGCCAGGCAGGTCAGCTCGCGCAGCAGGTAGCGGCGGTAGGCGGGGCGTTCATGGGCCCACCAGTGGCGCATGCTGCGCCGGTAGGTGCGCACGGGCTTGAGCGGGGCAACGCTGCGGCGGGGCGCGGTCATGGGTGTTCCTTGGGGTGCGGGGGCTCAGGCGCCACGGGTGCGGCTGCCCGCCGGTGGGAAGGGGCCAGGCCAGGGGCGACAAAGCGCAAGGCCCAGTCCTGGGTGGAGGTGAGCTTGTTCATGTTGATGGCGCGGGCCGGATCCACCCCTTTGGGGCACACGGCCGAGCATTCGCCCACCAGGGTGCAGCCCCACACGCCGCGTTCGTCGTTGATGACGGCCATGCGCTGGGGCGTGCCGTGATCGCGTGAGTCGGCGTTGTAGCGGTGCAGCAGGGCCAGGGCGGCAGGGCCGGTGAAGCTGGGGTTGAGGCCGTATTGCGGACAGGCGGCGTAGCACAGCTGGCAGTTGATGCACTGCGAGAAGGGGTAATACGCGGCCATTTGGCGCGGCGTCTGGCGGCTGGGGCCGTCGGCGGGCACGGGGGGGCGGGCCGGGTCGGCCGGGATGATGTAGGGCTGAATGCTTTCGAGCTTGTAGAGAAAATCGCTCTGGTCCACCACCAGGTCGCGCAGGATGGGAAAGTGCTTGAGCGGCTCCACGCGCACGCCGTGGGGCCAGTAGTCGCGCAAGAAGGTCTGGCAGCTGAGCACGGGCAGGCCGTTGACCATCTTGCCGCAGCTGCCGCACACGGCCATGCGGCAGGACCAGCGAAAGGCCAGGCTGCCGTCAAGGTGGTCTTTGATGTATTGCAGCCCTTCGAGCACCGACATGTCGTGGCTGAAGGGCACTTCGTAGCGTTGGTAGCGCGGCTCGGTGTCTGTGTCCGGGTGGTAGCGCAGGCACTCGATGGCGATGGTGGGGCGCTCGGGGTCACTCATGTCAGCTTTTGCCTTTGGTGTGAGCTCGGCTTTTGTCAGGTGAGCTCGGCCTTTTGGCCTTGGCCGCCGTACACGCGGGCGCGCGGCGGCGAGGTGGTGATGCGCACCGGCTGGGTGCCCAAAACGGGGGCGTGGGCGCCCTGGCTGTGCGCCAGCGTGTGGTGCAAGAAGCGCGCGTCGTCGCGCTCGGTAAAGCCGTCCAGCCGCTGGTGGGCGCCGCGCGATTCTTGCCGCGCCAGGGCCGAGTGGGCCATGGCCTGGGCCACTTCGAGCGAAAAGCCCAGCTCGATGGCGCTGAGCCAGTCGGTGTTGAAGGCCAGGCTGTGGTCGTGCAGGCTGACGCGGGCGTAGCGCTCGCGCAGCTCGGCCAGGGTGTCGCAGGCGGCCTGCATGCCGGTCTGCTCGCGGTAGATGCCCACACCCGCGTCCATGCTGTGCTGCATGGCCTGGCGCAGCGCGGGGTGGCGCTCGCCCTGGCCCCGGGCGGGGTCCAGCCAGGCCAGCAGGCGGGCTTCGGCGGCTTCGGCCAGCTGGCGCACGGCGGTGCTGGCGCGGCCCGGGCCCTGGCTGGCGGCGTGGTGTGCGGCATGTTCGCCCGCGAGCTTGCCAAACACCAGCAGCTCGGCCAGCGAGTTGGAGCCCAGCCGGTTGGCGCCATGGATGCCGACGCTGGCGCATTCGCCCACGGCCCACAGGCCGGGCAGGGGCGTGGCGCCCTGGCCGTCGGTCAGCACGCCGCCCATGGTGTAGTGCACGGCGGGGCACACGGGGATGGGGTCTTTGACCGGATCGACACCGGCAAAGGTGGCGGCGGCTTCGGCAATCAGGGGCAGGCGTTCGTGGATTTTCTGCGCGCCCAGGTGGCGCAAGTCCAGCAGCACGGCGGGGCCGTGGGGGGTGTCCACGGTGTGGCCTTTTTGCATTTCGTGCCAGAAGGCTTGCGAGAGGCGGTCGCGCGGGCCCAGCTCCATGGCTTTGGGGCGCGGCCAGGGGTCGAGCGGGCCCAAGCCGTAGTCTTGCAGGTAGCGGCGCCCGTGCTTGTTGACCAGAATGCCGCCTTCGCCCCGGCAGCCTTCGGTCATGAGAATGCCGCTGCCGGGCAGGCAGGTGGGGTGGTATTGCACGAACTCCATGTCGCGCAGCGGCACCCCGGCGCGAAAGGCCATGCCCATGCCGTCGCCGGTGAGGGTGCCGGCGTTGGTGTTTTGCCGGTACACGCGGCCCGCGCCGCCGGTGGCCAGAATGACGGCGTTGGCCAAGATGGCCACGCGCTCGCCGCTGGCGATTTCAATGGCCAGCACGCCGCGCACGCGGCCGCCGTCCACCAGCAGCTCGGCGCAAAAGTATTCGTCCCAGCGGCGGATGCGCGGAAATTGCAGCGAGGTCTGAAACAGCGTGTGCAGGATGTGAAAGCCGCTGCGGTCGGCGGCAAACCAGGTGCGCTGCACTTTCATGCCGCCGAAAAAACGCACGTTGATCTGGCCGTCGTCCTGCCGGCTCCAGGGGCAGCCCCATTGCTCCAGCTGCACCATTTCTTCGGTGCAATGGGCGACGAAGTATTCGACCACGTCCTGCTCGCACAGCCAGTCGCCGCCGGAGACGGTGTCGTCGAAATGGTGTTGCAGGCTGTCGTCGGTGCGAATCACGCCCGCAGCGCCGCCTTCGGCGGCCACGGTGTGCGAGCGCATGGGCACCACTTTGGACACCAGGGCCACTTCCAGCGCGGGCTGGGCCTGGGTGGCGGCAATGGCCGCGCGCAGGCCCGCGCCGCCGCCGCCAATGACGATGAGGTCGGTGCAGGCAATGTGCATGGATGAAAAAAGCCCTTGAAAGATGACGCCAGGGTCAATATAGACCCGTCAGGCGGCATGGGCAATGACCTGGCGCAAGCTGGGAGCGCAGTCTTTGCTGTGGGTAGCAAAGAAGGTGGGGGCCACTCGGGTGTGGCGCGCCGAGCCGGCTTGGCTGGTTTTCACCCCAGCCCTTGGCCTTTGGCTTGAAAGAAAGGCAGGAAAGCCGGGGGAACGGCGGCATGGTCAAGTTCCCGCAAGCGGTCGCGGAAAGCAGCCCCTGCCAGAAGCGCCGTGGCCGGGACAAGCCCGGCCACCAGCGCTTGCCCCCTTGGAGCGGTTTTCCAGAGGCTTATTTGCGGTAGGCGTCCAAAATGGCCTTGCCTTCGGCGCCGGCCTTGTCCAGCCATTCGCGGGTCATGGTGTCGCCCACTTTCTGCATGTCGGCCTTGAGCTGATCGGACGGGGGGGCGACGGTCATGCCGTTTTTCTTCAGCAGCTCCAGGTATTCGCCGGTTTTCTTGGCGGCGGTGTCCCAGCCGCGTTTTTCGGCGTCGGCGGCGGCTTTGCGCACGGCGTCTTGCGTGGGTTTGTCCAGTGCGTCAAAGGCGCGTTTGTTGGCCACCACGGCGTTCTTGGGCAGCCAGGCTTGCAGGTCGTAGTAGTACTTGAAGTGCTCGAACACCTTGGCGTCGTAGCCGGTGGCGCCCGAGGTCATGAAGCCATCGACCACGCCCGTGGCCATGGCCTGGCTCAGATCGGCTTGCTGGATGGTGACGGGCTGCGCGCCCACCAGTTCACCAATGCGGCCGGTGGCGGGGCTGTAGGCGCGCCATTTCATGCCCTTGAGGTCAGCGCCAGAGGCCACGGGCTTGCGGCTGAACAGGCCCTGCGGCGGCCAGGGCACGACGTACAACAGGGTCATGTTCTGCTCGCCCAGTTTTTTCTCCAGCGTGGCGCGGCTGGCGTCGTACAGCTTGCGCGACTGCTCGAAGCTGGTGGCCAGGAAGGGTACGCCGTCCAGCCCCCACACGGGCCATTCGTTCTGGTAGTTGACCAGCAAGAATTCGCCTGCCTGGGCCTGGTTGCCTTGCACGGCGCGTTTGATTTCGGGCGCCTTGAACAAGGCGGCGTTGGGGTGCAAGGTGATGTTCAGCTTGCCGCCGGTGGCGTTTTTCACGTCGGCAGCGAACTGCACCAGGTTTTCGGTGTGGTAGCTGCTGGCGGGGTAGGCGCTGGGCAGGTCCCACTTGGTCTGGGCCACAGCGTGGCCTGCCAGCGCGGCGGCGGCCAGACCCAGGGCGAGCTTGTATTTCATGGGGTATCTCCTTGTATGAGTGAAAGGGCTGAAAGGACCGGGTTTACATGAAGCTGGGCAGCCACAGCGCCAGCGAGGGGAACACCCACAGCAGCAGCACCATGGCCGCTAGCAGCAGGAAAAAGGGCAGGGTGACGCGGGCGATCCAGCCAATGTCGCGCCCGGTCATGCCTTGCAGCACGAACAGGTTGAAGCCCACGGGCGGGGTGATTTGCGCCATCTCCACCACGATGACCAGGAAGATGCCAAACCACACCAGGTCGATGCCCGCCGCCTGCACCGTGGGCAGGATCACGCCCATGGTCAGCACCACCATCGAGATGCCGTCTAGAAAGCAGCCCAGCAGGATGTAAAACAGCGCCAGCGCCATCAGCAGCATGAAGGGCGACAGCCCCAGCGATGCCACCCATTCGGCCAGGTGGCGCGGCAGGCCGATGTAGCCCATGGACAGGG
Source organism: Pseudomonadota bacterium (assembly GCA_030535425.1). Classification (GTDB taxonomy): domain Bacteria; phylum Pseudomonadota; class Gammaproteobacteria; order Burkholderiales; family Burkholderiaceae_C; genus Ottowia. The sequence goes on along the minus strand of JAUNHQ010000002.1, from coordinate 118,095 downwards.
TGAGAAAAGCCGCGCCGGCCAGGATGAGGGCGATCATGCAGTACAGCCGCGTGGCGCCCAGCAGCGAGGCCTTGAAAGTGTCCCAGTTCATCGAGCCTTGCGCCGCCGACAGCAGCAGCGCGCCCACCACGCCGACGGCAGCGGCCTCGGTGGCGGTGGCCACACCCGCGTAAATGCTGCCCAGCACGGCGGCAATGAGCAGCACCACGGGAATGAGGTGGCGCGATTCATTGAGCTTTTGCGCCAGGCTCAGGCGCGCATCCGGCAGGGGCACGCGCTGGCGGTGGATCAGCGCCCACAGCATCAGATAACCCGAGAACATGGCCGCCAGCACCGCGCCGGGCACGATGCCGGCCACGAACAGCTTGGCGATGGACACGTCGGCCGTGACGCCATAGACGATCATGATGATGGACGGCGGAATCAGCAGCCCCAGCGTGCCCGCGCCTGCCAGCGAGCCAATGGCGATGCTGTCGGGGTAGCCTCGTTTTTTCAGCTCGGGCAGGCTCATCTTGCCGATGGTGGCGCAGGTGGCCGCGCTGGAGCCGGAGACCGCCGCGAAGATGGCGCAGCCAATCACGTTGGTGTGCAAAAGCCGCCCGGGCAGGGCCGCCACCCAGGGCGCCAGGCCGCGGAACATGCTTTCGCTCAGGCGGGTGCGAAACAGGATCTCGCCCATCCAGATGAACAGCGGCAGGGCCGTGAGCGTCCAGCTCGACGATGCGCCCCAGATGGTCACGGCCATCGCGTCGCCCGCGGGGCGGCTGGAAAACAGCTCCATGCCGATCCAGGCCACACCCGACAGCGCCAGCCCGATCCACACGCCGCTGCCCAATATGGCAAACAGCGACACGATCAGCAAGGCGGAGATGAGCACGTCATTCATTGCGCAGCAGCTCCCCGGTTTCGGGCTGCGCGCGCGTGCCGCGCAGCTGCTGCACCCATTCGTCCACGAAGGCGATGCAAAACACCACCGCACCGGCGGCCATGGCCAGCTGCGGTATCCACAGCGGCGTGGCGTCGTTGGCGGTGGACACGTCGTTGAACTGCCAGGAATGCCACACCAGCCGCACGGCAAAAAACGCCATCAACCCGGCCAGCACCACCGCCGCCGACAGCGACCAGACCTCCAGCGCGCGCCGCATGCCCGGCCCCACGCGCGAGAGCACCAGCGTCACGCGGATGTGCTCATGGCGCTGCAAGGTGTGGGCCAGCGCCAGAAAGGCCGCCGCCGCCATGAAGTAGCCCGCATAGGCATCGGTGCCCGGCACGTTGAAGCCCAGCTGCCGCCCCACGATGGACAGCAGCACCATGGCCAGCACGCCCACCATGCACAGCGCGGCCAGCCAGGCGCTTGCGTCGTAAAGAAAGTCCAGCAGTCGTCGCATTGAAAGTCGTTTCCCGAAAGCGGAAGGCAGAACCATTATTGGCAAACGTAGGGCCAGGGCGCTATGGTGTTTTTACCGATATGTTGTTGACACCAAATCGACAAAATATGTGCTACTTTGTCATCATGAGCGACGCTACTCCTACCCCCACACCTGCCAGCGGCGATGCCCATCCCAAGCCGCCCGAGCGGCCCTACATCGTGTCTTCATCGCACCTGGTGTCGGCCCGCAGTGCCGAGATGAGCGAGCTGGAATTCAGCCTCACGGTGGGCTGGAACGCCTTCAGCCGCTGGGCCATCCGCTGCATGGCGGCGGCGGGTGTGCCCGACCTGACCATTACCGACGTGCTGGTGCTGCACCACATCAACCACCGGGGCCGGGGCAAGAAGCTGGCCGACATCTGCTTCGTGCTGCATTACGAAGACACGCACGTCGTCAACTACGCCTTGAAAAAGCTGGTGTCCGCTGGTCTGGCGGTGGGCGAAAAGACGGGCAAGGAAGTCTTCTACAGCCCCACCGAACGCGGCCAGCAGGTGGTGGCCCGCTACCGCGAGGTGCGCGAGCAGTGCCTGATCGCCAGCGTGGACGGCGAGCTGAACCCGCAAATTGGCGAACTGGCACGCTTTCTGCGCCTGATGAGCGGCCTGTACGACCAGGCCGCGCGCGCGGCCACGTCGCTTTGATACTACTTTTTTTATAGCTGCTCGCACGCTTCAGTAGCGCGCAAACGGCCTTTTTGATGCTTGAACCTAGCCGCTTTAACGGAGCTTGCACACCCCCATGAACGCAGCCGCACCTTCTGGCACCCCCCGCAACAGCCGCTGGCAATTCTGGATTGACCGTGGCGGCACCTTTACCGACATCGTGGCCAAGCGGCCCGATGGCAGCATCGTCACCCACAAGCTGCTGAGCGAAAACCCCGAGCAGTACCCCGATGCGGCCGTGGCCGGCATCCGCCACCTGCTGGGCTTGGGGGCCGATGCGCCCATCACCCCCGAGCAGGTGGAGTGCGTGAAGATGGGCACCACCGTGGCCACCAACGCGCTGCTGGAGCGCAAGGGCGAGCCCACGCTGCTGGTCACCACGCGCGGCTTTCGCGACGGCCTGCGCATTGCCTACCAGAACCGCCCGCGCCTGTTTGACCGCCGCATCGTGCTGCCCGAGCTGCTTTACACCGCCGTGGTGGAGGCCGACGAGCGCGTCAGCGCCCAGGGCGAGGTGATTGCGCCGCTGGATGAGGGGCTATTGAAAAAAGAGCTGCTGGCACATGCTGCGCAAGGACTTCGATCGGTGGCCATCGTGTTCATGCACGGCTGGCGCCACACCGCGCACGAGCAGGCGGCCGCGCGCCTGGCGCGCGAGGCGGGCTTTACGCAAATCAGCACCAGCCATGCCACCAGCCCCATGATGAAGTACGTCAGCCGGGGCGACACCACGGTGGTGGACGCCTACCTCTCGCCCATCCTGCGCCGCTACGTGGACCAGGTGGCCAGCCAGATGCCGGGGGTGAAGCTGCTGTTCATGCAGTCCAGCGGCGGCCTGACCGACGCGCGCGCCTTTCAGGGCAAGGACGCCATTTTGAGCGGCCCGGCCGGCGGCATTGTGGGCATGGCGCGCACGGCCGAAATGGCGGGCCAGCCCCGCGTCATTGGCTTTGACATGGGCGGCACCAGCACCGACGTGAGCCACTACGCGGGCCAGTTCGAGCGCGAGTTTGAAACCCAGGTGGCCGGTGTGCGCATGCGCGCGCCCATGATGAGCATCCACACCGTGGCCGCAGGCGGCGGCTCCATCTTGCAGTTTGACGGCGCGCGCTTTCGCGTGGGGCCGCAAAGCGCGGGCGCCAACCCCGGCCCGGCCAGCTACCGCCGTGGCGGCCCGCTGGCCGTGACCGACGCCAACGTCATGGTGGGCAAGGTGCAGCCCGCGTACTTTCCCAAAGTGTTTGGCCCGCAGGCCAATGCGCCGCTGGACGCCAGCGTGGTGCGCGCGCGCTTTGCCGAGATTGCTGCGCAGCCCCAGGCCGGTGGCCGCGCGCCGGAGGACGTGGCCCACGGCTTCATCCAGATCGCCGTGCAGCAAATGGCCGGCGCCATCAAGAAAATCAGCGTGGCGCGCGGCTACGACGTGACCGGCTACACCCTGCAATGCTTTGGCGGCGCGGGCGGGCAGCACGCCTGCCTGGTGGCCGACGCGCTGGGCATGACCCGCGTGCTGGTGCACCCGCTGGCAGGCGTGCTCTCGGCCTACGGTATGGGCCTGGCCGACCAGAGCGTGATGCGCGAGGCGGCGCTGGAGCTGCCCCTGAATGCCCAGGCCCTGCCCCAGCTGCGCCAGCGCCTGGCCGCGCTGGCCGAAGCCACCGGCCAGGAGCTGGCGCGCCAGGACGTGGGCCAGGGCGACATCCGCCTGCACCAGCGCGTGCACGTGCGCTACGAAGGCACCGACTCGGCCCTGATCGTGCCTTTCCCGGCAGATGAAGCCGCAGACGACGGCGCGGCGCTGGCCGCCATCCAGCAGGCGTTTGAGGCGGCCTACCGCCAGCGCTTTGCCTTTCTCATGCACGGCAAGCCGCTGGTGGCCGAGGCCGTGTCGGTCGAGGCCGTGGCCGCAGGCGACGCGCCCGCCGAACGCACGCAAGCCTTGCACCCCGCGCGCGAGGTGCCCCGGCGTGACACCGTGCGCGTGTACACCACCGGGGTGGACGGCCAGGCCGCCTGGCACGACGCGGCCCTGATCGTGCGCGAAGACCTGCGCGCGGGCGACCAAGTGCCGGGCCCGGCCATCATTGCCGAGCAAAACGCCACCACCGTGGTCGAACCCGGCTGGCGCGCCCGCCTGACGGCGCTGGACCACATCGTGCTGGAGCGCACCGCGCCGCGCGCCGTGCAGTTTGCCGCCGGCACGCAGGTGGACCCGGTGCTGCTGGAAGTGTTCAACCATTTGTTCATGAACATTGCCGAGCAGATGGGCCTGCAACTGCAAAACACCGCCTACTCCGTCAACATCAAAGAGCGGCTGGACTTCAGCTGCGCGCTGTTTGACGCGCAAGGCCAGCTCATCGCCAACGCCCCGCACATGCCCGTGCACCTGGGCTCCATGGGCGAAAGCATCCAGACCGTCATCCGCGACAACGCGGGCCGCATGCGCCCTGGCGACGTGTACGCGCTGAACGACCCCTACCACGGCGGCACGCACCTGCCTGACGTCACCGTCATCACCCCCGTGTACCTGCCCGGCAGCGACGCGCCGCTGTTTTACGTGGGCAGCCGCGGCCACCATGCCGACATTGGCGGCATCACCCCCGGCTCCATGCCCCCGTTTTCCACCCGCATCGAAGAAGAGGGCGTGCAAATCAGCAACTTCAAGCTGGTCGATGCCGGCCAGCTGCGCGAGGCCGAACTCATCGCCCTGCTGCAAAGCGGCCCCCACCCCAGCCGCAACCCGCAGCAAAACCTGGCCGATTTGAAAGCGCAAATCGCCGCCAACGAAAAAGGCGTGCAAGAGCTGCGCAAGATGGTGGACCAATTCGGCCTGGACGTGGTGCGCGCCTACATGGGCCACGTGCAGGACAACGCCGAAGAAAGCGTGCGCCGCGCCATCACCCGCCTGGCCGCGCGCATGCAAGGCGGGCAGTTCACCCTGCCGCTGGACAACGGCGCGCAGATCCAGGTGGCCGTCACCATCGACGGCGCCACGCGCACGGCCAAGGTCGACTTCACCGGCACCTCGCCGCAGCAGCCCAACAACTTCAACGCCCCCACCGCCGTGTGCATGGCCGCCGTGCTGTACGTCTTCCGCATGCTGGTGGACGACGACATTCCCCTCAACGCCGGGTGCCTCAAGCCCATCGAAGTCCTCATCCCCGACGGCTCCATGCTCAAGCCCGCGCCCCCGGCCAGCGTGGTGGCGGGCAACGTGGAAACCTCCACCTGCATCACCAACGCCCTCATTGGCGCCCTGGGGCTGATGGGCGCCAGCCAGTGCACCGTCAACAACTTCACCTTCGGCAACGACACGCACCAGTATTACGAAACCATCTCCGGCGGCTCTGGCGCGGGCGGCGTGTTTGACGCGCACGGCCAGCTCGTGGGCGGCTTTGACGGCACCAGCGTCGTGCAAACGCACATGACCAACTCGCGCCTGACCGACCCCGAGGTGCTGGAGTGGCGCTTTCCCGTGCGGCTGGAAAGCTACGCCATCCGGCCCGGATCCGGCGGCGCGGGCCGCTGGCGCGGCGGCGACGGCGGCGTGCGGCGCGTGCGCTTTTTGCAGCCCATGACCGCCAGCATCCTCAGCAACGGCCGCGTGCACGGCGCCTTTGGCATGGCCGGCGGCGCAGCCGGTGCGGTGGGCATCAACCGCGTCGTGCGTGCAGACGGCCAGATGCAGGCGCTGGGCCACATCGGCAGCGCCGACATGCAGCCGGGCGACATCTTCGAGATCCACACCCCCGGCGGGGGCGGGTTTGGCCGCAGTCAGGCGTAAGAGAATCGGGCGCAGCCTGTGGTGGCTGCGCCCATAGCCACCGCATAGACAAGCCTGCTTCTCTGGAGAAATGCTATTTTTATAATAGCTAAAAGCCCTTGTGTACTGCGCGCAAATGGCCTTTTTTTTCAGGTGTGCAGCGGCTTGCCCGCTGCACGTAAAAAACCAGGCTGCCCGGTTGAGGGCAGCGGCAGGTCAGCTCAGTGAGTTCAGGCGCTCTTTCACCACGATGGCGCCGTTTTCCTGCGTCTCGATGAAGCCGCGCTCTTCCAGGTCTTTCATCACGCGGCTGACCATCTCGCGCGACGCACCCACCATCTTGGCAATGTCCTGGCGTGAAATGCGCTCGCGAATCAGCATCTGGCCATCCGGGCTTTCAGCGGCAAACTCCAGCAATGCACGGGCCACGCGGCCATACACGTCCATCAGCGCCAGCGACTCAATCTTGCGATCGGCATGGCGCAGCCGCTGCACCAGCCCGCGCATCACGGCGTAAGCCATGGATGTGTTTTCGGGCAGGCAGCGGGCAAACTCCACACGACCCAGCATTAGCACGTCGGTTTGCACCTCTGCGCGCACCGTGGCCGAATGCGGCTCGTTGTCGATCAGACTCATCTCGCCAATGTGATCGCCCGGTTGCAGCGTGGCCAGAATCACCTCGCGCCCGCGGTTGTCTGACGTCAGCACGCGCGCCCGCCCGTTGAGCAAGATGAACAGGGCATCCGATTTCTTGCCCTGCTCCACAATCACATCGCCGCGCTTGAAACGTCGTTTGATGACCGCGTCTGCCACAGCTGTCGCCTGCACATCGGTCAACATGGAAAACAGCGGCACCCGGCGAATCAGATCAAGACTAGACAACATCGTCATCCCAATACACCTCCGGCATTCGTTCCCATATACAAGTTTCTAGAATCCCGCTCCTGCAGCTTGCGCTATGCACATCTGCTGCATATCTCAGCAGGATTGCTGACTATGCCTATCGTAGCGCAAACCCATTGATCTGCCATAAGGTTTCAGCCCCATGTCCACACGCCACGCCAAAGTCCTGATTCTCGGCTCCGGCCCCGCTGGCTACACCGCCGCCGTTTATGCCGCCCGCGCCAACTTGCAGCCGCTTTTGATCACCGGCATGGCCCAGGGCGGCCAGCTGATGACCACCACCGAAGTGGACAACTGGCCCGCCGACGCCGACGGCGTGCAAGGCCCCGAGCTGATGCAGCGCTTTTTGCAGCATGCCGAGCGCTTCAAGACCGACATCGTGTTCGACCACATCCACAGCGCCGATCTGTCGCGCCGCCCCTTCACCCTCACCGGCGACAGCGGCACCTACACCTGCGACAGCCTGATCATCGCCACCGGCGCCTCGGCCAAGTACCTGGGCCTGCCCTCTGAAACCGCCTTCATGGGCCGGGGCGTTTCGGCCTGCGCCACCTGCGACGGCTTTTTCTACCGTGAACAGGACGTGTGCGTCATCGGCGGTGGCAATACCGCCGTGGAAGAAGCGCTTTACCTGTCCAACATCGCCCGCAAAGTCACCCTGGTGCACCGGCGCGACAAGTTTCGCGCCGAGCCTATTTTGGTAGACAAGCTGATGGAAAAAGTGGCCGCCGGCAAGATCGAGCTGAAAACCTTCCACGTGCTCGACCAGGTGCTGGGCGACGACAGCGGCGTCACCGGCATCCGCATCCGCCACGTGGACAGCGGCCAGACCGAAGACATTGCGCTGCAAGGCTGCTTCATCGCCATTGGCCACTCGCCCAACAGCGCGCTGTTTGAAGGCCAGCTGGACATGCAAGGCGGCTACATCGTCACGCGCGGCGGCCTGCAAGGCTTTGCCACCCAGACCAGCGTGCCCGGCGTGTTTGCCGCCGGCGACGTGCAAGACCACGTCTACCGCCAGGCCATCACCAGCGCCGCCACCGGCTGCATGGCCGCACTCGACGCCCAGCGCTTTTTAGAAAACGCCGCCTGAACGCAGGCTGCACTTTCAGGCTACAATCGCTGGCTTTACCCAAAAAGCCCTTGCCTGGGCTTTGAAGGTGATGAGGCTACCGCCACCTCTTTCATGGCGAGGTCAAGCCAAGGCGAGTCGGCTTTTGCGCTGCCCGAAAAAGGCAGCCTGTGCCCGGCGTCCAGCCAAGGCTGTTTTTCAAGCAACGGAGCAAATCCAACATGGCACGCGTGTGCGACGTCACGGGCAAAAAGCCCATGGTCGGGAACAACGTTTCCCACGCCAACAACAAAACCAAGCGCCGGTTCCTGCCGAACCTGCAATACCGCCGTTTCTGGGTCGAAAGCGAAAACCGTTGGGTGCGCCTGCGCGTGTCCAGCGCTGCTTTGCGCCTAATTGACAAAAATGGCATCGACGCCGTGCTCGCCGACATGCGCGCCCGCGGCCAGGCTTAAAACCTCAAGGAGCTGACACATGGCCACCAAAGGCGGACGCGAAAAAATCAAGCTGGAATCCACGGCTGGCACCGGCCACTTCTACACCACCAGCAAAAACAAAAAGACCATGCCCGAGAAAATGTCGATCATGAAGTTCGACCCCAAGGCTCGCAAGCATGTCGAATACAAGGAAGTGAAGCTGAAATAAGCTTTGCCCTGCCAACCCGCTGCTATTCAGCGGGTTTGTTTTGGAGCTCTCGGGCGACACGGATCTGAGAGCTGCCACGGAGGTGTGGCAGAGTGGTCGATTGCACCGGTCTTGAAAACCGGCAACGGGCAACCGTTCGTGAGTTCGAATCTCACCGCCTCCGCCAAATTCAAAATCCCAAGCACGCGCTGGCCTGCTTGGGATTTTTTTTGATGTAGATCGCTTGAAAGCGATTGTTTGAAAATGGCGGTTCGCGCTTGAATGGTAATGAGTGTTTGCTATTTAAATAGCAGCAAGCGTGTTCATGCCCTGGATATGTGACGCAAGCCGGGCAGGATACGACGGCCTTTCCAAGCCCGCTTGCGGGCGCGGCTTACTTACTGCTTGAACGCCTCGATGGTGGCGGTGATCTTCACCGTCTTGGAGATGCCCATGTCCACGGCGTAGTTCATGCCCCATTGGGTGCGGTCGATGCTGGCTTCAAAGTCGCCGCCGCAGGCCTCGGTTTTGGCCATGGGGTTGGGGTAGCAGTTGAATTGCAGGGCCTTGAGCGTGACAGGGTGCGTTTTCCCCAGCAGGGTGAGTTGGCCCACGGCTTCGATGAGCTTGTCGCCCTTGAACACCAGGCGGTCAGAGACAAAGCGCATGCTGGGGTGCTGGGCGGTGTTGAACAGGTCGGCCGCCTTCAGGTGCTCATCGAACCGGGTCGAGCCGCTGTGGATGCTGCGGGTGTCGATGAGGATGTCCACCTTGCCGGTTTGGGCCGCGCGGTCGAACTGCACCGTGCCGCTGACCTGGTCAAAACGCCCCCGGTTGACCGAGGCGCCAAAGTGGTCAATGGCAAAGCTGGCGTAGGTGTGGTCGGGGTCGATCTTGTATTCGGCCATCTGGGCATGGGCGCTGCCCACGGCGCCCAGGGCGATCAGGGTCAGGGCGGCGCTGGCTGCGCGCAGGGCGGTGCGTGGCATGAAGGTGTGCATGGAAAGGCAAAGCTCCTTGGAGAAAAAGAAATGAAAAACCCAAGCCAAGCGCGGCATGGCAGGCAGGGTCGCGGGCAGGGTACTGGCTGAGCGCCTGCATGTGAAGTGCTGCGCACAGCGGCCCTTGGCCTGCCAGGGTTTTGAGCCATCGCAAGACGCGGCCCGTGGCGCCGCAGGCGCAGTGTCATGAAAGCGCGTTACGCTTAAGGGTAAACCCTGGTATGCCGTGTGTTGCCCTGGCGCTGGGGCTGGTTTTTTGTGTGTGGGCTGCGTTTTCAAACGGTGTTTGTATGAGCATTCGCAATCTCGATTCCCTGTTCGATCCGCAATCGGTGGCGGTCATTGGCGCCTCGGAGCGGCCGTTTTCCGTGGGGGGCACGCTGTGGCACAACATGCGCCATGGGGGCTTTCAGGGCCGCGTGTACCCCATCAACCCCAAGCACCGCACGCTCTCTGGCGTGCCTTGCTATGCCAGCGTGCAGGATTTGCCCGAGGCGCCGGAGCTGGCCGTGATCTGCACGCCGCCGGCGACCGTGCTGGGGCTGATCAAGCAGCTGGCGCGGCGCGGCACCAAGGCGGTGGTGGTCATCACCGCCGGGCTGAGCAAGGCCGACAAGCAGGCCATGCTGGATGCCGCGCGCCCCACGCTCATGCGCATTCTGGGGCCCAACTGCGTGGGCCTGCTGGCGCCGCACGCGGGGCTGAACGCCAGTTTTGCCCACATTCCCGCGCGGCCCGGTGAAATTGCCTTCATCTCCCAATCCGGCGCGCTGGTCACGGCCATGCTGGACTGGGCCGAGGCGCGCAACATCGGTTTTTCGCACTTCGTCTCGCTGGGCGAGCACGCCGACGTGGACTTTGGCGACATGCTCGATTACCTGGCCACCGATGCGCGCACGCGCGCCATCTTGCTCTACATCGAATCGGTGGACCATGCGCGCAAGTTCATGTCTGCCGCGCGCGCGGCCGCGCGCAACAAGCCGGTCATCGTGGTCAAGGCCGGGCGCAGCGCCCAGGGGCAAAAGGCCGCGGCTTCGCACACCGGCGCGCTGGCCGGGGCTGACGCGGTGTACGACGCGGCCATTGCCCGCGCCGGCATGCTGCGCGTGGACAGTCTGGAAGACTTGTTCCTGGCCGCCGAGGTGCTGACCCGCTACCGCGCGCCCATCGGGCAGGTCATGACCATCCTCACCAACGGCGGCGGCGTGGGCGTGATGGCAGCTGACGCCGCCGAGCGCTACCAGGTGCCCCTGGCCGATCTGCAACCTGATCTGGTGGCCGCGCTGGACAAGGTGCTGCCGGGCAACTGGTCGCGCGGCAACCCGGTGGACATCATTGGCGATGCGCCCGCACAGCGCTATGTGGACGCGCTCAAGGGCCTGGCGCGTTTTCCGCAGCAAACGGGCACCATCTTGTTCATCCAGGCGCCCACGGCCATCGTGCCGTCCAGCGACATTGCCCAGGCGCTGCTGCCCGTCATCCACCCGGCCCAGGGGCCGGCGCTACCCGTCATCAGCAGCTGGGTGGGCGGCCCGGCCGTGGCCGATGCCAAGCGCCGCTTCATCGAAGCGGGCATTGCCAGCTACGACATGCCAGAGCAGGCCGTAGCCGCCATCGGCATGCTGCAAGCCTATGCCCGCAACCAGGCCGAGCTGACCGAAGCACCCCTGCCCGTGCAAGTGCATGGCGATGGCCCGCCCGACACCGCCGCCGTGCGCGCGCTGGTGCAGCAGGTGCTGGCCAGTGGCCGCGACATGCTGACCGAGCCCGAGGCCAAGGCCGTGTGCGCGGCCTACCGCATTCCCGTGGCGGCCACCGTCAGCGTGGGGCCTGAGCCCGATGCGGCAGCCGCCGAGGCCGCGCGCATGGGCTTTCCCGTGGTGCTGAAAATCCTGTCCGAAGACATCTCGCACAAATCCGACGTGGGCGGCGTCGTGCTCAATCTGCAAGACGAGGCCGACGTGCGCGAAGCCGCCCGCGCCATGCTTGAGCGCGTGCGCAAGGCCTATCCCAAGGCCCGCATCGACGGCTTTACCGTGCAGCAAATGGTGCGCCGCAGCCAGGCGCAAGAGCTGATCATTGGTGCCAGCATCGACCCCACCTTTGGCCCCGTCATCCTGTTTGGCCAGGGCGGCACGGCGGTGGAAGTGATGAAAGACAGTGCCATGGCCCTGCCGCCGCTGAACCTGCCGCTGGCGCAGGCGCTCATTCGCCGCACGCGCGTGTCGCGCCTGCTGGCAGGCTACCGCGACGTCAAGCCCGCCGACATGAACGCCATCATCCACACCCTGCAAGCCGTGTCGCAGCTGCTGGCCGACGTGCCCGAAATTGCCGAGCTGGACATCAACCCCCTCATCGCCAACCACGAAGGCGCCATTGCCCTGGACGCGCGCGTGCGCGTCAGCGCCCAGCGCCCCGCTGGCGCGGCCAACTTTGCCATTCGCCCCTATCCCGCGCACCTGATCGAAGCCATGCCCTGGCAGGGCGGCACGCTCACGCTGCGGCCCATCCGCCCCGAAGACGAAGCGCGCCACCGCGCCTTTGTCGAGCAACTGGGCAGCGACGACATGCGCATGCGCTTTTTCCACAGCCGCCGCATGCTGGAGCGCAGCGAACTGGCGCGCCTGGTGCAGATCGACTACACGCGCGAGATGGCCTTCATCGCCACCCAGCTCGACGAGCAGGGCATGGAGCGCACCCTGGGCGTGGTGCGCGCGCTGGCCGACCCGGACAACGTGGAGGCTGAATTCGCCATCATCCTCAGCCCCGGGCTCAAAGGCAGCGGCCTGGGCCGCATCCTGATGGAAAAAATCATCGCCTACCAGCGCGCTGCCGGCACCCAGCGCCTGACCGCCATCGTGCTGAACGAAAACGACCGCATGCGCAAACTCGCCCGCAGCCTGGGCTTTGCCGAAGCCCCCGTGCCCGGCGACGCCAGCACCGTGGCCCTGACGCTGCCCTTGCAGTCCTGAGGCGGGCGGTGTTTGGGCGGGGCGCGATGGCGCGCCCCGCCACCGCTGCCTCGGGCCGTCATCGCGTACGCGCTGATACAGCCCATGACAGCCCGCACCCGCTGCTGCGCTATGCTTTTTGTATGAACCGACATCCCCTTGCCCACGCAGGCGCCGCCTTGGCCGCTGCCCTTTGCCTGACCGCCCACGCGCAAGAAGCGCCCCTGCCTGCGGCAGACCCGGTCGAGTTTCGCGCCTGCCTGAACCAGTTGCAGGCCAGCAGCGCCTTTCAGGCCATCCGCGCCGACACCTTTGCCCGCCACACCGGCGAGCTGGCGCCCGACCCCTCGGTGCTGGTGCTGCTCAACCGCCAGCCCGAATTCACCATCCCCGTGTGGGACTACATGGCCATGCTCGTCGATGACGAGCGCGTGGCCGCCGGCCGCGCGGGCGCGGCGCAGTGGCAAGAGCCGCTGGCGCGCATCGCCCAGCAAACGGGGGTGCCCGCCCACGTCATCGTCGGCGTCTGGGGGGTGGAAAGCAACTTTGGCCAGAACCTGGGCGGCCGCCCGCTGGTGCAATCGCTGGCCACGCTCTCGTGCTTTGGGCGGCGGCAGGCGTACTTCCGGGGCGAATTCGCCGCCGCCTTGCGCATCCTGCAAGAAGGCCACATCCCGCCCGAGCAGCTCACCGGCTCCTGGGCTGGTGCCTTCGGGCAAACGCAGTTCATGCCCAGCACCTTTTTCCGCAACGCGGTGGACTTTGACGGCGATGGCCGCCGCGACATCGTGAACAGCGTGCCCGACGCCCTGGCCAGCACCGCCAAGTTTTTGCAAAACGCCGGCTGGCGCGCGGGCCAGCCCTGGGGCTTTGAAGTGCGCCTGCCCGCCGGCTACGACACCTCCGGCGCCAGCCGCAAGGCCAAGCGCCCCATGGCCGCCTGGCGTGCCGACGGCCTGACCTTGCCCGATGGCAGCCCGCTGCCCGACAGCCTGCCCAGCGCCGGCCTGCTGCTGCCCGCCCGCGCCCACGGCGGCGGCCCTGCCTTTTTGGTGGGCCGCAACTTCGACGCCCTGTACAGCTACAACGCCAGCGAAAACTACGGCCTGGCCATTGCCCACCTGAGCGATCTGGTCGCCAAGCCCGGCGCCAGCGTGGCCTTTGCCACCGCCTGGCCCACCGACGACCCTGGCCTGTCGCGCGCGCAAAACCGCCAGCTGCAAGAGCTGCTGCTGGCGCGCGGCCACGACATCGGCCAGGCCGACGGCATGATCGGCGCCAAAACCCGCGAAGCCATCCGCGCCGAGCAGCAGCGCCTGGGCATGAAGGCCGATGGCCGCGCCGGGCAAAAGCTGCTGAAGGCGCTGAGCGCGCCTTGAGCCCGCCCTGAACCCGCCCTGAACCCGCTTCAGGTGCTGCCGGCGGATGCTCATGTTTTGATAGCTGCTTGCGCGCACTGCGCCTCATATTTTGGGTATTTCTATCCAAATGCCTTGCGCAGCGCGTGGCAGCAGCTCCTGTAGGCATAGCAGCCGCCTGCGCCTATCATGGTGCGCCTCATGGCACACGCCACCATGCCACCGCCTTTTCAAACCCTATGCCTTTGGCGCGCCGCCTTGCGTCTGGCGCTGCTGGGCCTTGTGCTGTGGCTTGGCGCCTGTGCCAGCCTGCCGGCTGACGTGCAGCGCCCTGAATCGCATGCGCTGAACACGCCTGGCGCCACCGCGCTGGGCCAGCTGGCCCAGGCGCGGCGCGGCGACAAAACGCGCGCGGTCGATTCCGGCTTTGCGCTCATCGACTCGCCCAACATGGCCTATGCCAGCCGCCTGGCGCTGACGCAGCAGGCCCAGCGCACGCTCGACATCCAGTACTACGCCATCCATGCCGACGCCAGCACGCGCGAGCTGCTGCGTGCCGTGCGCGACGCCGCCGCGCGGGGCGTGCGCGTGCGCATCCTGCTGGACGACTTCAACACCACCGGCCGCAACGCGCTGGTCATGGGCATGGCCTTTGTGCCCGGCGTGCACATGCGCATGTACAACCCCCTGCCCGGCAGGCGCGGGGCAGGGGCGCTGCGCGCGCTGGGGTCGCTGCACGACTTTCGCCGCATCCAGCACCGCATGCACAACAAGCTGTTCATTGCCGACAACGCCTGGGGCATCACCGGCGGGCGCAACCTGGGCGATGCCTATTTCGGCACCGCTGACGGCAGCAACTTTGTGGACATGGACGTGCTGGCCACCGGCCCCGTGGTGCGCGACATGTCGGCCAGCTTTGACCATTACTGGAACAACCCGCTGGCCTATCCCGTGCAGGTGCTCATCTCGCCCGATGAGCTGCGCACCCTGCGCGACACCGTGGCGCCGCCGCCCGATCAGCCCCCCGCACCCGCGCCGGCCCTGCCGCCTGCGCTGGATTTGCGCACGCTGCCCCTGATCTGGGCGCCCGCTGACTTGCTGGTGGACGAGCCGGCCAAGCTGGTGCCTGAGCTCAACGACGCGCACACCGAAGACACCGTGGTCAACGGCATGCTCAGCCTGATGCAGGCGGCCCGGCACGACGTGCTCATCGTCTCGCCCTACTTCGTGCCCGGCGCGCAGATGATGCAGGTGTTTGCCGACCTGCGCCGCCGGGGCGTGCGCGTGCGCGTGCTGACCAATTCGCTGGCTTCCAACGACGCGCCCCTGGCCCACGTGGGTTATGCCCGCTACCGGCGCGAGCTGGTGGCCCTGGGTGTGCAGCTGTACGAAATGCGCGCGCTGCAAGGCGCGCAACTGGACCGCACCGTGTTCGGCTCCAGCCCGGGCGGCTCCAAGGCCAGCCTGCACGCCAAGATGCTGGTCATTGACGGGCGCGTCACCAGCATCGGCTCCATGAACCTGGACTTGCGCAGCCAGCTGCAAAACACCGAGGTGGCCCTGATCGTGCGCAGCCGCGCGCTGTCTGGCCAGGCGGCCGAGCGCATCGAACATGCCCTGGCGGCGGGCGCCTGGCGCATGGAGCTGACGGACGATGACCAGCTGCGCTGGCGCGCGCCGCCCGGCGCCGACTTTGGCGACGCCCACAGCGAACCCGACGCCAGCTGGGGCCTGCAACTCATGCTCAAGATCCTGGGGCCGCTGGCGCCTGACGAGATGCTGTAGGCGCTTGGTCGCCAGCACCGGTTGGGGATATTTTGCTATATTTAATGTAGCTTAAAACCCTTGTGTAATGCGCGCAAATGACCATTTTTAAGGGTGTTTTTTGAAGGGGTTGGGAGCCGCGCTGTCTGCCGCCGCTGGCGGGGTGGATGCCAGGCGGGCGGGCACACATGGCACCCGCACCGGCACCCGCACCGGCATTCGCACCCGTCACGCCACGTTGACGCGTCCGCGCAGTGAGTGGGGCAGGGCTTCGGTGATGGTCACATCAATCATCTGCCCTACCAGGCGCTGCGCGCTGGGGCCGCCGTCAAAGTTGACGATGCGGTTGCAAAAGGTGCGGCCCATCAGCTCGGCCGGGTTCTTGCGCGAAGGACCTTCCACCAAAATGCGCTGCACCGTGCCCACGCGCGACTGGCTGATGCGGCGCACGTTCTGCTCCACCACAGCTTGCAGGTGTTGCAGGCGCCCCAGCTTGACTTCGTGCGGCGTGTCGTCGTGCAAGTTGGCCGCCGGGGTGCCGGGGCGGGGGCTGAAGATGAAGCTGAAAGAGGCGTCGTAGCCCACGTCCTCGATCAGCTTCATCATCTTGGCAAAGTCCTCTTCCGTTTCGCCCGGAAAGCCGACGATGAAGTCGCTGGACAGGCTCAAATCAGGCCGCACGGCGCGCAGGCGGCGGATGATGCTCTTGTATTCCATGGCGGTGTAGCCGCGCTTCATGGCCATGAGGATGCGGTCCGAGCCGTGCTGCACAGGCAGGTGCAGGTGGCTGACCAGCTGCGGCACGCGGGCGTATACGTCGATCAGGCGCTGGGTGAATTCGTTGGGGTGGCTGGTGGTGTAGCGGATGCGCTCGATGCCCGGGATTTCGGCCACGTATTCGATCAGCAGGGCAAAGTCGGCCACCTCGCCCGTTTCGCCCATGGGGCCGCGGTAGGCGTTCACGTTCTGGCCCAGCAGGGTGATTTCTTTCACCCCCTGGTCGGCCAGGCCGGCCACTTCGGTCAGCACGTCGTCAAAGGGGCGGCTGAACTCTTCGCCGCGCGTGTAGGGCACCACGCAGTAGCTGCAATATTTGGAGCAGCCTTCCATGATGGAGACAAAGGCGCTGGCGCCCTCTACCCGCGCAGGGGGCAGGTGGTCGAACTTCTCGATTTCAGGAAAGCGGATGTCCACCTGCGGGGTGTTTTGGCGCTGGCGCTGGGCCAGCAGCTCGGGCAGGCGGTGCAGGGTTTGCGGGCCAAAGACCACATCGACATAGGGCGCGCGCTTGATGATCTCCTCACCCTCCTGGCTGGCCACGCAGCCGCCCACGCCGATGAGCACGCCTTTGGCTTTCAGGTGCTTGACGCGGCCTAAGTCTGAAAACACCTTTTCCTGCGCCTTTTCGCGCACCGAGCAGGTGTTGAAGAGGATCAGGTCGGCATCTTCAGGGTTGTCCGTGGACTCGTAGCCTTCGGCGGCGCCCAGCACGTCGGCCATCTTGTCCGAGTCGTACTCGTTCATCTGGCAGCCAAAGGTTTTGATGAAGACTTTGCGGGATGGGGTGTTGCCGGGCATGGGGGTGCCTTGGTGAAAAAGAGCAGGGGAAAAAATGGCAGCGCCCGTGCCGGCAAGAGGGCACGGGCGGGCAGGGTGCGCTGGGCGCGGCGATTTCAGTTCAGGTGCAGCGTGGGGTCAGGCTGCGGTGCGGGGGCGTTGAGCTGCTTGGCGCGAATGCGCGCGCGCGGGGCAGGGCGCGCGGCTTCCTTGGGCGTCAGCAGCCAGATATCGCGCACCTTGCCCGCCGGGTCGCGCAGGTAGTTCACCACAAAGGTTTGTCCGCGCAGCGAGCCCGCCAGCGGTATGCGGTTGTGCTCGTCGCGCACACGTGCGCCAGGGGCCAGGCGCTCTTGCTCGCCGTTGAGCGAGATTTGCGTTTGCGTGAGAAAGGTGATTTCGCCACGCTCGACGCGTTGCGGAAATGTGCGCTGCGCCTGTGCGGGCAAGGCCGCAAGGCACAGCAGCGCCGCCAGGGCAGGGCAGACGAGCAGGTGTTTCAGGCAGCGGTTCATGGTGTGTGTCCAGAGGCTGTGGAGGGAAACGCCGGATCTTTCAGGCGCCACGCGAAAAAAAGAAAAGCGCCAAGGCGAAAGCGACATTGTAAGTGTTCGAAAAAGCACGCCTGCTGCGCGATGGCACTGTTTGTATCAGCATTAAACGCTATGAAAAAACGAGCGGCCAGAAAGCATGTGCCCGTGACAGCAGGCCATGTTGGATGTGTGTAAAAAATGCCATTTGCGCGCATCTGTAAACATTTCTAAGCTACTTTATTTGTAGCTATTCAATAGACCCTGCTCAGGCGCTGATGGCATGATTTTGCGCATCGTGAAGGGCGGCGATGCCACAATTTTGAACTTGGCTCCGCCGGCCTGATGGCCAGTGCTGCGCGGGTGCGCCCGGCGCATTTTTCTGGCGCATGCGTGCGTTTTTTCCCGGTTTCTCTTTTCTCCAGTCACTTTTCCTGTCACACGCCCATGAAACGCGACCTGCCTGCTTCTCCTGTCCAAGCCCTGCCCGAACAACCCATCAGCCAGGACGTGCTGGTCGAGAAATACTGCAAGGCAGACGAAACCAGCGCCACGCAGGTGTATGCCCGCGTGGCACGTGCGCTGGCCAGCGTGGAAAAGCCCGCGCTGCGCGCCGAGTGGGAGAAAAAGTTTCTGGACAACCTGCACGCGGGCGCCATTGGCGCAGGGCGCATCATGAGCGCGGCGGGCACCGACATTCAGGCCACCCTCATCAATTGTTTCGTGCAGCCCGTGGGCGACTGCATCCAGGGGGTGGACGACGACGGCTACCCCGGCATTTACGAAGCCCTGCGCGAAGCGGCCGAAACCATGCGCCGCGGCGGCGGCGTGGGCTATGACTTCTCGCGCATCCGCCCACGCGGCGCCGACGTCAAAGGCACGCACAGCATTGCCAGCGGCCCGTGCAGCTACATGAACGTGTTTGACCAAAGCTGCTCCACCGTGGAAAGCGCCGGTGCGCGCCGCGGCGCGCAAATGGGCGTGCTGCGCATCGACCACCCGGACGTGCTGGAATTCATCACCGCCAAGCGCACGCCTGGCCGCTGGAACAACTTCAACGTCAGCGTGGGCGTGTCCGACGCCTTCATGCAGGCCGTGGCCGCAGGCGCCGACTGGGACTTGGTGCACAAAGCCAAGCCCGGCGCCAAGGTGCTGGCCGAAGGCGGCCGCCAGCGCGCCGACGGCCTGTGGGTGTACCGCAGCGTGCCCGCGCGCCAGCTGTGGGACACCATCATGAAGTCCGCCTACGACTTTGCCGAGCCGGGCATTCTGTTTCTCGACCAGATCGGCCGCGACAACAACCTCAACTACTGCGAACGCATCGAGGCCACCAACCCCTGCGGCGAGCAGCCCCTGCCGCCCTACGGCTGCTGCGACTTAGGCCCCATCATCCTCACCCGCTTCGTGCGCCACCCCTTTGGCGTGGGCGGCGAGCCCGCGTTTGACTTTGAACGCTTCGAGCAAGTGGTGGCCACGCAGGTGCGCGCGCTCGACAACGTGCTGGACGTGACCTTCTGGCCGCTGGACAAGCAGCACGCCGAAAGCCAGGCCAAGCGCCGCATTGGCGTGGGCTTTACCGGCCTGGGCAACACCCTGAGCATGCTCAAGCTGCGCTACGACCGCGAAGAAGGCCGCCAAATGGCCGCCGACATTGCCCGCCGCATGCGCGACGCGGCCTACCGCGCCTCGGTGGCGCTGGCCAAGGAAAAAGGCGCTTTCCCCCAGTTCAACGCCGACGGCTACCTGGCCGAAGGCAGCTTTGCCAGCCGCCTGCCGGCCGACATCCAGGCCGACATCCGCCAGCACGGCATCCGCAACAGCCATTTGCTGTCCATCGCCCCCACCGGCACCGTCAGCCTGGCCTTTGCCGACAACGCCAGCAACGGCATCGAGCCCGCCTTCAGCTGGGGCTACACCCGCAACAAGCGCGAAGCCGACGGCAGCAAAAGCAGCTACATGGTGGAAGACCACGCCTTTCGCCTGTACCGCGCGCTGGTGGATCCCCAGGTGCGCGCCGACCAGCCTGCCGGCCTGCCCGAATACTTCGTCAACGCCTTGCAGATGAGCGCGCAAGAGCACGTGGCCATGATGCAGGCCGTGCAGCCCTTTGTGGACACCAGCATCAGCAAGACCGTCAACATTCCCGAGGACTACCCCTACGAGGACTTCAAGGACCTCTACCGCCAGGCCTGGCAAGCGGGCCTCAAAGGGCTGGCCACCTACCGTCCCAACAGCATCTTGGGCGCCGTGCTGGAAGTGACCCCAGCCAAGCCGCCAGAGCAGCCCGCCGCACCTGCCCCGGCCGCATCCGCCCACGCCGCATCTGCCCCCGTGGCCGCCGCGCCCTACGACCCCATGCGCACCGTGATCGAAAAGCGCCCCGCAGGCGGGCTGCCCGCCGTGGCCGAGAAGATCGAATACTGGACGCACGAAGGCCAGCAGCGCCTGTACCTCATCGTCACCTTCCTGCCCGTGCCCACCGCCGACGGCAAAGGCACGGTCGAGCGCGCCATCGAATTTTTCATGCCCGTGGGGCAAAGCGGCGAATCGCAGCAGTGGATCACCGCCACCATGCGCATGCTCAGCCTGGCCGCGCGCGGCGGCTTTCTGGACCGCGCCTTGTCCGACATGCGCAAAGTCACCTGGGACCGCGGCCCCGTGCGCCTGGGCACCTACCAGAAAGCCGACGGCACCCACGTGCCGCGCTGGCACGACAGCGAAGTGGCTGCCATCGGCTACGCCATTGAAAACCTCATCGCCCAGCGTGCCCAGGCCGCGCAGGGCGATCTGTTTGGCGCCGACGAATTGCCCGTGGCCGAGCCCGACGTGGCCCCCGGCAGCGTCAACCCCGGTGTCATGGCCGGCAAGAAATGCACCGAATGCGGCGCCCACGCCATGATCCGCAAAGACGGCTGCGACTACTGCACGCAGTGCGGCTTTGTGGGCAGCTGCGGGTGACGGTTTCTTAAAGGTGCTGTTGGCGCCTTGTCGCCAGTTTCTCCCCCTTGGGGGACGGCCAGCATGGGACACGCGGGGCGGCCTGTCCCCCAAACCTGCTGGGCTTTCAGCGGCATTTCCCTGGCTCCACTGCTGAAAAAAATAGCGATCCGCCGTCACGCCCGACGCCAGGCGGGTGGGCTTGGGGCTGCTTAGCCCCTACACTTGTCGGGTTTTTCTTTTCGCTGTCTCTTTTTTCACTTTTTTTCCTGGAAACACCGTCATGCCCGTCAATTTGACTGCCCCTGATCCTTCCCAACTGCACCCGGTGGCTGGGGTGCGTATTGGCGTGACCGAAGCTGGCGTGCGCAAGGCCGGGCGCAAAGATGTGGTGGTGTTTTTGCTGGATGAAGGCGCCAGCGTGGGCGGTGTGTTTACCCGCAACCGCTTTTGCGCCGCGCCCGTGCAGGTCTGCCGCGAGCACCTGGCGGCGGGGCAGAGTGTGCGCGCGCTGGTCATCAACACTGGCAATGCCAACGCGGGCACAGGCCAGGATGGCCTGGCGCGCGCGCGCCAGGTCAGCCGTGCGCTGGCTGAGCAACTGGGCGTGGCGCCCGAGCAGGTGCTGCCGTTTTCCACGGGCGTCATCATGGAGCCGCTGCCGGTCGAACGCATTGAGGCGGGCCTGCCCGCCGCCATGGCCGACGCGCAGCCAGCCCACTGGGCGCGCGCGGCCGAAGGCATCATGACCACAGACACCGTGCCCAAGGCCGCCAGCCTCAAGGCCATGGTTGGCGGGGTGGAAGTCACGATCACCGGCATCAGCAAAGGCGCAGGCATGATCCGCCCCAACATGGCCACCATGCTGGGCTTTCTGGCTACCGACGCGTGCGTGGACCAGGCCGTTATGCACCAGTTGGCGCTGGAGCTGGCCGAAGGCTCGTTCAACCGTGTCACGGTCGATGGCGACACTTCCACCAACGACTCCTTTCTGGTCATCGCCACCAACCAGGCCGGCAACCCCCCCATTCGTTCACTCGAATCAGCCGAGGGGCAGGCGCTCAAGGCCGCCATGCTGACCGTGGCGCGCCAGTTGGCGCAGGCCATCGTGCGCGATGGCGAAGGCGCCACCAAGTTCATCACACTGCACGTAGAAGGCGGACGCAGCACCGAGGAGTGCCGCCAGGTGGCCTACGCCATTGCCCACTCGCCCCTGGTCAAAACCGCCTTTTTTGCCAGCGACCCCAACCTGGGCCGCATCTTGGCCGCCGTGGGCTACGCGGGCATTGCCGATCTGGATCAGGCAGGCATTGAGCTGTTCCTGGACGATGTGCACGTGGCCACGCGGGGCGGACGCCACCCGGCCTACCGCGAAGAAGATGGCCAGCGCGTGATGAAGCAGTCCGAAATCACCGTGCGCGTTTACCTGGGGCGCGGCAGCGCAAGCGACACGGTGTGGACATGCGACCTGAGCCACGACTACGTGACCATCAACGCTGACTACCGCTCCTGACACACCGCAGGCCGTGCCTGCGGCGGCGGCCGTGGTGCGCGCACCCATTGGCCGCAGCGCCCGGCACGCTGCTTGCTAATCACTGATGGCTAATACGGCTAATACCTGATTGGCAGATACCTGAGTGCCCGGGCGTTGCTGCCCGGCATGTTTTTTTGCGAGAGAAAGACGACCCCATGACACAGCCCACCCACCCCACCACCCGCCGCCGCCTGATGCAACTGGCTGCTGCCAGCGCCGCCCTGGCCGCCGCCGCCTTGGCTGGCTGCGGCAAGAAAGAAGACAGCCCCGCCCCTGCGGCCGCCCCCGCTGCCCCGGCGGCTGCACCTGCCGCCGCGCCGCTGAAAGCCGCGTGGATCTACGTCGGCCCCGTGGGCAGCGCCGGCTGGTCCTATGCGCACGACCAGGGCCGCCAGGCCGTGGCCGCCGCCTTTGGCGACCGGCTGCAAACCACCTTCATTGAAAGCGTGCCCGAAGGCGCCGACACCGAGCGCGTGCTGCGCGATCTGGTCAGCCAGGGCAACACCCTCATCTTCGGCACCAGCTTCGGCTTCATGGAAGCCATGCTCAAAGTGGCCGCCGACCACCCCGAGGTGAAGTTCGAACACGCCACCGGCTACAAAACCGCCGCCAACATGAACGTGTACGACGCGCGCTTTTACCAGGACACCTATCTGGCCGGCATCGTGGCCGGGCACATGACCCAGACCGGCACGCTAGGCTTTGTCGGCTCCTTCCCCATCCCCGAGGTGCTGCGCAACATCAACGCCTTCACCCTGGGCGCGCAAAGCGTGCGCCCCGACGTGAAAGTGCGCGTGACCTGGGTCAACACCTGGTACGACCCCCCGCGTGAAACCGAAGCCGCCCAGGCGCTGATGAACGGCGGCGCCGACGTGCTGCTGCAAAACACCGACTCCACCGCCGTGTTGCAAGCCGCTGAAAAAGCCGGCAAGCACGCCTTTGGCTGGGACAGCGACATGAGCGCCTTTGGCGGCCAGGCCCACCTGGGCTCAGCCATTGCCGACTGGAGCCACTACTACAAGAAAGTGGTGCAAGATGTGCTGGACGGCACTTGGAAAGGCGGCCAGGTCACCCGCTGGGGCGTGCCCGAAGGGCAAAACGACCTCATCAAGCTGGCCGACAGCATCCCCGCTCCCGCGCGCGAGAAGGTCGAGCAAATCAAGGCCCAGATGAAAGCGCGCGAATTCCACGTCTTCACCGGCCCCGTGATCGATACCGACGGCAAGGAACGCCTGCCCGCAGGCAGCACCGCCGACGACGACTGGATGGGCAAGATCGACTTCTTCGTCAAAGGCGTGGAAGGTCGCGTGCCTGCTTCAAAATAAATAGCTGCTTGCGCTTGTCTATCAAGCGCAAATGGCCTTTTTCATTCATAAAAAAACACCTCCCATGACTTCACCGCTTCTTGAACGCACCCTTTGGCACCCCGTAGCCCTGAGCCACGTGGTGGGTAACGCCCCCCTGGCCGCCAACCTGCTGGGGCAAGAGCTGGTGCTCTGGCGCGACACCCAAGGCGCCGCCCACGCCTGGGCCGACCAATGCCCCCACCGCGGCGCGCGCTTTTCCCTGGGCCGCGTGGTGCAAGGCGAGCTGGAATGCCCCTACCACGGCTGGCGCTTTGACAGCGCCGCGCAATGCACCCACATCCCCGCCGTGCCTGACTTCAAGCCCGGCGCGCGCCACTGCGCCCAGGCGTTCGACACGCGCGAGGCCTACGGCATGCTCTGGGTGCGCCTGGCCGCCCCCGAAGGCCCGGCACTGCCCATTCACGAGCTGCCCCTTTTTGCCGCCGAGGCCGAGCCGCGTCTGCGCAAGACCACCAGCGGCCCCTACTTCGTGCAGGCCAGCGCCCCGCGCATCATCGAAAACTTTCTGGACATGGCCCACTTCGGCTACGTGCACGAAGGCTGGCTGGGCAGCCGCGAGCGGCCCGACATTCCGCCCTACGACGTGCAGCCCACCCCGCACGGCGTCAAGGCCACCGGCTGCCTGGCCTGGCAGCCGCGCTCGTCCATCCACGCCGAAAGCGGCGCGCAGGTGGAATACACCTACGAAGTCACCGCCCCCTACATGGCCGTGCTGACCAAAAAACCCGAGGCCGGCACCACCGCCATCGACGGGCTGAACGAGGCCATCGCCATGTTCGTCTGCCCCGTCACCGAAGAAACCAGCGTGGCCTGGACGCGCATGGCCATGAACGACTTCGAGTCGCCCGACGCGCGGCTGATCGATTTTCAAGACACCATCTTCGGCCAGGACCAGCCCGTGCTCGAATCACAGCGCCCCAAGCGCCTGCCCCTGGCGCCCGATGCCGAAGCGCACTCGTCTGCCGACCGCATGTCCGCCGCCTACCGACGCTACCTCAAGGCCAGCGGCATCACCTGGGGCGTGATCGTCTGACCTGTCCGTCAGCCAGGCCCGAAGCTCAGAAAGGTAGAACATGGTTTTACTTCTCTGACGTTACCGCTGGTATCTCTACCAATGGTATCGATACCAACTTGTCGAGACATGTTGTCACGGGTCTACTACATCTCCTGAGTCCCGCGCGCGGCGCGCGGGCGTAACCCCCAGGAGGAATAAACATGATTGGCTCGTCCCCCGCCTTTGGCTTTGCAGCTGTTGGCGCCGCTGTATTTGGCCCCGTTACCCCCACCGGCAACAACCGAGCTGTGCTGCCGCACACCAACCAGTTTGAGCTGGGCACTGTGGACAAAAAAGGCTGCTTTTGCCGCTGCAAGCTGCCTACCGGCCAGGATGCCAAGTGGACAGTGAACAACCCCGGCAACGGCAAAGCCAATGTTGACCTGGGCAACTACGAGCTGCAACTGGACGAGAAGAATTCGCAAATCAAGATCGTCAACAAGCAGAACGGCGAAGTCACCAACATCTGGGGCGATCCGCACATCGACTGGAACAAAGACGGCAAAACCGATGCCGACTTCTGGGGCAAGACCACCTTCCAGCTCGAAGACGGCACCAAGATCACCATTGACACCGAGCCCTGGAAAGGCGGCAAGGACATGTACGTGGCCAGTGAAGTCACGGTCACGCGCGGCGACCATGCCATGAAAATCTCGGGCATCAGCCAAAACGAGCTGGGCGACTTGAAAGTGGAATACGCCGACCGCGGCGGCCAGGCGCTGGACTGGGCTGTGACCGATGGCTTCACCGTGCATGAAAACGCCAAGGGCGAAGGCTGGATCAACCCCGACACGGGCAAGCTCGCCACGCAGGAAGACTTCAACATTACCAAGCCCGGCGCCGAAAAGCCCTATGAATTCACCCAGCAGTTCGGCCAGGCGCTGGGCCTGTACCTGATGACCGGCCTGTTCGGCGGCGGCCTGGATCTGGGCAGCGGCAGCAGCAACTGGGAAAGCGGCCGCTGCGATTACAAGCCTGCACCCATCGCGTACAAGCCGGTGCTGGATATTGCGCGCGCCGAAGTGCGGCAACCTGACGCCAATACCCTCACCATTCATCACCGCAATGGCAGCGTGGACACGCGCAGCGGTGGCTCACTGGCCTGGCGCGCCAATAACCCGGCCCTGCTGCCCTACAACGCGGTCACGCGCTCGCTGGGCGCCATTGGCCAGGTCGATGGCGTGGCCGTTTTCGCCAACGAGGACAAAGGCCGTGACGCCCTTGCCAGGCTCTTGCTGGGTGCGCTGCGTTGATTCCTAGTGCGGCAGGTCGCCCAACCGACCGGACCACATAACCATAACGACAACTCCAAGCGATTGCACGCGGCCTTGAAGGCCGCGTTTTTTTATGGCGCTTGTCGAGCCGGATCGAACGGCGCTTTGCCTGCGGCTGGCTCAAAAGGCTAGCTACAGGCCAGCTACAGCGCGTCTACCAGCCGCGCCAGTGCCCGGGTTTTTTCTTGCCACAAGGTCCAGTCGATTTCAGACTTTTGCCGCGTGAGCGTGACCAGCAGCATGCCGCTGCCGCAGGGCAGCAAGGTGATACGGCCATGCGCATGCATCATGACGGAGGCCTTCAGGTCGCCCAGGTCCTGAAACTGGTGCGCCAGGCGCTGGTACAGCCGCCAGTAGTCACTGGCGGCTTCAGCGAAGGTTTGCACACCTTCGATGTAGCCCGCGTGGTGCCAGACCATGCCGGCCTCAATCTCAACCAGGGCGCAGCCCTGCAGGCCGGGCATAGCGGCCATGTCCTCAAGGGCTTGGCGGAGTTGGGCCTGGCTCATGCGTCGGTCAGGGTTTTGGCGAACTGGGCGGCACGGTAATTGACCTGGCCCAGGATGGCGCTGCCATCGGCGATGACGTTAATGACCAGCGCCGCGTCGGCACGATGCACGCTGTAGACCACGGCAAAACCGGACTCGGTGTCAATGGTGACACTCTTGTTGCGGCCCAGGCTGGCTTCTTGCGACACCACGGCGCTGATAGCCGCAATGGAGCTGGCCATGGCAGCCACGCGCGCGGCATCGCCTGAGCGCATGGCCGATGCCACGTCAAAGCCATCGACAGAGGCCACGACCACGGCAGTGACGCCATTGACTTCGTTCAGAAAACTTTGTGCCTCGCGCTGGGCGATGACCTTGGCGGTAGGGGCCAGATTCAGTTGCACGGACATGGGGTTCATTCTCCAGACATGCCGGCTTCCAACTGGGCCAGCAGGGTATCGATCAACAGGATGACGTCTTCGCGCCGGCGCACGTCCACATCCAGCACGGGCAGCACCAGTTGATGACGGGACAACTCGTCGATGTAATCCTCCAGCGAGGGGCTGGAGTGTTCGCGCAGGCGGCCTACGCCAATGGCGCAGGGCATGGTTTTTAGGTCGTCGGCAAAGCCTTCGAGGTACACGCGCAGATCACCCAGTGGATCCGGGCGCGAGTTATCGGTCAGGATGACCATGCCCAGTGCGTTCTTCGACAGGATTTTCCAGAGAAAGTCAAAGCGCGACTGCCCCGGTGTGCCGAACAGGCGGATGCGGTCGCCGTTGTCCAGCGTGAACTGGCCAAAGTCCAGGCCGACGGTGGTGCGCGCCTTGCTATGCGACAGGTCGTTGTTTTCCACATCGGTGACGATGGGCGGCGTTTCGCTGACGGCGCCGATGGCCGTGGTTTTGCCAGCACCCATGGTGCCAGTGAAAAGGATTTTGTATTCGTTCATGATGGCAACAAGGCGCGCTTTTCAAAGCCCCAGGCGGCGGCGGATGCCTGAGATCAACCCGCGTGCAAAGCTGGGCTTGGCAGGGGCGGGGGCGGCTGCCCGGGCGTCAGCGGCGGGCTGGGCCACGGCAGCTGCCGGGGGCGCCGCAGGCGGCAACTCAACCAGGCCCAGGGTTTGCAGGTTTTGCAAGAAAGCCTGGCATGCTTGCACGGGCTGCTGGCTGATGTCAGCCAACTCGGCGGCGCTGAGTGCGCGGCGCGACAGCAGCGTGGCCATGCGGATGCGGTGGGCATCGCCACGCAGCAGCGAGGCGGGCGGCCAGCGGCGCAGCTTGAAGCGCACGGCTGCTGCTGAGGCAGCAGCTGTGGCAGCCGCAGCCGCCGTGTCTTTGCCGGGTGTCGCCGCAGCGGGGGCTTCCTCAGCAGGTTGGGTGGCCAGCTGGGTGTCGAGCAACTGTAATTCGGTAACGCGCAGCCACTCTTGCAGCCGGTCGGCCCGAATGGGGCGTTGCAGGGTGTTGGGTGCGTCGGGGGCGTTCATGCGCGTCAGGCGCAACACGGCACGGGCCATGCCGGCGATTTCGGCGTCCAGGGGTTCGCCAGTGGTGCCATCGACCAGCAATGCGTCGTAGGGTGGGGCGGTGACGAAGCTCCAACGAAACGCGCTGCCGTGCGCGTACAGGCGAAACAGCGTCTGTACCAGCACGACTTCGGCTGCGGGCAGTTTGTAGGCTCCCAGTCTCAGGGGGGACATGGCTTCGCTCTTTTGTTGTTGGTGACGCCAAGGGCGTCGAGTCAGGTAGCCGCTGCTGCCCGTGGGCGGCAGCGGTGGTTTGGCTGGCGCCGGGCAGCATCAATGCGGTGTGGGCCGGCGCGGCAGAGTATATTTTTGCTCTTTGCCTCTCGCGCGTGCCAGCCGTAGCCGTTGGTGCATGAACTGCGCACTAATGCGCACAAGCCATGGCGCGTGGGGGTTTGCCGTCAGGCGGAGGTGGAAAAGTGTCACGCCGCTGTGGCGGTCAGCCGCCAGCAGAGCAGGGCGGCTGGGGTGCCATGTCCTGCGGGGCGGCTTCTTCCGTTTGCTTTCGTTGATTTTCCTGCCTCTTTTCGCCGCCAGCCTTTGCCATGTTCGTCCATCTTCGCCTGCATACCGAGTTTTCCGTGGTCGATGGCACCACGCGCGTGGACGAGGCGGTCAAGGCCGCCGCTGCCGACGGTCAGCCCGCGCTGGCCATCACCGACCTGGGCAACCTGTTTGGCGCCGTGAAGTTCTACAAAACGGCGCGCGGCAAGGGCATCAAGCCCATTTTGGGCGCCGAGGTGATGCTGCAGGCCGAAGACGCCAGCGACCTGCCGCCCGGCAAGCCCGCCCAGCCCGCGCGCGTGCTGCTGCTGGTGCAAAACCACCAGGGCTATCTGAATTTGTCGGAGCTGCTGGCGCGCGCCTGGACGCAAGGGGTGGTCAAGGCCCATGCGCTGGTGCGCTGGGATTGGCTGGCCGAGCTGAACGAGGGGCTGATCCTGCTGTCGGGCGCGCAGGCCGGGCCCGTGGGCCAGGCGCTGGTGCAGGGGCGGCAGGCCCAGGCCAGCGACGTGGCGCTGAAGCTGGCGGGTATGTTTGCGCACCGCTTTTACCTGGAGCTGCAACGCGCGGGCCGCCCGGACGACGAGGCGCACGTGGCCGCTGCCGTGCAGCTGGCCGCGCGCCTGGGGCTGCCCGTGGTGGCCACGCACCCGGTGCAGTTTGCCAGTGCCGACGGCTACGAGGCGCACGAGGCGCGCGTGTGCATTGCCGAGGGCGAGATGCTGGGCAACGCGCGCCGCGTGCGGCGCTTCACGCGCGAGCAGTATTTCAAGACCAGCGCGCAAATGCAGGCGCTGTTTGCCGACGTGCCCAGCGCGCTGGCCAATGCGGTGCAGATTGCGCGCCGCTGCAACCTGACATTGACGCTGGGCAAGCCGCAGCTGCCCAACTTTCCCGTGCCCGAGGGGCACACCATCGAGACGTATTTCCGCCAGGCGTCTATGGACGGGCTGGAGCAGCGCCTGGCGCACTTGTTTCCCGACCCTGCCGAGCGCGACGCCCGGCGCCCCGAGTACGTGCAGCGCCTGTCGTTCGAGATCGACACCATCTTGGGAATGGGCTTTCCCGGCTACTTTCTCATCGTGGGCGACTTCATCCGCTGGGCCAAGGAAAACGGCTGCCCCGTGGGGCCGGGGCGCGGCTCCGGCGCGGGCTCGCTGGTGGCCTATGCGCTGAAGATCACCGACCTGGACCCGCTGCACTACAAGCTGCTGTTCGAGCGCTTTCTCAACCCCGAGCGCGTGTCCATGCCGGACTTCGACATCGACTTTTGCCAGGCCAACCGCGACCGGGTGATCGACTACGTGAAGGACAAGTACGGCCGCAACGCCGTCAGCCAGATCGCCACCTTCGGCACCATGGCCGCCAAGGCCGCCATCCGCGACGTAGGCCGCGTGATGGACATGAGCTACACCTTCTGCGACGGCATCAGCAAGCTGGTGCCCGGCAAGCCGGGGCAGACCTACACCCTGGCCTACCCGCCCAATCCCAAGCCCGAAGGCGACAAAAACAACTACGCGCTGGAGCTGGAGCCGCAGTTGGCCGAGCGCGTGAAAAACGAAGAGGACGTGCGCGCCATCATCGAGATGGCCCAGCAGCTCGAAGGGCTGACGCGCAACATCGGCATGCACGCCGGCGGCGTGCTGATTGCCCCGGGCAAGCTCACCGACTTCTGCCCGCTGTACCAGCAGCCGGGCAGCGACTCTGCCGTGAGCCAGTACGACAAGGACGACGTGGAAGCCGTGGGCCTGGTCAAGTTCGACTTTCTGGGCCTGGCCACGCTGACCATCCTGGAAATTGCCAAAGAGCTGATCGTGCGGCGCCACCCGGGGCAGCAGGACTTTGCCTTTGAAAACCTGCCGCTCAATGACGCCAAGACCTACAAGCTGTTTCAGGAAGGCCGCACCGAAGCCGTGTTCCAGTTTGAAAGCCGGGGCATGCAGGGCATGCTGCGCGACGCGCGGCCCACGCGGCTGGAAGACCTGATTGCCCTGAACGCCCTGTACCGCCCCGGCCCCATGGACCTGATCCCCAGCTTCGTGGCGCGCAAGCACGGGCGCGAGGAGGTGACCTACCCCCACCCCCTGGTCGAAGGCGTGCTCAGCGAAACCTACGGCATCATGGTCTACCAGGAACAGGTGATGCAGACCGCGCAGATCCTGGGCGGCTACAGCTTAGGCGGCGCCGACTTGCTGCGCCGCGCCATGGGCAAGAAAAAGCCCGAGGAAATGGCCCAGCACCGCCTGCTTTTCCGCGAAGGCGCGGCCAAGAACGGCATCAGCGAAGCCAAGGCCGACGAAGTGTTCAACCTGATGGAAAAGTTTGCCGGCTACGGTTTCAACAAAAGCCACGCCGCCGCCTACTCGCTGCTGGCCTACCACACCGCCTGGCTCAAGGTGCACTACACGGCCGAATTCTTCTGCGCCAACATGACGGTGGAAATGGACAACACCGACAAGCTGAAGGTGCTGTATGAAGACGCGCAGCGCGAAGGTATGGCTTTCGAGCCGCCCGACGTCAACCGCGGCGGCTACCGCTTCGAGCCGGTGAGCGACACCCTCATCCGCTACGGCCTGGGCGCCATCAAGGGCACGGGCCAGCAGGCCATCGAGGCCATCGTCGCCGCCCGCGAAGGCCGGGGCGAAGCCATGGCCGGCGGCGAGCGCGGGCCGTTCAAAAGCCTGTTCGACTTCTGCCGCCGCGTGGACCGCTCGCGCGTGAACAAGCGCACCGTCGAAGCCCTGATCCGCGCCGGCGCCTTTGACAGCCTGCACCTGAACCGCGCCGCGCTGGCCGCCAGCATTGACCTGGCCTTTGACTTTGCCGCCTCGGCCGAAGCCAACGCCAACCAAGGCGGCCTGTTTGACCTGATGGACGACGGCCACGGCGCCAGCGACCAAGAGCCCGAGCTGCCCGCCGTGACCCCCTGGGGCGTGAAAGAGCGCCTGTCCGCCGAAAAAACCGCCCTTGGCTTTTACCTCTCGGGCCACCTGTTTGACGAGGTGGAGCAGGAGGTGCGCCGCTTCGTGCGCCGCACGCTGGACGAGCTGGTGGACAGCCGCGAGCCGCAGCTGCTGGCCGGTATCGTGGGCGACTTTCGCATCATCAACGGCCAGCGCGGCAAGCTGGGCCTGTTCAAGCTCGACGACAAATCCGCCACGCTGGACGCGCGCGTGGAAGGTGCGCTGCTGGAGCAGCACCGCCACCTGCTCAAGGACGACGAGTTCATCGTCGTCATGGCCCGCGCCATGCCCGACCGCTTTTCCGGCGGGCTGCAACTGAGCGTCACGCACATCTGGGATCTGGCGCAGGCGCGCTGCCGCTTCGGCAAGTTCTTGCGCGTGGCCGTGGGCGCCAAGCCCCCCGACGTGCGCCGCCTGCTGGCCGAGTTTCCGCCGCAGGTTGAACACACCGAACACGGCGAGCTGCTGCGCGGGCTGCCCGTGCGCCTGCTGATTGAGCGGCGCCTGCCCGCCGGCGGTGTGATGGCGCAGCTGCAACTGGGCAGCGCCGCGCAGTTCTTTCCCAGCGACACGGCCCTGGCCAGCTGGAGTGCCGAAGCCGACGAGGGCCGGGCGCAGGTGGTGTATGAAATGAGCGGCCAGGTGTCGCTTCTTTGAGGCAGGCGCTGGCAAAAACGTGGAAGAGTGAAACGGCGCCTCGCAGGACGCACAGGCTTTGCGGGTCTTGCCGGTCTGGGCCTTGCAGGCGCTTGCTTCAGGCGGCCATTCAGGCCGTCAGCAGATGTGCCCGCGCTTGCGCCTGCACCTGGCTGGCCGTCAGGTGCTTGAGCTTGTGGTCGCTCCAGACCTGGCGCCACAGCCGCGCACCACGGCGGCCATGGTGCAGGCCCAGCATGTGGCGCGCCACGGCGTACCACGGCGTGCCGTGCGCTGCGGCTTCGCGCGCCATGTAGGCCACCAGGGCGTCTTCCGCCTCGTCCGGGGTCAGGGCATTGGGCGCGGCACCCCAAAAACGCTCGTCCCAGTGCGCCAGCATCCAGGGTTGGTGATAGGCCTGGCGGCCCAGCATCACGCCATCCACATGCTGCAAATGCGCGGCCACCTGCTCGTCGCTGCCGACGCCGCCATTGAGCACGACGGTCAGGTGCGGAAAGTCACGCTTGAGCTGGTACACCACTTCATAGCGCAGCGGCGGCACCTCGCGGTTTTCCTTGGGGCTCAGGCCCTTGAGCCAGGCATTGCGCGCATGCACGATGAACACGCGGCAGCCCGCATCGGCCACGGTGCCCACGAAGTCGCGCACGAAGGCGTAGCTTTCTTCCCGGTCAATGCCAATGCGGTGCTTGACGGTAACGGGCACGTCCACCACGTCGCACATGGCTTTCACGCAGTCGGCCACCAGCTGCGGCTCGGCCATCAGGCACGCGCCAAAGGCGCCGCGCTGCACGCGCTCGCTGGGGCAGCCGCAGTTCAGGTTGATTTCGTCGTAACCCCATTGCTGCCCCAGCCGCGCCGCCTGGGCCAGGCGGTCAGGCTCGCTGCCGCCCAGTTGCAGGGCGACAGGGTGTTCCTCAGAGTTGAAGCGCAGGTGACGTTCGGTGCCGCCATACAGAATGCCGCCCGCGTTGACCATTTCGGTGTACAGCAGCGTGCGGCGCGTCAGCAGCCGGTGGAAAAAGCGGCAGTGGCGGTCGGTCCAGTCGAGCATGGGCGCCACGCTCAGGCGCCAGGGGCTGAAAGGGGTGTCGGGGGCGCCACTGGCGGACTGGGCAGGCAAAGGGACGGCTGAGGCACTCATGAGGCGGTGCAGGCGTGTGCAGACGGGGAAAGGGCTTTTACTATATTTTATATAGCTTAAAACCCTTGTGTATGGCGCGCAAATGGCCTTTTTTGTGGCTTTTTTTAGTCCAGCAAGGCTGCGTCCCAGCCCATGACTTGCTGCTGCTGCTCGCCCAGGCCCTGGATGCCCAGGCGCACGGTGTCGCCCGGTTGCAGGAAAACGGGGGGCTTTTGCCCCAGGCCCACGCCGGGTGGCGTGCCGGTGGAGATGACGTCGCCAGGATAGAGCGTGGTGAACTGGCTGATGTAGTGCACCAGCGTGGCTACGTCAAACACCATGGTGCGCGTGTTGCCGCGCTGAAAAGGCCGGCCGTTGACGTCGAGCCACAAGTCCAGGTTCTGCGGGTCGGGCACCTCATCGGCGGTGACGAGCCAGGGGCCAATGGGGCCGAAGCTGTCGCAGCCCTTGCCCTTGTCCCAGGTGCCGCCGCGCTCCATCTGGTACTCGCGCTCGGACACGTCGTTGATGACGCAGTAGCCGGCCACGCAGGCCAGCGCGTCTTGCCTGGTCACGTAGCGCGCCTGGCTGCCGATGACCACGCCCAGCTCTACTTCCCAGTCGGTTTTCTGCGAGCCTTGGGGCAGCACGATGGGGTCGTTGGCGCCGCTGGGGCGGCACCATTTGGCAAAGAGCACGGGCTCCTTGGGCACCTCGGCACCGGTTTCGGCGGCGTGGTCGCTGTAGTTCAGACCTACGCAGAGGAACTTGCCTATCCCTGCCAGGGGGGTGCCCAGGCGCTGCGCCACCACAATGGGCAAGGTGGTGGGGTCGATGTCGCGCAAGGCGCGCAGCCGCTCGGGGCTGAGGATGTCGGGCGTGATGTCGGCCAAATGGCCCGAGAGGTCACGCACCTGGCCCTGGGCATCCAGCAGGGCAGGCTTTTCCTGGCCACGGGGGCCGTAACGCAGCAGCTTCATGGTGAGATGGGGGTGATTGAAGGTCGTCGAGAAAGCAAAGCCGGCCAGGGCAGGGCGCCCAGGCAGACACGGGACATCACAGCGTCTGCACGCTGAAAGTGTCGCAGGCCTGCACGCTGCCCGTTTTGTAGCCCTGCGTGAACCAGCGCTGGCGCTGCGCGCTGGAGCCGTGGGTGAAGCTGTCAGGCACCACATAGCCCTGGCTTTGCTTTTGCAGCGCGTCGTCGCCAATGCGCTCGGCGGCGTTGATGGCCGCTTCCAGATCACCTTGCTCCAGCCAGTTCTTGGCCTGCTGCGAATGCGCTGCCCAGATGCCCGCGTAGCAGTCGGCCTGCAATTCCATGCGCACGCTCAGCTGGTTTTGCTGCGTCTGGCTGATGCGCCCACGCATGCCGTCCACCTTGGCCGTGGTGCCCAGCAGGGTTTGCACGTGGTGGCCCACCTCGTGCGCAATGACGTAGGCGCGGGCAAATTCGCCCGGCGCGCCCAGCTGGCGGCTTAAGGTGTCGAAAAACGCCATGTCCAGGTACACCGACTGGTCGGCCGGGCAGTAAAACGGCCCCATGGCCGACTGCCCCGTGCCGCAGGCCGTGGGTGTGGCGCCGCGAAACAGCACCAGCCGCGGCTCGCGGTACTGCGCGCCGCCCTGGCGGAAGATTTCGCCCCACACGTCCTCGGTCGATGCCAGCACCGTGCGCACGAAGGCGGTGTTCTGGTCATTGGCCGGCGTGGTCTGGGCCGGGGCACTTTGCTGCTGCACCGTGGCCTGCCCGCCGCTCAAAATGCCCAGCAGCGTCAGCGGGTTCACCCCCAGAATCCAGCCGCCAATCAGCGCAATGACGATGGTGCCAATGCCAATGCTGCGCCCGCCAAAACCCATGCCGCCGCCGCCCGCGCCGCGGCGGTCTTCCACATTGCTTGACTGGCGGTTGCCTTCCCATCTCATCGTTCATGCTCCTTGCTGCGCACTGTGCCTGCGCCTTCAACCTGCGCCTGCAAAGGCGGCAATGGTAGCTGCCCGCCCCGGTTTTGGGGTGTCAGACAAAAGCCCGCTGCCAGCACGGCGCCCCATGAACTCTGGCACCGCCATGCCGCCATGATGGTGAGTAAAAAATGCCATTTGCGCTTGTCGTGTTTGGGTTTTATGCTATATAAATAAAAGCAACCATCCGGCGCGCCCTGCTAGCACTCACCGTCCATCGGCTCTGCATCACAATGTCTGCATGAACACCTTGCCTAACGTGCTGCAAACGGCCGACCAAACCGCCGCCAGCCTGCCCTGGGCCGCGCTGGCCGACGAGATTGAAGCCTTGCTCCAAGACCCCAGCGTGCAAGTGCCCCCGCGCATCGTGCTGCCCACCGCCGACGGGGCGGTGCTGCTGTGCATGCCCGGCTGTGACGCGCGCTGCGCCATGACCAAGCTCATCACCCTCACCCCCGCCAACGCGGGCACACTGCGCCCGCTGATTCAGGGCGACGTGACGGTGTTTGACGTGCCCACCGGCCAGCGCCGCCTGGTGCTGGACGGGCCCACTGTCACCGCCCGCCGCACCGCCGCCGTCTCGGCCCTGGCCGCGCGATACCTGGCCCCCCTGCCGCACGGGCCCATGCTCATCGTGGGCGCAGGTGTGCAGGGGCTGGCCCACGCGCAGGCGTTTGCCGCCGTGCTGGGGGTGCAGCAGTTCGTCATTGCCTCGCGCCGCCTGGCCAGCGCCCAGGCCCTGGCCGCACAGGTGCAGGCCATGGGCTGCCAGGCCCAGGCCGTGGCAGACGCCAACACGGCCTTGGCCCAGTGCCCGCTGGTGGTCACCTGCACCCCCGCGCGCGCTGTGGCGCTGCACGCGCTGCCGCGCCCAGACGCCTTCATCGCCGCCGTGGGCGCCTTCACCCCGCAAATGATCGAGCTGGCCCCCGACCTGACCCGCCACCTGGCCGCCACCGGCCGCGTGGTGGTGGACACGGCCGACGCCGCGCACGAAGCGGGCGACTTGCTGCAAGCCGGGCTGAACGTGCCCGCCCTGCCCACGCTGGCCGACGTGGTGCGCAGCGGCACGGCCAAAACCGGCCAGACCAGTGCAGGGCCGGTGCTGTTCAAAAGCTGCGGCTGGGCCGGGTGGGATCTGGCCGCCGCGCGGCTGGCGCTGCGGCAGGCGGGGGCCTAAGGCGCGGCGCACCATCCGTGCCGCAGCAATACGCCGGTCACGGACCAAGGCGGGGCATCAGAAACGATGCCAAGTCGCCCGTACCGCTCAGGTCTTAGGCAGCGTCACACCCACCTGCCCCTGGTACTTGCCGCCGCGGTCCTTGTACGAGGTTTCGCACACCTCGTCGCTTTCAAAAAACAGCACCTGCGCGCAGCCTTCGCCCGCGTAAATCTTGGCTGGCAGGGGGGTGGTGTTGCTGAACTCCAGCGTCACATAGCCTTCCCACTCCGGCTCGAACGGGGTGACGTTGACGATGATGCCGCAGCGCGCATAGGTGCTTTTGCCCAGGCAGATGGTCAGCACGTTGCGCGGGATGCGGAAATACTCCACCGTGCGTGCCAGCGCAAAGCTGTTGGGCGGGATGATGCAGACATCGCCCTGAAAATCGACGAAGCTCTTTTCGTCAAAGTTCTTCGGATCCACCACCGTGCTGTGGATGTTGGTGAAGATCTTGAATTCGGGCGCGCAGCGGATGTCGTAGCCGTAGCTTG
The DNA here is from genome assembly GCA_030535425.1 of Pseudomonadota bacterium. Taxonomy (GTDB): domain Bacteria; phylum Pseudomonadota; class Gammaproteobacteria; order Burkholderiales; family Burkholderiaceae_C; genus Ottowia. The sequence continues at coordinate 81,376 of JAUNHQ010000002.1, read as the reverse complement.
AGGTGCCATAACTGACGATCTTGCGCCCGTCCACCTGGCGCACCTGGCCGGGTTCATACGGCTCGATCATGCCGTGCTGCTCGGCCATGCGGCGGATCCACTTGTCGCTTTTGATGCTCATGTTGGCTTGGCTTCCGGTCTGGAGGAAAAGAGATGGGGGCATTCTATGTGCGGCCCTGCCCAAACTCTTGTTTTGATAGCTGTTGCCACGCTTGGGGCGGGCGCTGGCAGTTTTTTTCTCTTCAGTTCTTTGGGTCTGCGGGCCGCAGCAGCAGCGTGAAGATGGACAGCGCCGCCAGCGCCGCGCCGGCACCAAAGGTCCAGGCCGGGCCCAGGTGTTGCCACAGCAGGCCGGCCAGCACGCTGGCGGCCAGCAGGGCCAGGCCGCTGACCAGGTTGAAAAAACCAAAGGCCGTGCCGCGCAGATCTGCCGGGGCATGGGCAGCCACCATGGCCGACAGCAGGCCCTGCGTCATGCCCATGTGCAGGCCCCACAGCAGCACGCCCAGCAGCAAAGCGCTCCAGTGCGTGGCCAGCGCCAGCACCACATCGGCCGCCACCAGCATCAGCAGCCCGGCGGCCAGCAGCGTGCGCGCCGACATGCGGTCGGACAGCTTGCCAAAGGGGTAGGCGCACAGCGAATACACCACGTTCATCGCCACCATGACCATGGGCACCCAGGCCAGCGCCACACCCAGGTTTTCGGCGCGCAGCACCAAGAACGCCTCGGAAAACCGCGCCAGCGTGAACACGCCGCCCACACCCACCACCCACCAGTACGCGCGCGGCAGGCGCTGCAAGTTGGCGCGGGTGATGGGGTTGGTGCGGGGCGCGCCGCGCGGGCGCACAGGCTCTTTCACGCCCCAGGCCAGCACCAGCACGCCCAGCACGGCGGGGATGACGGCCACGGCAAAGACGGCGCGAAAGTCGTTGGCCCACAGCAGCATCAGCCCCACGGCCAGCAGCGGGCCGACAAAGGCGCCCACCGTGTCCAGCGATTGCCGCAGGCCGAAGGCCGCGCCGCGCTGCTCGGGCGGGGTGATGTCGGCCACCAGCGCGTCGCGCGGCGCGCCGCGAATGCCTTTGCCCACGCGGTCCAGCAGGCGGGCGGTGAAGATCAGCCCCGGCCCGGTGGCCAGCGCAAACAGCGGCTTGGTGGCCGCGCCCAGTCCGTAGCCCAGCAGGGCCAGCGGCTTGCGGCGGCCAAACCAGTCGCTGATGACGCCGGAAAACACTTTCAGCACCAGCGCCAGGCTTTCGGCCAGCCCTTCCAGCAGGCCGATCAGCGCCACGCCCATGCCCAGCGAGCCGGCCATGAACAGCGGCAGCAGCGCGTGGATCATTTCGCTGGAGATGTCCATGAGCAAACTGACAAAGCCCAGCGCCCAGATGCCGGCGGGCAAGGGGGCGGGGCGTGTGGACGGCGCAGCCGCAGGAGATGGCGCGGGCATGGACAGCGAACCCAGGGGGCAAAAGGCGAAAAGCGACCAGGCTCTTTCAGTGTTCAGTGCACGGCCTGCGCAATGTGCACGCGCTCCACCACCCGGTCATCGCCCAGCACGATGAGGGCAAAGAGCAGCTCGGCCAAGGATTGCGCGGCGCCGGTGCGGCGCGCCAGCAGCGGGGTGGCGCGGGGGTTGAGGACGATGAAGTCCGCCTCGCAGCCTGCTTGCAGGTTGCCCACCACGCCGCCCAGCCCCAGGGCCTGGGCCGCGCCGGCGGTGTGCAGCCACCACAGGCGCTCGGGGGTGAGGGTGATGGCGGATTTGGGCTGCGCGCCGTTGCCCGCGCTGCGGCCGGCAAAGTAGGCGCCGCGCATGGTGGCAAAGGGCGAGAAGCTGGTGCCGCCGCCCACGTCGCTGGCCAGGCCGTGCAGGTAGCCCGCGCTTTGCGCGGCAGCAAAGTCAAAGCTGCCGCTGCCCAAAAACAGGTTGCTGGTGGGGCACACGGCGGCGGCGCTGCCGCTGCTTTGCATCAGGGCGCGGTCGGCTTCGTCCAGGTACAGGCAGTGGGCGTACACGGCGCGCGGGCGCATCAGGCCACAGCGGGCGTACACATCCAGGTAGCTGCGGGCGGCCGGAAAAAGCTGGCGCACCCAGGCAATTTCGTCGGTGTTTTCGGCCACGTGCGAATGCACCCACACGTCGGCAAAGCGCGCGGCCAGCGCGCCGGCGCCGCGCAGTTGCGCTTCGGTGGAGGTGGGGGCAAAGCGCGGGGTGATGGCGTAGCCCAGCCGGCCCTTGCCGTGCCATTGGCGGATCAGGGCTTCGGTGTCGGCCAGGCTTTGCTCGGTATCGTCGCGCACGCCATCTGGGCTGTGGCGGTCTTGCAGCACCTTGCCGGCGATCAGGCGCAGGTGGCGCAGCTCGGCTTCGTGAAAGAGCGCGTGCACGCTGGCCGGGTGCGAGGTGCAAAAGGTCAGCGCCGTGGTCACGCCGTGGCGCAGCAGCTCGTCGCAGAAAAAGTGTGCCACTTCGGCGGCGTGGGCCGCATCGGCAAAGCGCGCTTCGTGCGGAAAGGTGTAGTGCTCCAGCCAGGGCAGCAGGCCGTCGGCGGGCGAGCCGATGACGTCCACCTGCGGGTAGTGCACGTGCATGTCGATGAAGCCGGGGGCCAGGATGCGGCCCGGCAGGTGCACCAGCCGCGCGCTGGGCCATTGCGCAGCCAGCATCGGGCGCAGCGCCAGCCAGGGGCCGGCGGCCAGCACGTGCGCGCCGTCGGTGACGAGCAGGCCGTCTTCGTCGTACAGCGCCTGGCCGTGTTCGTCAAAGCGCAGCAAGGCGGCTCGAAAGGCTTGGAGGGCGTGAGGCATGGGTTGGCTTTAGCAGCGGTCGTCTGGGCTGCCGCAGTGCTGGATTTCAATGGTGCAGTGGGCAATTTCCTCATGCACGGCCAGGCGCTGGCGCAGGGCAGCGGGGGTCAGCTGGCGGTCGTGGGTAACGACCGTGATGGCGCAGGCATAGGCCGCCTGGCCCACGCGCCACACGTGCAAATCGGCCACGCGGGTGTGGCCGGGGTAGCGGGGGTCTTGCACCACGTCGCGGATTTCGGCCACCACGGGGGCGTCCATTTCGCGGTCGAGCAGCACCTTGCCGGTTTGCACCAGCAGGCCCTTGGCCCACAGGGCCACCAGCACGGCGCCCACCATGGCGGTGAGGGGGTCGAGCCAGTCCCAGCCCCACAGCCAGCCGCCACCCAGAGCGGCAATGGCCAGCACGGAGGTGGCGGCGTCGGCCAGCACATGCAGGTAGGCGGCACGCAGGTTCAGGTCTTCGTGCAAATGCCCGTCGTGCGCCGCTGCATGACCATGATCGTGGCCGTGGTGGTGGTGGTCATGCCCGCTCGCATGCCCCAGCATCAAGGCGCTGGCCACGTTGACGGTCAGGCCCAGCACGGCCACGCCTATGGCCTCCAGGTAATGAATGGGCTGGGGGTTGAGCAGGCGCTCAACAGCGCCTAACACCATCAGCACAGCCACGCCCAGCAGCAGCAAGGCGCTGGCAAAGCCGGCCAGCACCTCGATTTTCCAGGTGCCAAAGGCAAAGCGCGTATCGCCCGCCAGGCGCCGCGCGGCGGCATAAGCGAACACCGACAGGCCGATGGCCAGCGCGTGCGAGCTCATGTGCCAGCCGTCGGCCAGCAGCGCCAGCGAGCCGCTCCACCAGCCCGCGCTGATTTCCAGCGCCATGGTGACCAGCGTCAGCGCCAGCACCCAGCGGGTGCGCTGCTCGGCACCGCCGCTGTGGCGGGTGTGAAAGTGGTGCGTGTGCTGCCAGGGGGAAGGGTCGTTTGTGTGCATGGTGTGCCGTGGCGGGAGCCATGGCTTGGCATTGTCGCCTTGGCCGCGCACGGCCAGGGGAAAAAACACTACTGCGGCAAGGGCGTGCGCACGCCTTCGGCCAGCCAGTTGATCTGGCGGATTTGCTCATCGCTCAGTGCCTGGCCCTTAGGCACGCGCAGGGTGCCAGTGTTGTCGCGGATGGGGCCGGTAAAGGGCGCCAGGCGCCCGCGCGCCATGTCGGCCTGGCGCGCCAGCACCTCGGTCTGCACGGCCTGGGGCACTTTGGGGCCAAAGGCATCGACGCGGATCATGCCTTCCTTGACCCCGCCCCAGGTGCTGGTGCTGCGCCAGCGGCCATCGCGCAGGGCTTGCACGCGGCGGGTGTAGTAGTCGCCCCACTGGTGGGTGACTGCGGCGATTTGCGCCGTGGGGGCCACGCGGCGCATGTCGGAGTGGTAGGCCACGGCCAGCTGGCCGCGTTCTTCGGCGGCGGCCATGACGGCGGTGGAGCCGGTGTGAAAGGCCAGCACGTCGGCGCCCTGGTTCATCAGCGTCATGGCGGCGTCGCGCTCGCGCGGGGGGTTGAACCATTCGTTCAGCCAGATGACCTTGACCGTGGCCTGGGGGTTGACGCTGCGCAGCCCCAGGGTGAAGGCGCTGATGCCTTGCAGCACTTCGGGGATGGGAAAGCCGGCCACGTAGCCGGCCACATGGGTGCGCGTCATGCGCCCGGCGGCGATGCCGGCCAGGTAGCGCCCTTCGTAATAGCGCGCGTTGGCCGCGGCCACGTTGGGCGCGAGCTTGTAGCCGGTGACGGATTCGAACTTCACCTGCGGAAAGTCGCGCGCGACTTTGAGCGTGGGCTCCATGTAGCCGAAGCTGGGGGTGAAGATGATGTCGTGCCCCTGCGCCGCCAGGTCGTGGATGACGCGCTCGGCGTCGGCGCCTTCGGGCACGTTCTCGACAAAGGTGGTTTGCACCTGCGCGCCCAGGGCTTTTTCCACGGCGCGGCGGCCCTGGTCGTGCTGCTGGGTCCAGCCGGCTTCGGTGATGGGGCTGACGTACACCCACGCGGCCTTGATGGGCGCAGAGGCAGGCTGCGCCGGCGGTTGGGCGGGCAATCGGGTAGGCAATTGGGCAGCCGTGGGCTGGGCCAGGCTGGAGAAGGAAAAACAGGCAGCCACGAGCGTGGCGGCGAGGTTTTTGTACATGGTTGTCCTCGACATGGCCCCGGGTGGTCAATGAAACTGCCCTCAGCCGCACGGGGCGTTGGCTGGGGGCAGGGTGAGCGATTGTAGTGGGGCTGGCTGCCCCCAAAAGCAAGGCCGCTGCCTGGCTCTTTCAGAGGGGCTGTGGCACGGGGTTTGCTATTATTTATATAGCTTTTCGCGCGCGTCAGATAAGCGCAAATGCCTGTTTTTATATGGATTTCTGGGGCGCGTTTTCAATCGCGCGTGACGCGCAGCACTTCTTCGCGGCTGGTGATGCCGCGGGCGATCAGACGCTCGCCGTCGTCGCGCATCAGCGTCATGCCCTTGTCCAGTGCGGCATTGCGGATGGCGGCTTCGGGCGCTTGCTCGTGGATTTGGTTGCGAATGCCTTCGTCCACCACCAGCAGCTCAAACACGCCGGTGCGGCCCGCGTAGCCGGTGTGGCCGCAGGCATCGCACCCTTGGCCTGCGCAGGCGGTGCAGTATTTGCGCACCAGGCGCTGGGCCAGCACGCCCAGCAGCGATGAGCTGAGCAGGAAAGGCTCTACGCCCATGTCGGTCAGGCGGGTGATGGCGCTGGCGGCGTCGTTGGTGTGCAGCGTGGCCAGTACCAGGTGGCCGGTCAGGCTGGCCTGGATGGCGATTTGCGCAGTTTCGATGTCGCGGATTTCGCCAATCATCACGATGTCAGGGTCTTGCCGCAGGATGGCGCGCAGGGCGCGGGCGAAGGTGAGGTCGATCTTGGCGTTGACCTGCGTCTGCCCCACGCCGGGCAGGTCGTATTCGATCGGGTCTTCCACCGTCATGATGTTGTTGCGGCTGGCGTCCAGCCGCGCCAGGCTGGCGTACAGCGTGGTGGTTTTGCCGCTGCCGGTGGGGCCGGTGACGAGGATGATGCCGTGGGGCTGGGCGATGAGCTGCTCGAACTGTTGCAGCACTGTGCCTTGCATGCCTACGGATTCGAGGCTGAGTTTGCTTTCGGACTTGTCCAGCAGGCGCAGCACGGCGCGCTCGCCATGCGCGTTGGGGATGGTGGACACACGCACATCAATGGCGCGAGTGCCCAGGCGCAGGCTGATGCGGCCGTCTTGCGGCAGGCGTTTTTCGGCAATGTCCAAGTCCGCCATGATCTTCAGGCGGCTGATGAGCGCGGCGTGCAGCGCGCGGTTGGGCTGCACCACTTCGCGCAGCGCGCCATCGACGCGAAAGCGCACGCTGGAGTGGCGCTCGTAAGGCTCGATGTGGATGTCGCTGGCGCCATCGCGCGCGGCCTGCGTGAGCAGGGCGTTGAGCATGCGGATGATGGGCGCGTCGTCGGCGCTTTCCAGCAGGTCTTCCACCGCGGGCAGCTCTTGCATGATGCGGGAGAGGTCGGCGTCGCTTTCGACTTCGCTGACCACGGCGGCGGCGCTGCTTTCGCTTTGGCTGTAGACGTGGCTGATGCGTTGGGCCAGGGTGTGCGAGTCGGTTTGCTGCAGGGTCAGCGGTGCCTGGCCACCGCCGTAGCGGCGCATGACTTCACTCAGATGGTTGGCGTCTGGCGTGCCGTCGTGCCACAGCGTCAGGCCATGGCCGTCATCTTCCAGCAGCAGCCCGGCGGTGCGGGCAAAGGCGTAGGGCAGCGGGTAGCGCAGCATGTGCGGAGCTGGGCGCATGGGGAATGCGCCTTCTGGGTCAGTTCTGGCGGATGGGCTCGCCGTAGTAATTGCTCTCGCCGGCGGCAGGCTGCGCCGATGGCGGGGCCACGGGGCGGATCAGCGGCGGTGGCGGTGCAGGCCGCGACCACGCATCCGGATTGACGGGCACCACGGGCGGGATGAGGGGCGCCTCATTAACCTGCAGCACACTGCTGGGGCGCGGCTGGCTGGCTTGCTGCGCGGCGCGCATCATGTCGTAGCGGTCGAGCGAGTAGTTTTCGGTAGAAGCTGCGTCGCGCACGATGACGGGGCGCAGAAAGACCATGAGGTTGGTTTTTGTAATGTTTCGATTTTGGCTTTTGAATAAATTTCCAATAATTGGAACATCGCCTAGTACTGGCACCTTATCTTCTGATGAGCCGTAAGTATCTTCCATTAGACCACCTAGCACCACAATAGCACCATCGTCTATCAACACACTGGATTCAATGGCACGCTTGCTTGTGGTTGGGCCAGACTGATTATTGGCTGTTGCAGGATCGACACTGGAAACCTCTTGGTAAAGCACCATTTTGATGGTGCCATCCTCGCTAATTTGTGGGCGAACCCGAAGTGTCAGGCCCACGTCTTGACGGTCATACGTTTGAAAGGGGTTGACGGCTGCACCAGTAGTGCCAGCGGCGAAGCTCCCAGTAACAATGGGAACATTTTTACCGATAATAATTTTCGCTTCTTCGTTGTCGAGCGTTAGCAGAGTAGGGGCGCTTAGTACATTTCCTGTGCCTGTGCTTTGGAGGAAGTTGGCGAGAATGCCCAGTGCACGCGTGCCTAGCGCAAAATTGAAGCCGGTGCTTGGTCGAGCACTAGCTAGGCTTTCTACGCCACCACCAGCCCGATAACCCAATACGGCAGTCGCAATATCGAAGATGTTAGTACTGCTGCCGGTGGAAAAGTTGGTTCCAATGACACCCACATTGCTACCGTTTTGACCAAACATTTGCCACTGCACACCGAGATCAGCCGCCTTGGACATGTTGACTTCGGCAATCAGGCTTTCCACGAACACCTGCGCGCGGCGCTGGTCCAGCTTGTCGATGACGGCGCGCAGCTCGCGGTACACGGGTTCGGGCGCGCTGATGATGAGCGAGTTGGTGGCCGGGTCGGCCTGGATCTGCCCGCCGGTGGAAGGCTGGTTGCCTGCTGCGGCGTTGATGCTGGGGCCGGTGGTCAGGCTGTTGCCATTGCTGCTGCCGGTGCTGGCGCTGGCTGGGGTGCCGCTGCTGGCGGCGGTGCTGCCGCCGCTGGCGCCTGCACCGCCGCCAGCGGCGCTGGCCTGCTGGCCGGGCAGGGCCGCCAGCGCAGCGCGCAGGGTGACGGCCAGTTTGGTGGCGTCGGCGTTTTTCAGATAGACGACGTGGATGTTGCCCGTGCCGCCGTCGGCGCGCTGGTGCGGAGGCTGGTCAAGCTGCTCGATCAGGGTTTTGGCCAGCGACAGGCGGGCGCTGTTGGCGGCGCGCACGATGATGGCATTGCTGCGCGGCTCGGGCACGAGGGTGGTGCGGTAGCTGTCGCCGCTGGCCAGGGCAGCCTGGGCGGCGGGCAGGCCACGCGCGGCGGGGGCTCCCTCGGCAGCGGCGGCGCGGGGCGCGCGAACG
>JAUNHQ010000002.1:0-73082 GCA_030535425.1 Pseudomonadota bacterium | reverse complement strand
GGCAGCGGCGCCGCTGCCGCCAGATTCGAGCAGGCGGGCGACAAGGGGGGCCAGGTCGGTAGCGACAGCGTGCTTGAGCCGAACGATTTCGACACCCGTGGCGTTGGATACGTCGAGTGAGGCAATGATGCGGCCCAGGCGCTGCAGGTTGTCGGCGTAGTCGGTGATGACCAGCGAGTTGGTGCCGGGGTTGACGTTGATGGTGTTGTTGGCGCTGATGAGCGGGCGCAGGATGGGCACGAGGTTGTTGGCGTTCTCGTGCGTGAGACGGAAGATTTGCGTGACGATCTGTCCGCCGCTGGCGCGCGGCGCACCAGCGGAAACCGTGCCGCTTTGCAGCTTGGCTTCGGCTTCGGGCAGCACGATGTGCATGCCGTTGTTTTCCACCACGGCAAAGCCTTGCGTGCGCAGCTGGGCAGCAAACAGGCGCATGGCATCGTCAGGGGTGACGGGGGTGGTGCTGGTCAGCGTCATGGTGCCGCGCACGCGCGGGTCAACGACGACGTTGCGGCCTGTGATGGTGGCCATGGTGCGGGCGACGGCGTCGATCTCGGCATTGGCAAAGTCGAGCGTGACGCTGTTGCGGGCCGGGGCTGTGCTGCCGCTGCTGCTGGTGCGGCGGCGGGGTGCAGGCTTGGCCGGGGCGGGGCTGGCGGCCGGGGCGGGCGGTGCGGCGCTGCTGGGGGCGGGGTCGATTGGCGGGGTGGGGGCGACCGCAGGGGTGGTTTGGGTGGCTTCGGGCGGCGGCGGTGCAGGGGTGGCCTGGGCAAGGGTCGTGGTGCCGGGCTCCAGCGTCAGCAGCAGGGCGTTGCCGTCGCGGCTGGTGGCAAAGCCCACGGGTTCAGCCAGGTCCAGCACGACACGGGTGCGGCCATCGGCAGCGGCCAGGCGCACGCCACGGATGTTGCCCTGGGTCAAGGGGACGCTGCGGCCGAAGCTGCCTGATTGCACACCGGGCAGGTCGATGGCGATGCGGGGGGGCGAGGCCAGGGTAAAGCCCTGGGGGGTGACATCCACAGGGTCGGTGAACTCAATGCGCAGCACGTCGCGGCCGTTTTGCTGCATGCCGGTGATGGCGCCGATGGCCGCTTGTGCCTGAGCCAAGGAGGCCAGGGTCAGCAGTACGGCGGCGGTGCAGGTTTGTCCCCAGTAAGTCATGGCGTGGCTTAAGCGGTAGTGCCAGTGGGGCGGGGTGGGAAGCGGCAGGGCATGGGCGGGTATGCGGATCGGCCCGCCAACGGGCGGGCAGAGACGGGCAACTTTAGCAGGGGAGGCGCCAAGCGCAGGCCGACATGTTTTGAAACGAGTGAGAAATTCCATAAAAAAACAACGACTTGGCAGGGTTTTTTCTAGCCAAGGGAGATGATGGCGCGGTCGCCCTGGCGGCGGCCGATGATGTTGAGCAGGTTAGCCAGCTGCCCTTCCAGGCCGGGGGCGGCAGTGGCTTCACCTGAAAAACGCAGGCGTCCGCCAACCCATTGGCCGCTGCCGGACAGGCGCAGCCCGCCTTCGAGGGTGCTGAGGTTGAGTGCCACGGCGTCGCCGCCGGTGATGTGGGCCTGGTACGACCCCATGGGGCGCAGGGTGGACAGGCGGGAAGACATGTTGCGCGCGGTGATGTCGGCGCGGCCGGAGACGCTGGCGCGGCCCGAGGCCCAGGTGATGTGCAGGTTCTGGGTGCGCAAAGACAGCTCGCCCTGGGGCTGGATGGTGTTCCAAGGGGTGCCCAGGCCGCTGAGCACGGCGGCGGGCCAGACGGTGTGGCTGTCGGACAGGCTGGCATGGGCGCCGCCCCAGCGGGGGGACAGGCGCAGGCTCACAGGCCCGTTGGGGGTGCAGCAACTGCTGGTGATGGCCACGCTCAGATGGCCCAGGCCAGGGTGCAGACGCCATTGCAAGCGACCGGGCAGGGCGGTGCGGTCCTGGCTGCCGGCGCCGCCGGTGAGTTGCAGTTGGGCAGAGCCATTCCATAGGCTGCCTTGGGCGTCGGTGAGCAGCAGCATGCCACTGCTGGCGCGTGCCAGGCCACTGGCCAGCCAGCGTGCGGGGGCGGTGAGCGTGAACACGATAGCCATGCCAAGCAGGGCACCAGTCAGTGCCCAGGCCCAAGGTGGGCGCAGGCTGCTGGCTTCGTCCTTGGCGTGTCGGCGCAGGCGTTTCATGGGGCGGTCGCTAGGCGGGGGCGAATGCGTGTCTGGGAGGTAGATGCTGTGCGCAGGGCGGGCGGAGAGGCTCTGCGGCCATGGGTGCGGACGGACGCGGCAGGCAGGAGGCAGGTCACGGGTTCGGCAGGCTGAGGGAGAGGGTGCCACTCCAGTGCACGGGCGCGCCGGGGGCGGTGTCGCCACTGCGGGCCAGGCGTGCTTCAACCGGGGTGGCGCGGGCGTTGACGCGGGCGTCGGAGAGCCAGTCGGCCAGGGCGCGGGCGGGTACGTCCTTGATTTGGACGTTGGCGCGATCGCCCACGATGCTGATTTGCCCGCCTGATCCCAGGCGCTGGCGCACGGCTTCTTCCAGCGCGCGCTGGGCTTCGTCGCGGCCCATGCGGGGCATGGCCTGAAGGGTTTGGGCTTCGGCTTGCAGCTGCTGCATTTGCAGGGCTTGCACCTGCAAGGCGTCGCGCTGGGCGGGGGCGGCGCGCAGGGTGCGCCAAGCGGGGGACAGGCCCACCCACCACAGCAGGGCCAGACCGACGATGGCGGCGGCCAGCACGACCATGCGGCGTTCGCGCGCGGCCATGCGGGCCCAGGTGGCGACCAGGCGGTTGGGGGTCCTGCCCGCCGCAGTGTTGGCAGCACTGGTGTTGGCCGTGGGGCGGTTTTTGGTTTTCATGGTGCGGCTTCCTGGCGCAGCACCAGGACGTCGGTTTCGGCGCGTAGCTGGTAGCCCAGCGGGCGCAGGCGCTGGTTGCTGTCGGTCAGTTGGTTGGCAGGCATGTTCATGCCGCGCGCGCGCAGCTCGCCTGCGGTGTATTCCAGGGCGCTGGGCAGGGCGCCTGGTGGCGCGATGAGGCCGAAGGCGCTGAGCATGGGTTCCATGTCGCGGGCGGAAGCAGCGCCCGTGGATTGGCGCAGGGCAGCGATTTCGCGGCTCATTTGCACGGGTGCGTCTACCACGACTTGCACATGGGGGAAGGTGCTGGTGAGTAGGGCGTTGACTTGGGCGCGGCGGCTGGCCAGCTCGGTCTGGGTGCGCCAGGCCATCAGGTTCAGCCCGGCCAGGTTGACCAGCAGCAGCAGCAGCAGACCCCAGCGCGCGGGGCGCCACAGGGGAGCATGCAGGAAGTCGCGCCAGAAGGCGCCTACGCGCTTGGCGGCACGGGCACTGCCGGTGCGGGTGAGATCGAGTTGGGCCAAGTCCCACGCAGAGCGGCTGGCGGCCAGCAGGCGCTTGGCAGGTTGGTGGATGGTGACGCGGCGGCCAAGCATTTGCTCGGCCAGTTCGGCCACGGCGGGCTCGGCCATCAGCTCCAGTTTGGGGCGGCTGCTGCCTTCGTCTTCGCTGGTGGAGATGCCTGCGGTGTTCAGCAGGGCCAGGGTGCCTTTGGTCAAGGGCAGCGCCTGGGCGCCGCCGGGCACGGTGTCGCCGCTCATGAGCACCTGGGGGCGATCGGCGTCGCCGGTGACGATCATGCGCAGATCGCCTGTGCGCGGGCGCAGCTCGGGCACGATGCGGGTAACGGGGCGCTGCACGGCGTCGAGCGCCTTCATGTGGGCGATGAGCCAGTCGCGGTTGCAAACGGCTACCCAGGCCATGCCGCCAGCACTGGCCTCGGGATCAAGGGCGAAGTGAAGCTGGGCGGGGTCGTCCAGCAATTGGTCTTCCAGCAGGCCAGCCAAGGCGGCGCGAAGGCGTGGTGAACCGGGCCCAACGCCGCGCGGCAGCGCCACGTGGTGCCAGGACACTTGGCTGGCCGAGGCCATAGCGACCACTTCCACGCCGCGTCCAGCGGGCGGCAGCAGGCTGGCCGGGGCACTGCCGTGCTCGGACAGGGCTTGGCCGTCGTTGGAAGTGGCCCAGGGGTAGTGACCCGGAGGGCCGGGCGGAAGGGTGATTAGCAGCAGGCTCATGGCAGGGTGGGGCGCATTGTAGGTGTCAACCGGCGGGTGCTGCGGGCGAGTGCGTCACACCCTTGCTGTGGTGGCGTGTCTTGCCAGGCAGGGTTGTGGATGGTGATAGAAAAAGGCCGTTTGCGCGCTAATTTAAATGATTTATTGCTATAATAAATATAGCTTTCGATGTGGTCTGCGTCAGCGGTGATGATGGCCATGCCTGAGAATAGGGCATGCGTTTTCGTCGTGAACCTGAGCTGGCCGCTGCGGTGCAAGACCGCGTGGGGGTGTTGTTGTGCAACCTGGGCACGCCTGATGCGCCCACGGCGGATGCCGTCAGGCGCTATCTGGCGGCTTTTCTGAGTGATCCGCGGGTGGTGGAGATTCCGCGCGCGGTGTGGTTGCCTATTTTGCACGGCGTGATTTTGCGAACCCGGCCTGCCCAATCGGCCAGGAAGTACCAAAGCATCTGGCTGCCCGAAGGCTCGCCGCTGAAGGTGTTTAGCCATAAACAGAAGCTGCTGCTGCGGGGGTATCTGGGTGAGCGCGGCTTGTCGGTGGAGGTGGCCATGGCCATGCGCTACGGGCAGCCATCCATCGCGTCGCGGCTCGATGCCCTCAAGGCCCGCGGCTGTACGCGGGTGTTGGTGGTGCCGCTGTATCCGCAGTATTCGTGCACCACAACCGCCAGCGTGCTGGACGCGGTGGGGCAGTGGGCCCGCCAGGTGCGGCGGGTGCCGGAGCTGCGGTTCATTCACGATTTCCATGATGACGAGGGCTATATCCGCGCCCTGGCGCGCACCGTGCATGGGCAATGGCAAACCCATGGCAGGGGCGAGCACTTGGTGATGAGCTTTCATGGCGTGCCAGAGCGCATCGTGCAGCAGGGCGACCCTTACCGCGCCCAATGTGAAGCCACGGCGCGGGGGCTGGCCGCACGGCTGGGGCTGCAAGAGGGGCAATGGACGCTGAGCTTTCAGTCCCGTTTCGGCAAGGCCAAGTGGCTGGAGCCATCCACGCAGGCCACATTGCAGAGGCTGGGGGCGCAGGGGCTGGGCCGCGTGGATGTGCTGTGCCCGGGCTTCGTGGCCGATTGCCTGGAAACGCTGGAGGAAATCGCCATGGAAGGGCGGGAGACGTTTAGGGCAGCAGGCGGTCGCGAACTGCATTACCTGCCCGCGCTCAATGACCATCCGGTCTGGATAGCGGCCCTGGCCGATCTGGTGCAGCGGCACTTGCAGGGCTGGCGGGCAGGGCAGGTGCGCGAATGATGGCGCTGCGGCAGCTTGGCTGCCCCCTCTGGTTTTTTACTGCGACAGTTTGCGGGCTTCTTCGATCTGATATTCAAAGTAGCGCTGAAAGCTGAAGGCCAGCGAAGCCATAAGCACCCCCGTGCCCACCATCAGCGCAGCAGCCAGGCCCAGCACGGTGAGCCAGTGGGTGCGGCCCGGCGGCGCGTCGGGCGCTAGCTGGGGGTTGAAGCGGGCATTCCATTTTTCGGGCGGCATCAAACCGTAGAGGATGGCCATCAGCGCGCAGCCAGCGATGTTGAAGCCCAGTAGCGGTATCAGCAGCCAGCTCCAGTGATCGTCCTGCCCAAAGCGCTGCACCCGCTCGATGCCGTACAGTCCCAGCGCCGTGGGAATGGGCAGCAGCCAGCCCAGCACGTCACCCAGGCCCTTGAGGTAAAAGCGGTGCAGCCCCAGCGGGCCGCCCACAAAGGCCAGCCAAGTGGCCAAGGTTTTGTTTTTCACGCGCGACATCGGGGCAACAAAGTCAAAAACAGCAGCGGCACAGCCAAAGATAAAGCCAGCCAACTGGCTATAATCATAGGCTTTTCGGTGTGTCGCTGGCCGGGTGGCCATGTCGCGTGTCTCAGCATCGAAAAGAACCTTCAGCCGTTTTTGGGCCGCGCGTCTGCCCCAACCAGACAAGTCGCACCCAAGCTTCGGCTGAGCCCCCCACCCACAGGATTCACACCCAAATGGTCGTTATTCGTCTTTCTCGCGGCGGCGCCAAGGCCCGTCCTTTCTACAACATCGTCGTGGCCGACAAGCGCGAGCGCCGCGATGGCCGCTTCATCGAACGCATTGGCTTTTACAACCCCAGCGCCGTGGAAGGCGAAGAGGGCTTGCGCATTGCCCAGGATCGTCTGACGTACTGGAAAGGCGTGGGCGCTCAGCCTTCGCCCACCGTGCAGCGCCTGGTCAAGCAGGCGGCCAAGGCTGCCCCTGCCGCTGCTTGAGCCTAAGCACCTGAAGGTCTGGCACAGCATGAGCTGCCCCGGGCTGGAGCCGGCCGAGTTGCCGGCCGACGCGGTAGAAGTCGGCCGCGTGCTGGACGCCTGGGGCATCAAGGGCTGGTTCAAGATACTGCCCTACAGCGCCTCGCCCGAGGCGCTTTTTTCTTCCAAGCGCTGGTTTTTGCTGCCGCCCGAGCGTGGCGCCAAGGCCGCGTTTGACGGCCCGGTGCGGCTGTCCATCAGCCAGGTCAAGCACCACGCCGACGCGGTGGTGGCCTGCGCCCGCGACATGGCCGACCGCACGGCGGCCGAGGGCTTGAAAGGCGCGCGCATTTTCATTGCCCGCTCTTCCTTTCCCACGCCTGCAGAAGGCGAGTATTACTGGGTCGACTTGATGGGTCTGGACGTGGTCAACCGCGAAGGCGTGCCACTGGGGCAGGTGCGCGACCTCATGGCCACGGGGCCGCAGCAGGTGCTGGTGATTGGCTATGACGATGCCGGCCAACCACGCGAGCGGCTGATTCCTTTTGTGGATGCCTATGTGGATGCGGTGGACCTGCCAGCGCGCCGCATCACGGTGGACTGGCAGCCCGATTACTGAAGCAGACCCTACCTAGCGGGGTGAAACCTGCACGAAGATTTCGTTGGGTTTGACCATGCCCAGTTCTGTGCGGGCCTTTTCTTCCACCATGCCCAAACCGGTTTTGAGATCCTCCAACTCGGAGGCCAACTGTTCATTGACCTGTCGGGCCAGGGCATTGGCTGCCTGCTGTTTGTTCAGCTCGCGTTCCAGCGCAGCAACTTGAAGCATGCTGCCGCGCCCGATCCAAAGCTGTGCGTGGGTCAATACCAGCAGAAGAATCAGGACGACCGGAACAACGCGGCTGGTCATGGCGGGAAAGAATGGTTTTGTGCGGCTCGCTTGCTATCTTTTTAGTATAGCAGCGCAAAGCTTATCACCAGGTGGCAGAGCGCCCGGCCGGGGGATGGGAAAATGCCCGCCCCCTGTGGATCAGGGCTGCGGGCTGCTTGGCGCACGTTTTACTTCAGGTTGTAAAACGCCGCCCGGCCGGGGTACACGGCCATGTCGCCCAGGTCTTCCTCAATGCGCAGCAGCTGGTTGTACTTGGCCATGCGGTCACTGCGGCTCAAAGAGCCGGTCTTGATCTGCCCGGCGTTGGTGCCCACGGCAATGTCGGCTATTGTTGAGTCTTCCGTCTCGCCGCTGCGGTGGCTGATGACGGCGGTGTAGCCCGCGCGCTTGGCTATTTCAATGGCCTGGAAGGTTTCGGTCAGCGTGCCGATCTGGTTGATCTTGATGAGGATCGAGTTGGCTATTGTCCGCTCGATGCCTTCTTTCAGGATCTTGGTGTTGGTGACGAACAGGTCATCGCCCACCAGCTGTACTTTTTTGCCCAGCTTGTCGGTCAGCAGCTTCCAGCCGTCCCAGTCGCCTTCGGCCATGCCGTCTTCGATGCTGATGATGGGGTACTTGTCGGCCCAGGTGGCCAGCATGTTGGCCCATTCTTCGGCCGACAGCTTCAGCCCGCCTTCGCCTTCCAGCACGTATTGGCCGTCCTTGTAAAACTCGCTGGCGGCGCAGTCCAGCGCCAGCACGATGTCCTGGCCGGGGGTGTAGCCCGCCTCGGTAATGGCTTGCAGGATGAGCTCGATGGCTGCCTCATGGTTTTCCACGCTGGGGGCAAAGCCGCCTTCGTCACCCACGGCGGTGGGCATGCCCTTGCCGTCGATGATTTTCTTGAGCGCGTGGAACACCTCGGCGCCCCAGCGCAGCGCTTCGCGGAACGAGGGCGCGCCCACGGGCACGATCATGAACTCTTGCAGATCAAGGCTGTTGTTGGCGTGCGCGCCGCCGTTGATGACGTTCATCATGGGCACGGGCAGCTGGCAGCCGTTCATGCCGCCAAAGTAGCGGTACAGGGGCAGGCCGCTTTCTTCGGCGGCAGCGCGGGCCACGGCCATGCTGACGGCCAGCATGGCGTTGGCGCCCAGGCGGCTTTTGTTGTCGGTGCCGTCCAGATCGATCAGCGTCTTGTCCAAAAAGGCTTGCTCGCTGGCGTCCAGGCCCAGCACGGCTTCGGAGATTTCGGTGTTGATGTGCTCCACGGCCTTGAGCACGCCTTTGCCTCCGTAGCGTTTTTTGTCGCCGTCGCGCAGCTCAATGGCTTCGCGGCTGCCGGTGGAGGCGCCGCTGGGCACGGCAGCGCGCCCCATGACGCCGGATTCCAGCAGCACGTCGCACTCGACAGTGGGGTTGCCGCGGCTGTCCAGCACTTCGCGGCCGACGATGTCAACGATGGCACTCATGAGGTTTCCTTTGCTCTCGGGTTTTAAAAAAGTGGTGTTTGCGCAGGTGCAGAGCGTGCGAGAAGCTATTGAATCAATAGCAAATCAACCGCATTCAAAGACCTTCCACGCACAGCATGTTGAATTGTCCTGCGCCTTCGCGCACTTGGCGTGCATGGCGGTATTCGGCTGAATCGTAAAAGGCCTGCGCCGCAGCATAGCTGGGAAAACGGATGACCACGGTGCGCGCGTGCGCCGTGCCTTCCAGCACCTGCTGCTGACCACCGCGCACGATGAATTCACCGCCATGCGCAGCCACGGCCTGGGTGCTCCATGTGCGGTATTCGGCCATTTGGTCGGGATTGGTGACGTGGATGTTGGCGATGACGTAGCCGTGGGGCATGGCAAAAGTCTCCTGGGGTAGTGGCGGGTTTGTTCAGGCGCTGAAGTGGTTTTCCAGAAAGCCGTTTTGTTTGGTCACTGCATCCAGCGCCAGCAGGGTTTCGAGCAGGGCGCGCATGTGCTTGAGCGGCACGGCGTTGGGGCCGTCGCTCAGGGCGTTTTGGGGATCGGGATGGGTTTCCATGAACAGGCCGGCCACGCCAACAGCCACGGCGGCGCGGGCCAGCACGGGCACCATCTCGCGCTGGCCGCCGCTTGAGGTGCCTTGGCCGCCGGGCAGTTGCACGCTGTGGGTGGCGTCAAACACCACGGGCGCGCCCGTTTCGCGCATGATGGCCAGGCTGCGCATGTCGCTGACCAGGTTGTTGTAGCCAAAGCTGGCGCCGCGCTCGCAGGCCATGAAATTGTCTTCGGGCAGGCCCGCTTCGCGCGCGGCGGCGCGGGCTTTGTCGATCACGTTTTTCATGTCGTGCGGCGCAAGGAACTGGCCCTTTTTGATGTTGACGGGCTTGCCCGACTGCGCCACGGCGCGGATGAAGTCGGTCTGCCGGCACAAAAAAGCAGGGGTTTGCAGCACGTCCACCACGGCGGCCACGGCGGGGATTTCGGCCTCGGTGTGCACGTCGGTCAGCACGGGCAGGGCCAGGTCTTTTTTGACCTTGGCCAGAATTTCCAGGCCGCGCGCCATGCCGGGGCCGCGAAAGCTGCTGCCGCTGGAGCGGTTGGCCTTGTCGTAGCTGCTTTTGAAGATGAAGGGGATGCCCAAGGCACTGGTGATTTCCTTGAGCTGCCCGGCCACGTCCATTTGCAGTTGTTCGGATTCGACCACGCAGGGGCCGGCGATGAGGAAGAAGGGCCGGTCAAGGCCGATGGGAAAGCCACAGAGGTTCATGGTGTGGGATGAATCAAGGGGGTGAGGATAAGCCCGGAGGGCGTAGCGCAAGGCGTTTGAGCCGCACAGCGGCGCACAGCTGCCATTGTGCCGGGGCGATGGTGCGCTGAAAGGCACAGGGGCAAGGGCTTCATGCGCTCTATAGCGATTGAGCCAACTTCAATACGGCGTCGCGCATCCATTGCTGGCCGCTATGGCCGTGATTGCGCTCATGCCAGAGCATGCCCACGGCAAAGCTCGGTATGGGGAAAGGGCATTCGACGATTTTGAGCGCATGGCTGCGTTGGTGCACCAGCCGCTGCGGCACCAGGGCCACCAGGTTGGAGTGGGCAACGATTTCCGGCACGACGAGAAACGATGTGGCTGACAGCGCCACGTGGCGTTGATAGCCCAGGCTTGTCAGCCCATCATCCACGGGCGTGGTGAAGCCGCCGCCTTGCAGCGAGACGATGACGTGATCGAGCTGCGCGAACTGCGCCACCGTCAGGCGGCGCTGCAATTGGGGGTGGCGCTTTCGGCCGATGAGGACATAGCGCTCGTCAAACAGATGCCGGGCGCGCAGGCTGCCTGGGCCGTGCTCGGGCGTCATCAGCGCCAAGTCCACTTCGCCGCTGGCCATTTGCGCCTCCAGCTGCGCAGGGTCCAGGTGGCGCACGGCAATGCGCACGCCGGGCGCGCGCTTTCGCAAGGCCACCACCAGCGGTTGAATCACGATGGCTTGAAGGTAATCCGTGCAGGCAATGGCAACGGTGAGATTGTCTCGGTCAGGGTTGAAGTGACGATGCGCGCCCAGCATGGCGCGCACCTGGTCAAGCGCCAGGCGAAGCGGCTCCAGCAATTCCAAAGCCTTGGCGGTGGGCGTCATGCCGCGTTGCGCTGGAACAAGCAAGGGGTCGTCAAACAGTGCACGCAGCCGACCTAGCTGGGCGCTGACGGCAGGTTGGCTCAGGTGCAAACGCGCGGCCGCCCGCGTGACGTTTTGCTCCGTCAACAGCGCTTCGAGCGTGAGCAGAAGATTCAAGTCCAGCTTCTTGGTATCCATGCCGTGGATGCTATGGCAAGCATGTTTTGATTTCACAGATACCTGTAGGCGCTCGAAACTGATGCCTGCTTTTCTTATTCATTCATCTGAACGAAAGACCCTGCCATGCCATCAAACAGCCCGAAGAAAGTGCTTGTTGTTCACGCGCACCCCGAACCAACATCCGTGACACACCAGCTTGCCGAGACCGCCTGCGAGACGCTGAAAGCCCAAGGCCATGAGGTCATGCAATCCGACCTCTATGGCATGGGCTGGAAGGCTGTGTTTGACGCGCAGGACTTTCCCAAGCGCATCAATCCGGAGCGGCTGTCTTTCATCGACGAATCCGGTCATGCGTTTGCCCACGGCTGCCAGACACCCGATGTCGAGCAAGAACAGCGAAAAATTCTGGCGGCTGATGCGGTGATCCTGCTGTTTCCCCTGTGGTGGTTCAGCATGCCGGCGATCATGAAGGGCTGGATCGAGCGAGTCTGGGCCTTTGGCCTGGCCTATGGCTACCAGGGGGCGGGCAACACTTACCGCTACGGCGAAGGCGGGTTTGCGGGCAAGCGCGCGCTATTGGCCGTTTCCGTGGGCGGGCCGGCGCAGGACTATTCGCCGCGTGGCATCAACGGGCCGCTGGATCAGCTGCTATTTCCCATTACGCATGGCAGCTTGTTCTTTCCAGGCATGCAGGTGCTGCCCACCTTCGCGGTGTATGGGGCGGGCGGGCTTGATGCCGCTGGCATGGCCAAAGCCGCCGCAGCCTGGCGTACACGGGTGCAGCGGCTGTTTGACGATGCGCCTATGGCCTTTCGCCCGCAAAACGGGGGCGACTACCCGGACCGGCATGTCCTGGCCGAGCACGTGGCGCCGGGCCAAACGGGTTTGATGGCGCACATAGCCGACGCGCGCTGAAGGGCATTCTTGGCCGATTTTTGAAAACCCGGACGCTTATGGGCAGCGCGCGTGTGGTGACTGCTCGGCGCTGTGCGCGGGGACTTGTTCCGCTGTTTGTGCAGCCCCGTTTGTTTCACCACTTGTGCGCCCCGCCGCATCTATTGCGATACCGCCTGACCCAGTGTGATGCCCTGGCGCAAAGCGGTGTCTTGCGCCAAGGCCAGCAAGTCATCGTCAATGTCCAGGGTGATGGGCTGCTGCACAGGCGGCGCAGGGTGGGGCATGGCGGTTTGCGGGTAGGTAAGGGTTGTGCTTTCAGGCAAGTGGTGCCTGGCTCTTTCCGCTGGCTTGCCGATCCATCGCCGCCTTGATAAAGGCGTTGAACAGCGGGTGGCCGTCCCAGGGCGTGCTTTTGAATTCGGGGTGGAACTGCACGCCGATGTACCAGGGGTGCACGCTTTGGGGCAGCTCGACGATTTCGGTGAGCTGCTCGCGCTGGGTGAGGGCGGAGATAACCAGGCCCGCCGCGCGCAGCTTGTCCAGGTACTGGGTGTTGGCTTCGTAGCGGTGGCGGTGGCGCTCGGTGACCACGTCGCCGTAGATCTGGTGGGCCAGGGTGCCGGGCTGCACGTCGGAGCTTTGCGCGCCCAGGCGCATGGTTCCCCCTAAGTCGCTGCTGGCACTGCGCTTTTGGATGCTGCCGTCCTGGTCTTTCCACTCGGTGATGAGGGCAATCACCGGCTCGGGCGTGGCGGGGTCGAACTCGGTGCTGTTGGCTTTGGTCAGGCCCGCCACGTGGCGGGCGTATTCGATGGTGGCCACTTGCATGCCTAGGCAAATGCCCAGGTAGGGCACCTGGTGTTCGCGGGCGTAGCGGGCGGCGGCAATCTTGCCTTCCACCCCGCGCGCGCCAAAGCCGCCGGGCACCAAAATGGCGTCGTAGGCGGCCAGCTTCTGGGCCGTGTCTGCGCCTTCCAGGGTTTCGGAATCGATGTGGTCAATGCACACGCGCACGTGGTTTTTCATGCCGGCGTGGCGCAGGGCTTCGTTGACGGATTTGTAGCTGTCGGACAGCTCCACGTACTTGCCCACCATGGCCACGCGCACCTGGCCTTGCGGGTGGGCGGTTTCGTACACCAGATCGTCCCAGCGCTTCAGATTGGCCGGCGGGGTGTTCAGGCGCAGCTTGTCGCAAATCAGCCCGTCCAGCCCCTGCTCGTGCAGCAGGCGGGGCACTTTGTAGATGGTGTCCACGTCGGGCATGCTGATCACGCCCCAGGCCGGCACGTTGGTAAACAGGCTGATCTTGGCGCGCTCGTCATCGGGCACGGCGCGGTCGGCGCGGCACAGCAGTGCGTCGGGCTGAATGCCGATTTCGCGCAGCTTTTGCACCGTGTGCTGGGTGGGCTTGGTTTTCAGCTCGCCAGCCGCGCCAATCCAGGGCAGGTAGGTCAGATGCACGAAGGCGCTGTTGTTGGGGCCGAGCTTGAGGGCCAGCTGGCGCACGGCTTCCAGAAAGGGCAGGGATTCAATGTCGCCCACGGTGCCGCCCACTTCGGCAATGGCCACGTCCACCGCGTGCGGCGTGCCAATGCCCGCGCCGCGCTTGATGAACTCCTGAATCTCGTTGGTCACGTGCGGGATCACCTGCACGGTCTTGCCCAGGTAATCGCCCCGGCGCTCTTTTTCCAGCACGCTCTGGTAGATGCGGCCGGTGGTGAAATTGTTGGCCTGCTTCATGCGGGTTTCGATGAAGCGCTCGTAATGGCCGAGGTCCAGGTCGGTTTCGGCGCCGTCGTCGGTGACGAACACCTCGCCGTGCTGGAAGGGACTCATGGTGCCCGGATCGACGTTGATGTACGGATCGAGCTTGATGAGGGTGACTTTGAGGCCGCGCGACTCAAGAATGGCGGCCAGTGATGCAGCGGCGATGCCCTTGCCCAGGGACGACACCACACCACCGGTGACGAAGACGAATTTGGTCATGTCTTTGACGAAGGCCTCACGCCTTCGCTCGGTGGGAAATGCCGATTATAAAAAGCGGCGCTCCTCCCACTGCCATGTGCGCATGCTTGGCCGGGCATTCACAGGCTGCGGCGCGGAAAGGAATGCAAAAAAGAAAATGTCGTTATCGCACATCCCTGCTAAAAATTTGCTATGAATTTTGATGATCATGATGCGGGGAAAAGCAAGGGAAAGGCAGGGGAAAAGGCAGCCCATCCCTCAGCAGCGGCGCAGCAGCCAGCCGCCAAAGCACAAGGTGCGAAAAAACAGCTGGGGAGCCTGAAAACCGCTATCTGCGGCCAGCTGGGCCAGTTGCGGCTCGCTCAGGGGAAAAAAGTCGTCCTGCAGGCGCTGGCGCATGATCTCGCGCCGCTGGCCGGGCATGCCCAGGCTGACGGCGCACTCAATCAAGGCGCTGCGCTCCTGTGGATCGGTGACCAGCAAGTCACACAGCAGCAGGGATGCGCCAGGTTTGAGCCGGCTGGCAATGTCCGACAGAAGCCGCTGCTTGTCCTGCGGTGTGGCGATGAAGTGCAGCACCAGTTGGCACAAGGCGGCGTCATGGGGCGCGCCGGGCGGCAGCTCATGCAAAAAGGCACGGTGCCAGGTCACGTTCTGCATGCCGGCTGCCGCGCATTTGGCGCGACCCAGCGCCAGCATTTCGGGCATAGGTTCCACGGCGGTGCAGGGCCAGTGCAGATTGTTGGCTTGCAGCGCCAGCAGTTCGGCGCCAGTGCCTGCGCCCACCACCAGCACGCGCCCACCGGCGGGCAGCATGGTCTTCAGCAGTGCCGCGCTGCTGTGGTGCAGCACGTGGTAGCCGGGCACCAGGGCGGGAATGCGGCTGTCGTAGTGTTGCACTTCCTGCGGGGTGAAGTGCGAGAGGCTGTCGTGGGGGGTGGACATGAAGGCGAAACTTTCAGGAATGGAAGTGATGAAAACTGCAGGCTGCAACGGGCAGGGCAGCCCGTTCACGATGACTGTGCGGGACGGGGACGCCAGTGCCATGCCAGCGCGGCCACGATCAGGGCCGGGACAGACAATGCCAGCAGCAAACCGGCGTTGCCGCTGCGATCGAGCAGCCAGCCGGCAATGGGCATCAGCGCCAGCCGGCCCAGGGCGTAGAAGCTGGCCTGCACGCCGTAGTCAACAGCCCGATGAGCGGGGCGGGCGTAATCCATCATCAGCCCGAACACCAGCGATGAGGCCACGCCCACAGCCACTGCCAGCACCATGCAGATGGCGATCAGCCACGGGGCGGGCGCGCGCAGTGCCATGGCCAGTGCCAGCAGGCCCAGCACCGCCGCATTGCCCCAGGCGGACAGGGGCAAGCAGTAGGACAGGCGCTCGTGCCGCAGGAGCTGGGCCACAGCCAGACTGGCAGCAGCGCCCAGCGTGCCGCCACCCATGCCGACGACCCAGGCGACCTGTGTGGCAGCAAAGCCTTGGTCCAGCAGCATGGGCTTGAGGTAGACCCAGGCCACGCCGACGAAAGGAAAGTACCCCGTCAACAGCACCAGCCAGCGGCCCACGTCGGGCTGCCTGAAAAAGCCCGGCAGTCCGCCGGACGCGGGTCTGTCCGGGGCGGCGGGCATCTGCTCGGTATGCGCTTGTTTGCCAGGATCCTGCGCGGCAGGCATTTTTACGGTGGGCAGCAAGGCCAGCGCCAGTGCCAACAGGGCAGTCATCAGCACAAAAGGCCAGGCCCAGCCCAGACGCTGCGCCAGCACCAGCATCAGCCCCCCGCCCAAAATGGCGGCAACAAACATGGCTGCCGAGCGCACGCCCCCGGCACGTACCCGCTCGGCCGGAGGCAGCACGCCAATGGAGAGTGCGCTGACAGGCACGTCTATCCAGGTGGACAGCAGCACGCAAGCCATCAGCAGCGCAAACAGCAGTGCCTTGTCTGCGTCCATATCCAGCAGTGCCAGCAGCATCAGGGCGACGCCATAGCCAGCGCCCAGCAGTACAGCCCAGCGCCTGTAACGCGCCAGGCCGTGGCCCTCGGCGCGGGTACGTTCAATGGGCAGGGCCAGCAACACTTTGCATAACGCGGGCAGGCCGGCCAGCTGGAACAAGCCGATGCTCAACCCGCTCCAGCCGTGCTGCCGCATCAGCAGCGGCAAGCCCAGGGCCAGGTAGATCATGGGTGCGGTCAGCGCCACATGCAGCAGGCCAAAGACGGCCTGCGGCCAGCGGTAGGAAGCCGTGGGCTGCAAGGCCGTGGCACACGTGCGGGGGGCGATCTGCATCACAGCTTCCAGCTCAGGCTCAGGCCCCACTCGCGCGGGGCGCTGTAGATGACGGTGCTGCCGTTTTGAAAGCCCACGGCGTCGTACTGCTTGTTGGTGGCGTTGCGCACGAAAAATGACAGCTCGGTCGAGCGCGTGGGCCGCCAGCCCGCAGACAAGTCCAACAGTCCGTAGCCGGGACGGGCGTACAGATTGGCGGCATCCAGATAAATGCGGCTGCTGCCGTGCAGGCGGACCTGGGCGAACCAGCGCCCGGGGTCATAGCGCACGCCCAGATAAGCCGTGGTGTCGGGCGCAAAGGGGTTGTGCTTGCCGTCGTGGCGTCTGGCCCCGTCGATGAAGCGGCCAAAGCGCGTGCGGTTGAGCGCCACACCGGCGTGCAGCAGCCATGCACCGCCGGGGGCATATTCCAGCTCCAGCTCGGCGCCGCGTGAGCGGGCCTGGGCGGCGTTGCTGATGTACACCTGCCCCGGCAGGCCCATTTGCTGCACCTGCATGTCGCGCAGCCTGATGTGGTAGAGGCTGACGCTGTAGCGCAAGCGCGGCTGTGCAAGCTGCCCTTTCAGGCCCAGCTCGAAGGCGCGGGCGCGCTCAGCGCCGTAGTGCCGCTGCTGTTCGGGCGCAAAGGCATTGAAACCTGCCGCCCGGTACCCATCGGCCAGGCTGGCCCAGGCGCTGGCGTGCGGCCCCCAGGTGTGCTGCAAGGCCAGCTTGGGTGAAAAGCGCGTGGCCGACAGGGGCTGAACAACCTCGCTGCCCAGTGCAAAGCGGGTGCGGCTGCGTTCTAGGCGTGCCCCCGCGGTCAGCGTCCAGGAGGCAGCCAGCGGCACGCTCCAGTGCGTGAACAGTGCTGCCGTACGGCTTTTTTCGCTGGCCTGGGTGACGGTGATGGCTCGGGGTGTTTTTTGCATAAAGCCCAGTCGGTTGTCTTCGCGATCGGCGTACAGGCCAAGCAGCCATTCAACGGGTCTGCCTTCGCGTGCACCGTGCAAGCGGCCCTGCAGGCGCAGCTCTTGCGACAGTGTGTTAAAGCGGTGATCGCGTGCCATGCGCAGGTTGTCGGCGGGCAGATAGTCGGTGTCCTGCGTCAGCTCGTCGTTCCAAACGTTGCGTGCCGTGATGGCGCGCAGTTGCACATCGCCGCCGAAGTCGTGCGCCACATCCAGCGCCCAGGTATGGCCATGCGAGGTGTTGGTGCCCGCGTGGCTGGACTGCACGGTGGCGCGCGGCGCGCCGGGGGCGCCCCAAAGCGATGCGCCGTCGTCATGCTGCCGTGCGTTCAGGCGCAATGCAATGTCTGTGCGTGGTGACGGTGTCAGCCGCAACGTGATGCGGCCGTTGCGCTGGCGGCGGTCGTCATCCATGCCGCCCAGGTGAGTGTTGTGGATAAAGCCGTCCTGCCGGGCAGCCTCCCCGGCTACCCCCAGGTAAAGCAGGCCGGGCACCAGTGCGCGGCTGAGGTCAGCGCGAAACACGGCCTTGCGGCGGCTGGCGGCATCCAGACTCAGCCAGGCATGCGGCTCGTTGCCGGGCTGCCGCGTGACGATGTTAATCACCCCTGCCTGGGCATTGCGCCCGTACAGCGTGGACTGCGGGCCGCGCAGTACATCCACCTGCTCGACACCCACCAGACTGTCGCCAAAGCCCTGTGCGCGCAGCATGGGCACCCCGTCCACCAGCAATGCGGTCGCGGACGAAAAGGAAATGATGTTGGCCGTCAGCCCGCGCATGACCGGCGACACAAGCCCCGACTGGCCTATAGGCTGAAAGCCCAGGCCAGGCGTCATGTGTGCCAGCGCCTGCACGTCGCGCGCGCCACTGTCCCGCAAGTCCTGCCCCGTCAGGGCCGATGCGCTGGCGGCCACTTCGTGCAGGGGCTGGCGCTGCTTGTTGACGGTGACGGTAATGGCCGGCAGGGTGGCTTCGTCAGCCTGGGCCGTGGCTTGCGCCTGCGGCGCGGCCTGATGTGCTTGTGCTGATTGCGCCTGAACATGTTGTGCATGGCCCATGCCCAGGAAAAGAGATAGCACGGGCAACCAGCCAGATCGGCAAACGGCGGAGAAGGGGAGATTCATGCGGGACCTCGTCGGGCGGGTGGCAGTGAGCTTGGGAGCCGGAATAGCCCGCAAAAATTATGAAAATGCCTCTCATTTGCGAGAATATGCGCTTCAGCCAACTTCGTATTGCCATCTGACAGTGCCCTCATGCCTGCCTCGACCTGCCGAGTGGATTCGGCTACCGACACCCGGACCGAAGTGCGCGGACGCTGGCTGCGGCACAGCCTGCCTGCCGCGCTGGGACCGTGCCACACGGACGCGCTGCATCTGGCACAAGGGCTGGCGCTGCTGCACAGCAGCTATTGCCCGCACATGGACTTGCAGGAAGCCAGCCACAAAGTTTTGCCTCAGCCTGTGCTCACGGTCACACTGGCGCTGGCCGGGACGTCGGCCTTTTGCGAACGCGCAGGAATGGTGCTTGACTTTGGCTGCGGGCGCACCACCATCACCGGCTTTGACCACGCCAGCGGCCAGCGCCGCTATCAGGCAGGTGTGGCCGTGCGGCAATTGCGTGTGCAAGTCGGCCAAGACCTGCTGCGCGACTACCTGGGCGCAGCCTGCGCACACAAGTTGCTGGGTTGTGGCGGCGGCGTGCGGCAGCTAGCCAGTCACCGCAGCACGCCAGCCAGTGTCTCGCACGCGCAGGCGCTGCTGTGGCAGGCCGAGCACGCCCCCGGCAACCTGCTGGCCCTGCATGCCCGCACGCTGTGCCTGCTGGACGAGGTGCTGCAACCCTTGCACGACACAGCAGCCCTTGCACCAACGCCGCCGTGCACGCGCGACGTTGCCCTGATTGACGAAGCCAGGCACTGGCTGCAAACCCATCTGGACCAGCCCGTGGCCTTGGGCCAGCTGGCGCACATGCTGGGCATGAGCGAAAGCCGCCTGCGGCGTGGCTTTCGACAACGCCACGGACAAAGCCCGCAGGCTTTTCACACCCAGGCACGCATGCACAAGGCGCAGTTGCTGCTGCAATCGGGACACCGAGTGGCCGAAGTGGCGTACCAGCTAGGCTACGACCACCCGGGTAATTTCAGCCTGGCCTTTACCCGGTTTTTTGGCTATCCCCCCAGCCGGGCCCACACCGCTTGAAGCGGGGGTGGCCACTTTTCACGGATCAGGGAACATGCCGTAATCGCCCGTCCCAATTCAAAGTTAGCTATTTTTTTGAATAGCAGATAAGCAAATACTCGCCACGGATACAAAAAAGCCGCGACACGCGCTGCTACAGTGACCGGCCTATGAATGCACACACACCCTCTCCCCTTGCCGCGGCAGAGCTGGCAGGCCGCCACATCGTTCTGGGCCTGTCGGGCGGGGCGGCGTGCTTCAAGGCGGCGGAGTTTTGCCGCCTGCTTGTCAAGGCGGGTGCCACGGTGCAGGTGGTGATGACCGAGGCTGCCTGCCAGTTCATGACCCCCGTGGCTATGCAGGCGTTGTCGGGCCGGGCGGTGTATGTGTCGCAGTGGGATGCGCGTCCGCCCAACAACATGGCCCACATCAACTTAAGCCGCGAGGCCGATGCCATCGTCATCGCCCCGGCCAGCGCCGACTTTATGGCCCAGCTGGCCCAGGGCCGTGCGGGCGAGTTGCTGCCCCTGCTGTGCCTGGCGCGGCCGCTGGGCAGCGTGCCCCTGCTGCTGGCTCCGGCCATGAACCGCGAAATGTGGGCGCACCCGGCCACGCAGCGCAACCTGCGTCAGGCGGCGCAAGATGGCGCACACGTGCTGGGCGTGGCCCACGGCGCGCAAGCCTGCGGCGAGTTTGGCGATGGCCGCATGCTGGAGGCGGCCGAACTGCTGGAAGAGGTGGTGGCCTTTTTCACGCCCAAACGGCTGGCCGGCCAACGTGTGGTGGTCACGGCGGGGCCCACGTTTGAGGCCATCGATCCCGTGCGCGGCATCACCAACCATTCCAGCGGCAAGATGGGCTTTGCCATTGCCCGCGCTGCGCGCGAGGCGGGGGCTGACGTCACGCTGGTGGCGGGCCCAGTGAGCCTGCCCACACCGCGCGGGGTGCGGCGTGTGGATGTGGTGTCTGCGCGGGACATGCACGCCGCGGCCATGCAGCAGGTGCAGGATGCGCACATTTTCATTGCCACCGCTGCCGTGGCCGACTGGCGGCCAGCCCACGCGGCGCAGCACAAGATCAAGAAAGACGGCAGCGGCCAGACGCCTGCGCTGAGCTTTGTGGAAAACCCCGACATCCTGGCCGACGTGGCCCGCCTGCCGCGCGCGCAGGCGGGCGATTTGTATTGCGTAGGCTTTGCCGCTGAAAGCCAGGACTTGCTGGCCAACGCCCAGGCCAAGCGTGCGCGCAAGGGCGTGCCCTTGCTGGTGGGCAATATTGGCCCGGCCACCTTTGGCCAAGACGACAATGCCCTGCTGCTGGTGGACGAGGCCAGTGTCACCGAGCTGTCCCATGCCAGCAAGCGCCGCCTGGCGCAACAGCTGGTGGCCGAGATTGCGCGCCGCGTGTCGGGTACGCCCTGAAAGCCGCCATGAACCCGCCATGGGATACCCCGCCTGACGGCGACTTTGTGCGCTATATCGAAGGGTTGCACGCCAAGCAGGCGCCTCAGCCCACGTCATCCCTGCCATCGCTATTGCCATCCGCATCGCCAGCGCCCATGCGCTCTGCATCTTCCCGGCCACGGGCTGGTGCTGCTGCTGAAATCGGCAAAAGCGCTTTACCCCCAAGTGCCCAAGAGCTGCTGGCCCAGTGGCGCAGCTTGAAAACCCAATACGCGCCCCGCTGGCTACCGCGCCCCCTGGTGCCTGCGGCTGCGCTGGCGGTGCTGGCGGGTGTGCTGTATCTGCTGTGGGAAGGCGGCGGGCTGTTTCTCATCCCCATTCTGGTGGTGGCATGGCTGAACTGGCAAAAGCTTCAAAAGCAAAAGTCCGACAGGCACGAGCGCCAGGCCAGGCAACAGCAGGTCGTGGCTGAAGCACTGCGTCATTTGAAAGAAAAAAACCGCTCATGAACATCGACATCCGCATCCTGGACGAGCGCCTGCGCGCGCAAATGCCTGCATACGCCACTTCCGGCAGCGCCGGGCTGGATCTGCGCGCCTGCCTGGCTGAGCCGCTGACCCTGGCGCCCGGCGCGTGGCAACTGGTGCCCACCGGCATGGCCATGCACCTGGCCGACCCGGGCTATGCCGCACTCATCCTGCCGCGCTCGGGGCTGGGGCACAAGCACGGCATCGTGCTGGGCAACCTGGTGGGTCTGATTGACAGCGATTACCAGGGCCAGCTCATGGTCAGTGCCTGGAACCGCAGCGCCACGGCCTACACCATCGAGCCCATGGAGCGCATTGCGCAACTGGTCATCGTGCCCGTGGTGCAGGCCACATTCAACGTGGTGGACGAGTTCTTGGCTTCCGAGCGGGGCGAGGGCGGCTATGGCTCCACCGGGCGGGGGTGAAAGCGCGTTTACGAATGCACACGTGTTTTTACCTTTCGCTGTGGATGAAGCGCGGTCCTGGCGCGTTAAAGCAGCAAGGCACTTTCATCGCCTTGGTTTGATTGAATGGAGAAACACATGCAAAAACCTCAGCGCCTGCTGACCACTCTGTCCGTTTTGGCTGCCGCTGCCACGCTGGCGGCCTGTGCCAACCAGCCGCTTGGCTATCCGCAAGGCCAGGCCTATCCGCAAGGTCAGGTTTACCCCCAAGGGCAAGTGGCTTATGCGGGCTACGGCCGTGTGACCAATGTGGAATACATGCGTGGCGGTCAGCAGGCCGATGGCGTGACCGGTGCCGTGATCGGCGGTGCAGTGGGCGGTTTGGCAGGCAGCCAGGTGGGCGGAGGCCGTGGCCGTACCGCTGCGACGGTGGCTGGTGTGGTGGGCGGCGCGTTGATTGGCCGTGCGCTTGAGCAAAACATGAACCGCGGCCCGGCGCATGACTATTACCGCGTGACTGTGCAGTTTGATAACGGTGGGGTGCAGACCTTCGATTACGCCGATGCGCCCAACGTGCGCATTGGCGACCGCGTGCGTGCCGAGGGCAATCAGCTGTATCGCTGAGCCACGAGTGATGGGCGCACCAGCGCCTTCATAAAAAAACGGCACCCTTGGGGTGCCGTTTTTTTTATGCCTGGTGCTCGGAGATGTATTGAGAAAAATGCCAATAGCGCGCGATTTATAAGGGTTTTAAGCTATATAAATAGTAGCAATTGGGGCATGGTGTTGTGTCCCATAGCTTGCCCAGCGGCTTGGCAGGCAAGGGTTTGTGGCGCTCAGTGCATCTGGGCATTGCCCGGCGCCATGGGCTGCAAGCGGAAAAAGCCTGTGCCTGCGCTGCGGCGGGCCAGTTCGTCTTCCGTGGCGTCGCGCACCTGCACCACTTTCAGGTGCAGGCGCAGCGAAATGCCGGCCAGCGGGTGGTTGCCGTCCAGCACCACGTGTTCGGGATAGATCTCAGTGATGGTCAGCAGCGCGTCGGGGGCGGCGCCTTGGGTCACCGCAGCGGGCAGGCTGGCGGCTTCCAGCAGCATGCCTTCTTCAATACCCGCAGGCAGCGCCGGGCGCGGGACCAAAAAAACCTGTTGCTCGTCGTAGTCGCCAAAGGCGTCTTCAGGCTCCAGGTTCAGCGACAGCGTGGCGCCCGGGCCGTGGCCTTGCAGCGCGCGGTCGATGGCGGGCAGCAAGTCGCCATCGCCTACAAAAAACTCCACCGGATCGTTGAGCTCGTCCAGGGTGTCTCCCAGGCTGTCTTTCAACGTCCAGGTGAGGGCGGCAACGCAGGGAAATTGGATGTCCATGCGCAAGATTGTCGCACCGCCTGGCTGGCACGGGTGCGCTTGGCCTTAAGCTTGGCGGCATGGACATTACCCAAGCCCAGACCTTACTCGGCGGCCTTTCGCCAGAGCGTTTCATGAAGCGTCATTGGCAGAAAAAACCCTTGCTGGTGCGCCAGGCCATGCCCGGTTTTGCCCCATTGCTTTCCCGGGCGGCGCTGTTTGATCTGGCCGCTGACGAAGCGGCGGAGTCGCGCCTGATTACCCAGCGCGGCGGCTGGCGGCTGCGGCACGGCCCCATCGCCCGGCGCAGCCTGCCGCCGCTGAGCCAGCCGCAATGGACGCTGCTGGTGCAGGGCGTGGATTTGCATGACGAGCGCGTGCATGCGCTGATGCAGCAGTTTCGCTTCATCCCCGATGCACGCTTGGACGATGTGATGATCAGCTATGCCAGCGATGGCGGCGGCGTGGGGCCGCACTTTGACAGCTACGACGTGTTCTTGCTGCAAGCAGCTGGCCGCCGGCGCTGGCGCATCGGGCGGCAGAAAGACCTGAGCTTGGTGCAAGGGCTGCCCCTGAAAATTCTGGCGGATTTTCAGCCGGAGGAGGAATACCTGCTGGAGCCGGGCGACATGCTGTACCTGCCCCCACGCTGGGCGCACGATGGCGTGGCCGAGGGGGGGGAATGTATGACGTACTCCATCGGCTTTCGCCAGCCCGCGCAAGGCGAGGTGGGTGCGGAAATGCTGCAGCGCATGGCCGAGGAGGCTGTGGACATGCTGGGCGATACGGCTTACCGCGACCCAGACCAGCCTGCTGTGACGGCGCCTGCGCGCGTGCCCGGGGCCATGCTGGCTTTTGCCCGTGAGGCGGTGGATCGCGCGGCGAGAGACCCACAGCAACTGGCCATGCTGCTGGGCGAATGGTTGAGCGAGCCCAAGCCCATGGTGGGCTTTCAGCCTGGGCGCACGCCGTCAGGGGCGGGTGCGGTGGCACTGGATAGGCGCACGCGGATGCTGTATGACGATCACCATGTGTTCATCAATGGCGAAAGTTACCTGGGCAGCGGACGAGATGCGGTGCTGATGCGCCAGTTGGCCGATCAGCGCCGCCTGGGAGCCACCGAGCGTGCACGCCTGAGCGCAGGGGCTGCTGAGCTGCTGGGTCAGTGGATCGAGGCGGGGTGGGCACATGAATCGTGAGTCTCTTGCCGGGGCGCCGACCATGCCCGACCTGCCCAGTGGCTCTTTTGCTGGACGCGAGCGTTTTCGTGATGCCGTGCGCCAGGCCTTGCAGGCGGCGGCCGTGCGGGGCTGGCGCGAACTGGTGTTGAGCGACGCCAGCTTTGCCGACTGGCCGCTGGGCGAGCGCCAGGTTACGGAGTCGCTGCAAGCCTGGGTGCTGGGCCCTGGCCAGCGCCTGACCATGCTGGCCAGGCAGTATGACGATGTGGTGCGCCAGCACGCACGCTTTGTGACGTGGCGCCGACAGTGGTCACACAAGATCGAGTGCCGCGTGTGCCCATGGGCCGATCCTCTGGATATACCCAGTGCGCTATGGGCGCCTGAGTGGTCGCTGCAGCGGCTGGACGTGCTGCGGCATACCGGCGTGTACGGTTCTGAGCCGGAGCAGCGCGTGCTGCTGCGCCAACGCATCAATGAGTGGCTCGGGCGCTCTAGCACAGGCTTTGCTGCTACGACATTGGGGTTGTGACACTTTGTTTGAACGTGGTGCTGGCGCATCAGGGTAAGCCGCAATTGCAAAGGCCGATAGCTATAATTTCTGCCAGAGCGGAAAGGGCCTGAAGGCTGGTGATTGAAGGCTTTTCTCTCGGCCGGGATATCTCGAAAAATAGATATTCCGTGCTTTCCGGACCATCTATATATCTATTTGGAGAGGATTTCCAACATGAATAAATCACTCGTACTGGCTGCCCTGGTTGCTGCTGTTTCCCTGGCCGCTTGCGGCAAGAAGGAAGAGCCCGCACCCGCACCTGCTCCGATGGAAGCGCCTGCACCTGCTGCAGATGCTGCTGCTTCGGCTGCTGATGCCGCAGCGGATGCTGCCTCCAGCGCTGCAGACGCTGCGGCCACTGCTGCTGACGCTGCGGCCAGCGCCGCCAACACGGCTGGCTCTGCCGTCAGCGATGCGGCTTCTGCCGCTGGCGCTGCCGCATCTGAAGTGGGTGCAGCCGTGGGTTCTGCTGCTGAAGCCGCTGGTGCCGCTGCTGCGAATGCCGTGGCCGCTGCCGCTGCGGATGCTGCCAGCGCAGCCCAGTAATCTAACGAGGCCAACACGACGGGCTTGGAAGCTTTCTCAAGCCTGTCTCTGCAAAAGCCACCCTCTCGGGTGGCTTTTTTAATGTCTGCTCAGATCATCGGGCGGCTTTGCTCAAAAGCCAAGGGCAGGCATTGGTTTCACTTTGACTGGGAAGTGAAATGGTTTTGTATCAAGCGCAAGCATCACACGCCAAGTGAAGCCAAACGGGCTTCGAGAATGACTTCATGCCGTCAACCAGCCAGCCGCCAGGCCATGGCGGTTGGCCAGCAGCACTTCTTGCGGGGCGCAGCCAAGCGTGGTGCTTAAGGCAGCGCGTACCAGATCAGGGTGGTTGTTGCGCTCGCTCAGGTGAGCGGCCACAACGATGTTCAGGCCCGGGTGTTGCAGATGGGCCAGTGCTTGGGCGGCCTGGGCATTGCTCAGGTGCCCATGGGCGCCGGCGACACGGCGCTTGAGAAAGAGCGGATAGGCCGAAGTGGCCAGCAGTGCCGGATCGTGGTTGCTTTCCAGCAGCAGTGCATGGCAACCTGCCAGTTGACGCAGTGCGTGCGGTGTGACATGCCCCAGGTCGGTCAGGATGCCCAGCACGCGATCACCGTCGGTGCAGCGCAATTGCAGAGGCTCGCGTGCGTCATGTGGCACGGTAAAAGGCAGCAGGCCCAGCGCGCCAATGCGCAGCATCAGCCCATCCCGGGCGGGTGGGCTGGGGGCGGTGGGGGTATGCAGGTGGCCTGAGGCTTGGTGCAGTGCCTGCCAAGTGCCCGCGCTGGTGTGCAAGGCTATGCCGTGGCGGACATGGAGCAAGGGTGCGCAGCCCACATGGTCGCCATGCTCATGGGTGATGAACACAGCGTCGATGTCCTGGATATCCAGCTGTTGCTGGGCCAGGCGCTGCAACAGCTGGCGCCAGCCAAGGCCGCAATCGATCAGCACGCGCGTGCGCTGCAGGCCGTCGGTGGCTTCAATGAGGGTGGCGTTGCCACTGCTGCCACTGGCCAGACAGCAAAAGCGCAGCATGTGGGTTTTTTCCTTGGGTTGGGCGGGCAGAAAAAAGGCAAGGGCCACGTCCCCTGGCGGGGGCGGTGGCCCTTCTTGGCGGGTGGTGGGGTTTATTTGAGTTCGTCGAGCAGCACTTGCAGGATGCGCTGTGCGTCGGCAGCGGGCGCGGGCCTGCCTTGGCCGTCCTGCACGGTGATGGCACTGGCTTGCGCCTGGCTGCGCACGGTGATCTGGTATTGCTGCGTGGGCAGGGGCTGGCTGCCGCGGCCCAGCAAGCGGCCAAAGAAACCGGGCTCTTGTTTTTCCAGCTTGGGGTCGATGTAGCGCACGAAGTAGATGCCTTTGGTGCGGTCGCGGTCTTCGACGGTGAAGCCGGTGCGGTCCAGAGCCAAGCCTACGCGGCGCCAGGCGCGGTCGAATTCGTCAGCGACCTGAAGGGCGGGGGCGCCGCTATCGGTGGCCAGCAGTTGCGCGGCGGCGGTCTGCGGCTGGCCGGGGGCAGCTGCCGCTGCCGTGGTGGCGGCCTGAGCCTGCTCTTGCGAGGCGCCGAGCTTGACCATCAGGCGGCGCAGAAATTCGGCTTCCAGCTCGGGGTCGGATGCCCGGGGACGCCAGATGGTGCTGTCACGCTGGGCAGTGGAATAGACCTCTTCCATGCCGCGGTGGGTGATGTAGATGTCGGTGCCGCCGTTGGGGTTGAGTTCGAGCCGGGTGCGGAAGCGGTCGCGCTCGCCGGTGGAGTAAAGAGAGTCGAAGGCTTTGCCGATGGTGCGGCGGATGATGTCTTGCGGAATCTTGGCGCGGTTTTCGGCCCAGTCGGTTTCCATCAGGCCCAGGTTGGCTTGGTCGAGCGAGAGCAAAAAGCCACTTTCCAGCCAGAAGTCGCGCACGGGGCTCCACAGCTGCTCGGGGGTGCGCGCCACATGCAGCCAGCGCTGGCTGCCTTCGCGTATGAATTGCACATCGGCCACGGTGTTGGCAGCCACGGGGGCGCCGGCGCTGGTGGTGGTGGCCTGGCCTGCCTGGTAGCCGCTGGCGGTGACGGCGCCGCCGGTGACGGTGTAACGGGACTGGCCGGGCAGCTGAGTCAGGTCGGGCGGCACTTCCAGCGACACGCCTTGGCCTGCGCTTTTGTAGTCGATCTTGTCAGATTCCAGCACCGAACAGGCGCCCAGCAG
This sequence comes from Pseudomonadota bacterium, assembly GCA_030535425.1. Taxonomy (GTDB): domain Bacteria; phylum Pseudomonadota; class Gammaproteobacteria; order Burkholderiales; family Burkholderiaceae_C; genus Ottowia. The sequence continues at coordinate 45,754 of JAUNHQ010000002.1, read as the reverse complement.
CAGCGCGGCGGTGGTGCCCAGCAGGGCAAGGGGAAGGCGGCGTTCAATGGACTTCACGGAGCGGTTTCCTTTGGGTGAGGGCGCAGCGGCTTGGACAGTGTCTTTCAAGCCGCGCCCGGGAAAAGCTTGCCGGGCGTGTGCGCGGATGCCCGGTGTTGGGCGGTCAGAGCAGGCCGGCACTTTGCAGGGCTTGCTCGACGACGGTTTGGTTGGTCTTGGTCAGCGGCGTCATGGGCAGGCGCAGCGCGTGGCCGATCAGGCCCATGCGGGCCATGGCCCATTTGACGGGGATGGGGTTGGCTTCGACGAACAGCTGCTTGTGCACGGGCATGAGCTTGAGTTGGATGTCCATGGCTTTTTGCCGGTCGCCGGCAATGGCGGCCATGCACAGCTGGTGCATCAGGCGCGGAGCCACGTTGGCAGTGACGCTGACGTTGCCCTGGCCGCCGCACAGCATGAGGGCCACGGCGGTGGGGTCATCGCCCGAGTACACGGCAAAGCCCTTGGGCACGTCGCGGATGAGCCACTGCGCGCGCTCGATGTTGCCCGTGGCTTCCTTGATACCGACGATGCCGGGCAATTGCGCCAGCCGCAGCACGGTGTCGTGCTGCATATCGGCCACGCTGCGGCCGGGCACGTTGTACAGCACCATGGGCAGGTCGCCCACGGCTTCGGCAATGGCTTTGAAGTGCTGATACTGGCCTTCTTGCGTGGGCTTGTTGTAGTAGGGCACGACTTGCAGCTGGCAGTCGGCGCCGACTTTTTTGGCGTAGCGGGCCAGCTCGATGGCTTCGGCGGTGGAGTTGGCACCGCAGCCGGCCATGATGGGCACGCGGCCGGCGGCCTGCTCGACGGCCACGCGGATGATTTCCTGGTGCTCTTGCACGTTGACGGTGGGCGACTCGCCCGTGGTGCCGACCACGCCAATGCAGTCGGTGCCCTCGGCAATGTGCCAGTCGATCAGCTTGCGCAGGGTGGGGTAGTCCACGCTGCCGTCTTCCAGCATGGGGGTGACGAGGGCGACGATGCTGCCGGTGATGGGTGTCATAGAAGATGCGTGCAGTTGCGGCAAAACGGTCATTTTAGAGCGGGTAGCGTGGCGGGGTGCCTGTGGGCTGGGGGCCTTGGCGCACGGCGGCGATGCGTTGCACGAAGCGGTCTGGCCCGCTCAGAAAACCGTCTTCATAGGCCACGATGCGCCAGCCGGGCTGGGCGCAGGTGCGCAGCAATTCGCCAGGGGCCAGCAGGAAATCGGCCCGCGAGGGCTTGCCCACGGTTTCGTTGCCTTGGGCAAAGGTTTCGTACAGCAGCACGCCAGCGGGCGCCACGCAGGCCAGGATGTGCGGCAGCAGCGGGCGCCAGAGGTAGTGGGTGACGATGATGGCGCCAAAGTGCTGGTCTTTGAAGGGCCAGGGGCCGTTTTCGATGTCGGCTTGCACCGTGTGGCCCCAGGCGGCGGCTTGGGCCAGAGCGGCTGGGTCACGGTCAACGCCGGTGACGGTGTGGCCCTGGCTGGCAAGCCAGCGCATGTGGCGGCCTTGGCCGCAGGCCACGTCCAGCACGCGGGTGTGCGGGGCGATGAGTGCGCCAAAGCGCTGCACCCAGGCAGAAGGCTGCGGCTGGGGGCAGGCGGGCGTGGGGTGGGTAAAGGAAGACATTTGCTATCTTTATTGAAGCTAATAATTGTTTTATGGTGCACGCAAATGGCTTTTTTTGTTCTGCTTTTTAAGCAGCCCCCAGCAGGTCGGCGACCAGTTCCAGGCGCACCAGGGGGCTGTCCAGTGTCATGAGGTGTTGCTTTTGCGGCAGGGCCAGGGGCAGCAGTTCGCACCAGCGGTTGGAAACCCAGGCGCAGTCGTCAAAGTGTTCGCTGGCTGTGTCGGGCAGGCTGGTGCCGGAATGCTGGCGCAGCTTGTCCAGCACATGGCGAAGGGTGCTGGCGGTGTGGGCCAGATCGGGCGGGATGGCGATGGGCGGGTCGTCTGGCAGCAGGGCCACGTCGGCGACCCACAGGCCGTGCTTGAGGCGGGTGTGGCGCTGTATGTGAAAGCGCTGCGTGCCCGTGCATTCGATGTGGATGAGTCCGGGCTGCGCTTGCCGCAGGTGGCGGATGCGGGCCAGCGTGCCGTGGGTGTGCAACTGCTCTTCGGGGGCGCCGGGCACGCGCACTTCGTTGCCCTGGCGCAGGGCAACGACGCCAAAGGGGGCATGGGTCTGGTGGCATTTGCCGATCATGTCGAAGTAGCGGACCTCGAAGATGCGCAGCGGCAGCACGCCGCCGGGAAACAGGACGGTGCCCAGGGGCAGCAGGGGCAGGTGATGAAGCTCGGATGCGTTGCTGGGCATGGTGTGGCCAAGGGCCTGGCACGCTTTCAGGCGGGTGAAAGAGGGTGAATGAAAAAGGCTATTTGCGCTTGTCCTGTCTCATTGGTTGCTATTTATTAAGTAGCAAACGGGTGGAAAATCTACCTTTTCCACAAAAGCCATTGGCTGGCGCCCAGTTGCCTGCGGGCTTCGCGCTTGAGCATCCACAGGAAATTGATGGGGTTGTCGAAGCGGCCGCTCAGGCAGCCGGCGCTGAACTGGTGGCAGTTGTCCAGGATGAAGTGGTATTTGCGCTTTTGGCTGACCATGGCCAGGGCGCGTTTTGCCGCTTGGCGCGAGCCGACGGCCTGGCCGTTGCGGCTGGAGACGTAGACACCGATGGCGGTGGTGTTGTGGGTGAAGTCGCGAAAGCTGACTTTTTCAATCTTGCCGTGGCGGCTGAGGTGAACGATGCGGCCACGCCCGACGTAAACACCGGAGTGCTCGGCGTAGCCGAAAAGCAGGTCGCAGTAGACGATGCTGCCGGGCTTGGGGCGCACGGGCGCCTTGAGCGCCGCCAGCGTGATGTCGGCGGCGGCGGCCAGGGGGCCATGGAGCAAGAGCCTGAGCATGCGCGTCGGTCACCGGGCTGCCCATGCAAGGCCTGGCTGTGCATGGGCGGCCCGTTGGCCGCTGGGCTTATGGCGTGCTGTGGGTCGTGGGCTGCTGCTCGAAGGCAAAGGTGCTTGAGCGCAGGTCCTGGCGGGTTTCCACCAGCACCAGCGGGCCTTCGTCCAGCACGATCAGCGGCGGGCGCTCGCGCGGCACGTGGATGGGCGCGGGCTCGGCGGCGATGGCCGCTTGCACGGCAGCCACTTTGCCGGCATCGGAGTTGACCCATTGCAGGCCGGCGGCGCTGGCTAAGCGGGCCAGCTCGTCGGTGGGCAGGGTAAAGGGCTGCACCTGGGGCATGGCCGCAGGGGCAGCAGCCAGCGGCGCGGGCGCAGGGGCAGGCACGGCCACAGGGGCTGCTGGCGCGGGGGCGGCCTCAGGGGTGGCCGGGGCTGCCAGCGCAGGTGCGTCGTCGACGGCCTGGGCCAAGGGCTCGCTGACCGGGGCCGGGCTGTCCGCAGCACCGCGTGCGAAATACGAGCGGGGGGCGCTGCCGTCGTCATGGGCGGCCAGGGGCGCCGCGGGGCTGGCAAGCGTGTCAACCGCATCGCCTGAGCCGATGGCGGGCAGGGCGGTTTCGGGGGCGGCGCTGTCATGGTCGGCACGGGTGTCGCGGCGTTCGCCACGGCGGTCGCGGCCATAGCGGTCACGCGAGCGGCGTTCACGGCGCTCGCCTTCGGGGGCGCTGTGGCCGTTGGCGGTGTCGGTGGCAGCGGGCAGGTCGCTGGCGGGTGCGGCCTGCTGGGCCGTGTTCAGCGTCTGAGTGTCGTCATGGGCGGGGGTGTCGCCACGCTCGCGGCGGCTGTCGCCACGGCGGCCGCGCCCGTCGCTGCGCTCACCACGCTCTGCACGTTCACTGCGCTCGCTACGCTCGCCGCGTGTGGGGCGGCCGGGGCTGGCCATGTCGGCGGTGTCGCTGGCGGGCAGGTTGTCGGTACTGGCGGTGTCGCGGCGGGGGCGCTCGGTGCGTGCATCGCTGCGCTCGGTGCGCTCCTGGTTGCGCCGGCTGCCGTCGCGCGGGGCGCGGCTGCTGTCGGCGCTGGCGCTGCCTGCGGCATGGCTGGCGCTCTGGCCATTGCGGCCTTCGCCACGGTTGCCGTTACGGCCGCCGCGGCGGCGGTCGCTGTCGCGGCCTGAGCGGGGTTCGCGCTTGTCACCAGTGGCAGGGGTGGCCACGGGCGCGGTGGCTGCAACGGGGGCAGGGGGCGGGGCCATGCCAAAGAGGTTTTTCAGCCAGCCCATCAGGCCCACAGGGGCGGCTGCCACGGGGGCGGCCGGGGCCGGAGCGGGGGGGGCCATGGGGGCGGGCTTGGCTTCGGCCACAGGGGCGGGGGTGTCGCGCAGCACGCCTTTGATGACGGGCTGCTGGCGGTTGGTGGGCTCCTGGCTGCGGCGGGTGACGGTGGTGGGGTCTTCGAATTCTTCGGCCAGTTTGTAGCTGCTGTCCTGGCTGTCCAGGCGCGCGTCGTCGTGCTTGAGGCGCTCAAGCTTGTAGTGCGGGGTTTCCAGCGTTTTGTTGGGCACCAAGGTGACGCTGACGCGCTGCTTGAGCTCGATCTTGGCGATTTCGGGCCGCTTTTCGTTGAGCAGGAAGCTGGCCACTTCCACCGGCACTTGCACATGCACGGCGGCGGTGTTGTCCTTCATGGACTCTTCCTGAATGATGCGCAGGATTTGCAGGGCGCTGCTTTCGGTGTCGCGCACGTGGCCCGAGCCGCCGCAACGCGGGCAGGGGATGGAGGCGCCTTCGGAAAGGGCGGGCTTGAGGCGCTGGCGGCTCATCTCCAGCAGGCCGAATTTGCTGATGCTGCCAAATTGCACGCGGGCGCGGTCTTGGCGCAGGGCGTCGCGCAGGCGGTTTTCGACTTCGCGGCGGTTTTTGCTTTCCTCCATGTCGATGAAGTCGATGACGATCAGGCCGCCCAAATCGCGCAGGCGCATCTGGCGGGCCACTTCGTCGGCGGCTTCCAAGTTGGTGCGGGTGGCGGTTTCTTCGATGTCGCCGCCTTTGATGGCGCGGGCGGAGTTCACGTCCACGGCCACCAGGGCTTCGGCGTGGTCGATGACGATGGCGCCGCCAGAAGGCAGGGTGACGGTGCGGCTGTAGGCGCTTTCGATCTGGTGCTCGATCTGAAAGCGGCTGAACAGCGGCGCGTTGTCGCGGTAGCGTTTGACGCGGGCGGCGTGCTCGGGCATCACGTGGCTCATGAACTGGTGAGCCTGTTCGTAGATGTCGTCGGTGTCGATCAGGATGTCGCCAATGTCGCTGTTGAAGTAGTCGCGGATGGCGCGGATGACGAGGTTGCTTTCCTGATAGATCAGAAAGGCGCCTTTGCCCGCTTTGGCGGCGCCGTCAATGGCGTCCCAGAGCTTGAGCAGGTAGTTCAGGTCCCATTGCAGCTCGGGCGCGGTGCGGCCAATGCCGGCGGTGCGGGCGATGATGGACATGCCCTTGGGGTATTCGAGCTGGTCCATGGCCTCTTTCAGCTCGGCGCGGTCGTCCCCTTCGATGCGGCGGGACACGCCGCCGCCGCGCGGGTTGTTGGGCATCAGCACCACGTAACGCCCGGCCAGGCTGATGAAGGTGGTCAGCGCCGCGCCTTTGTTGCCGCGCTCTTCTTTTTCCACCTGCACCAGCAGCTCTTGCCCTTCCTTGATGACGTCGTTGATGCGCGCCTGGCTGACGGGCACGCCTTCGGCAAAGTACTGGCGGGAGATTTCCTTGAAGGGCAAAAAGCCGTGGCGCTCTTCGCCATAGTCCACAAAGCAGGCTTCCAGCGACGGCTCCACGCGCGTGACCACGGCCTTGTAGATGTTGCCCTTGCGCTGCTCGCGCCCCTCGATCTCGATTTCGTAATCGAGCAGCTTTTGTCCGTCCACGATCGCCAGACGGCGTTCCTCAGCCTGCGTGGCGTTGATGAGCATCCGTTTCATGATGCGTATTCCTTCAAATCAAAGCAGTCAACGGCCTTCCCAGGGGAAAGGCCCAAGATGCCGTGGACGACGCAGTGAAACGGTTGGGAATGGCCAGGGCAGACAAGCAGCCGGTGCGGGTGACAAAAAAAAGCTGCGCGCGGTGGGCAGGCCTTTTTGGGTCGCTGCAACGGTGCTTTCAGCGGCCGCGCTCAGGCGGTCTGGCTTGGATGGGTGCGAGTGCCGGCAAGACCCAGTTTGCTACATGAAAAGTAGCTCCTTGCGCTTGCCTGGTGGGCGCTGGGGCTGGATTGGGCCAGCAAAACACCAGCCGCAGCCAGTGCTTTAGAGCCATCATGATTGCCATCAGCACAAAAAAAACTCGCTTTGATCCGACCCGCAGGCACCGCCACATCGGGCGGCCTGCCGGTCTTGGGTATTCCGTAGGGGTTTCATTGCGTCGGCCAGGCCCTGCGCTTTTCTTGCGTGGCTGCCCGCATCCAACGGGGCAGGGCGCTTTCTTGTGCAGGCGCGGCATCGACCTTGTCACTGGCGGCCATGATCGGGTGGCATAGACTACCTGTTCATTCAGGCAGTGACTTTCATTGCAAATTCAACCACTTACACACGGCCAGTCGCCAGTGAATCGCATTATAGGTGCCAAACCCCCCCCGCCAGGGCTTGAAGGCAAAGCAGAGGTCGGCTGGTTCACCGTGCATGAAGAAAGCGCCGGCCAGCGGCTGGACAACTTTCTCATGCGGCACCTCAAGGGCGTGCCCAAAACCCATGTCTACCGCATCATCCGCAGCGGCGAAGTGCGCGTGAACAAGGGCCGCGCCAGCGCCGACACCCGCGTGCAGACCGGCGACGTGGTGCGCGTGCCGCCCGTGCGCGTGGCCGAAAAAGCGCCCGACAGCCCGGCCGCCCCCGCGCGCGAATTTCCCCTGCTGCTGGAAGACGAGCACCTCATCGCCATCGACAAACCCGCTGGCGTGGCCGTGCACGGCGGCTCGGGCGTGAGCTTTGGCGTGATCGAGCAACTGCGCCGCGCCCGGCAGTACCAGCAGCCTGGCGGGGTGCGCTTTCTGGAGTTGGTGCACCGGCTCGACCGCGAAACCAGCGGCATTTTGCTCATTGCCAAAAAACGCAGCGCGCTGAAAAACCTGCAAGAGCAGTTCCGCGAGCGCGAAACCGGCAAAACCTACCTGGCCCTGGTGCAAGGCCAGTGGCCCGACAAGCTCAAGGTGATTGACCAGCCGCTGCGCAAATACCTGCTGTCTGCGGGTGAGGGCGGCCGTGACGGCGGCAGCGAGGGCGAGCGCCGCGTCAGAACCACCACCGCAGACGACCCCGAGGGCATGCGCGCCATCACCCTGGTCAAGGTGCGCCAGCGCCTGCCGGGCCACAGCCTGCTGGAAGTGACCATCAAAACCGGCCGCACCCACCAGATCCGCGTGCACCTGGCCGCTCAGGGCCACCCCATTGCGGGCGATGACAAATATGGCGACTTTGCCCACAACAAAGCCCTGCACAAGCAGGGCTTGAAACGCATGTTTTTGCACGCCTGGCGCTTGCAGTTCAGCCACCCGGCCACGGGCCAGGCGGTGACGCTGCACGCCGAGCTGCCGCCGGAGCTGGCGGGGTTTGTGCGTGCGGCTTGATGAGCCATCAAAACCGCAGTGGGCAGCGATGAATGGGCGCGCGATATGGGCGCTTTTTCTCGATCGCATGTCTCGCCCACCGCACTAATGCTTCAAACCGTCATGGCCGCGAAGGCGGCCATCCAGCAAGGCGCTTCAGAGGTCTGGATTCCCGCTTTCGCGGGAAGGACGGCTTGAAACACAAGCGTCAGCGATTCTGAACGGACTGCTTGCGATATGGGGCGAATCAGGCGTTTTCTCTTGAGTGCCCATTCAGTCTGACTGCTATCTGATGGCGGTGTTTTTTCTCTGAATTTTTTCTTGAATAGCTTTGTGGAAATTGGCGACAATCTCTTTGCTGGGAAGTCTCCAGGTTTTGTTTCCTTTTGGGATTATGCTTCGAAGAGGGTGTTTTTCGTCATTGAATATTTCAAGAATGATTTCTTTAATGGCATCTGTTGTTATGTCGTTGAGTTCAAATGGGGGACGTCGGGGTCTTGCGTTTTCTCTTAAATCTTTCGGCAGTCTTGTTTTGCGAGAGAATTCGGTGAGTTGGTAGCAGTATTGACGGTATTGGCTGTCAGTTTCTATGCAATTTTTTATAGTTCCATCGGTGTGAAACCAGGATACTGCTTCTATTTCTGTTGCTTCAGACTCATCCGAGAAGTCTGCGCCCCATGCCAAAATCCATTCGCCAGGGGATATTTCATCTTTGTTTGAGAAATCAAGGTAATCTTCAATGTCTTGCTCTTGCAAACCCTTGGATTGAAGGGATTGGGGCTTGACTTTCATTGTGGGGCCTATGGTTTCATACCATGCTATTGTAAATTGGGGAGCTTCGCTTTGCTCTGAAATGTCAGCGGGGGGTTCGCTTTCATCTTTAACAAGACCTGATGCTTCGGCGAACTCGTGAATGCGTTGTAATTTTTCTATGGCCTCCATCTTTGCTTTTTGATCTCCGTGGGTGGCGAGCGCCAATTCTTTCAGTTTATTAAACTTTTGATTCAGCTCATTGATTTCTTGTTTGTCCGAAATCAGGTAGGCAACTTCTTCGAGGTTTTCTCCTGAGAGTGCGTTATTGCTCAAGTTGCAGCTGCCAATCAGGGCGAATTCCTTGCCGATGTAAATTTTGGCATGCAGGGATTCGAGGAGGTGGACATCTTCCAGGCCGCCTTCAATTTTTTCGATCAAATCTTTGAGGGCGTATGGATTGGTGCCAAAAATAGGGGCGACAATAATTTCCTCTAGCTCATGTATGTTTATCCAGTTTTCCCACTGCTTTCCGAGATAGGCAACGGCGATGCGGTGGGGCTTTACCTGGTTCTTGATGGTGTCTTTAATTTTGCTTCCGCTGAGAATTTTGCTTTCCACGATTTTCCTGGTTTATGGATGAAAGGTTGATGGGGTTGCGTGAAGTGAGATGACGGATTGGCATTGTGGGTTTGCCGGTGGGTCATCAGATATGAATTTTTCACGCTTTCTTTATGTGGTCAGGCGGGGTGGTGTGGTGGTATGCGGTGTCAGGGGCCTTCTTCTGCGGTGCTGGCGCCATGCTGCTGAAGCAGCCATAGCGCCTCTTGACTGCACATATCGTCGGGCTGCTCGGTCAGGGTGTCATAAAGGGCGTCCACATTTTTTGCCGCAAGGGCGCCGCTCAATACCGAGTGCTGCACCAGGCTTGTGCGCAGGCTGGGGGTGTTTTGGGCCAGCCAGGGCAGGCCGTGCTGGCGAACCAGGGTGCTGAAGGTTTGGCGTTGCAGCCATAAATCCAGCGCAGTGAAATCGGGTGGCTGGGCGGGTTCTTGCAAGGCGATGGTTTTTAAAAGGGGGTGGCGGGGCTGGTGGTGCAGCAGATAAAGGGCTGAAAACCATAGGTGGGGGAAATCGTGCTCAAGTTGTTCATATGAGGCGGCGTGGGCGGGCTCTTCTGCATGTCGCTGGGTGCTTTCGGGGTTTTCCGTGGCTGCTGTGCGGCTGGCGGTTTGCAGCCAGGTGTGGGCGTAGGTGTGCAGGGTGGCTTCGGCCTGGGCGGGCAGTTGGGGGGCTTGGGCGATGGCGGCTTGCCAGGCTTGCGGGCTGGCGTGTGGGGGCAGGCTGCCTAGCCAGGCAAAGGCGGGGTGGGGGTGGGCGGCCAGGGTGCCCAGAAAGTGCTGGATGTCGGCTGGCGCGTAATGGGCCTGGATGTGGGCCAGGGTGAAGGCGTGGCTGCCGCTGAACAGGGTTTGCCACAGGCGGCAGAAGGCGGTGGGCAGGGTGGCGCTGAAGGTTGAGGGGGCGCTGCGCTGGTGGCGGGCCTTGAGCTGGGCGAGCGTGGCGGGCATGTCCAGCGCTTCTTGCAGGGGGTTGATGAAGTGGGGCAGGGGCACTGGGCCGGGTTGGGTGCGTTGCCGGTGGAGGTAGGGGAGGATGCTGCCGGCTTCGGTGCAATAGCCGCACATGGGTGGGTTCCTTTCTTTTGAGGGGTGGGGGCAGGTCAGGGCTTGGCGGGCAGACGGCGGCGGCGGATGTGCCATACGTCGCTGCCAAAGCTGCGCAGCCAGCGTTCGAGCCGTTCGGTTTGCACCACGGTGGCTTGGATGCGCCAGCCTTCGGGGATGGGGGTGGCTTGCGGCTGGCTGTGCAGTTCGGCGACGGTGGCTTGGCTGCGCCGGGGGATGCGGCGCAGCAGCTTGATGAGCAGCAGGGCGGTTTCGATGCTGTCGGGGCGTTGGGGCATGGCAGGCTTTCTGTGACCATCGGTGCCGCGATGATCGGCAGGTGTGCGTCAGCCTGTGTCGCATCTGGTAGGCGGGCTGCGCCACGGTCATGGGCCCTTGAATCTCTTGCGCTGGCAGCGGGAATGGGGTGTACCGCACAATGCACCCTCTTTATGCGCCCCCTTGTTGACGCACAAACCCCATGCCCCGCCAATTCGACCTGATCTGCTTCGACTGGGACGGCACCCTGTTCGATTCCACCGCCATCATCACCCGCGCCATTCAGCAGGCCGTGGTGGACGTGGGCGGGCAAAGGCCCAGTGACGAAGCCGCTGCTTACGTGATCGGCATGGCGCTGATGCCCGCGCTGGCCCATGCCGCGCCCGACGTGCCGCCCGAGAAATACCCGCAACTGGGCGAGCGCTACCGCCATCACTATCTGGCGCGGCAGAACGATATCAGCCTGTTTGACGGTGTTCGCCCCCTGCTGGCCGATTTGAAAAGCCGCCACCACTGGCTGGCCGTGGCCACCGGCAAAAGCCGCCGGGGTCTGAACGACGTGCTGCGTCTGGCCGATTTGCAAACCGTGTTCGACGCCACGCGCACGGCCGATGAAACCGCCGGCAAGCCCAGCCCGCTGATGCTGCACGAGCTGATGCGCGAGCTGGGCACCGAGCCCGAGCGCACGCTGATGATTGGCGACACCACACACGACTTGCAAATGGCGCTGAACGCGGGCTGCCCCAGCGTGGCCGTGAGCTACGGTGCGCACGATCACGGCAGTTTTGCGCCGCTGTCGCCGCGTTTCGTGGCGCACTCCGTGGCCGAGCTGGCCCAGTGGCTGGCCGAGCATGGCTAAGAGGCTGTCTTCACCATCCTTACGCCGTGTCCATCCCCCGCGCCCTCTGGCTTGGGTGGCCTTTCGTCCCGATCAGCTCTGGCCTGGGGTGATGATCCTTTAGGCGCTTTGAGGCAAATGCTATTTTTTCAATAGCTGCTTGCGCTTGATAGACGTGCGCAAATGGCCAAAAACATTGTTTTTTATTTTTTGCTGCCCCGACATGACCGAACCTGCCGCCCCCATTCCCCTGTGCAACAGCGCCGACTTGCAAGAAGGCGGCCTGGCCGTGCCCTTTGACGTGGTGTACGGCGGGCAAACCTGCCGCGCCTTTGCCGTGCGCTTTGAAGGCCAGGCCCACGCCTACCTGAACCGCTGCACGCACATTGCCATGGAGATGGATTACCAGCCCGACCGCTTTTTTGACGACACCGGCCGCTGGCTGCTGTGTGCCACGCATGGCGCGGCCTACGCGCCCGACACGGGCGAATGCGCGGGCGGGCCGTGCCAGGGGCCGCTGGTCAAAATTACCTTGACCGAGCACGACGGCGTGGTGCACTGGCACCCGACGCATCTGCTGCAACCGCTTGCATTCTGAAACCGCCGCGCCAGGGTCTGCCAGCCCAAAAATAGCGGCGCTTTCTCCCTCTTTTTTGCGACGAACTTACATCACACGACATGGAAAACGAAGTCACCCTGGACGCCAAGACGATTCATTGGGAGCGCGAGGCTATTGAAAAACTGCTGATGGCCGATGTGCGCGAGCGGCGCGCCGCGCGGCGCTGGCGCATGTTCAAGAGCCTGCTGTGGATGCTGCTGATCGGCGCCGTGGCGTGGCTGCTGTGGTCTGACGGCCTGCCCAGCAGCACGCCGGCAGTGCCGCACACGGCCATGGTGGTCATTCGCGGCGAAATTGCCGACGAGGCTGAAGCCAGCGCCGAATATGTGCTGCCCGCCTTGCGCGCAGCCATGGAAGACAAGAACGCCAAGGCGCTGGTGCTGCTGATCAACTCCCCCGGCGGCAGCCCCGTGCAGGCGGGCCTGATCAACGACGAAATCCGCCGCTTGCGCGCGCTGCACGACAAGCCGGTGTATGCCGTGGTGGAGGAAATGGCCGCTTCAGCCGCGTACTACATCGCCTCGGCCGCAGACAAGATTTACGTGGACAAGGCCAGCATCGTCGGCAGCATTGGCGTGCTGATGGACGGCTTTGGCTTTGTGGATACGCTGCACAAGCTGGGCATTGAACGGCGCTTGCTCACTGCGGGTGAAAACAAGGGCTTCCTGGACCCTTTCAGCCCGCAGACAGAGGCCCAGCGCGCCTATGCGCAGAAGATGCTGGACCAGATTCATCAGCAGTTCATCAACGCGGTCAAGCAAGGTCGGGGTGATCGGCTGAAGGAAACCCCCGAGATGTTCAGCGGCCTGTTCTGGACAGGCGAGCAATCGGTGCAGCTGGGCCTGGCCGACAGCCTGGGCAGCCTTGACCAGGTGGCGCGCGAAGTGGTGCAGGCCGAAGAGCTGGTGGACTACAGCAACAAGAAAAACCTGGCCGAGCGCTTTGCCAAACGCTTTGGCGCCGCCATGGGCGAAGGCGCAGTGCGCGCCCTGGGCGCAGTGCCCTCATTGCGTTAAGAGAAAAAAATGCCATTTGCGCGCAACTGGCAAGGGTTTTAAGCTATATAAAATATAGCTAATACTTGACAGCCATAGAACAGGGTTGCCTGCGCAAATGCGGCGCCTTACGGGCCAATCGCAAACAGGCAGGGCTGTGCGGCCAGGCGCGCGGGCAAGTTGTCGTCACGGCGCAGCAGCGCCTGCCACTGCGCGGCGCTCAGGCAGCGCACCTGTTCACCGGGCAGGGTCAGTGCGCTGGCCACGGCCAAGCGGGTGCTGCCCTGCAGGCCGCCGGCCAGCGCGGCCAGCAGGGCCGTGTTGCGGTAAGGCGTTTCAATGAAAAGCTGCGTCTGGCCGGTTTTCAGCGCCAGCGCCTCCAGCGCGCGGATGCGCTGCGCGCGCGCGGCCGTGTCTTGCGGCAAATAGCCGACGAAGGCGAAGTTCTGCCCGTTCAGCCCGCTGGCGGCCAGCGCCAGCAGAATGGATACCGGGCCGACCAGCGGCACCACGGCCAAGCCCAGTGCATGCGCGGCGCGCACCACGGAGCTGCCGGGGTCGGCCACGGCGGGCATGCCCGCCTCGCTGATCAGCCCCACGTCATGCCCTTGCAGGGCGGGGGCCAGCAGGGCGCGGGCGTCCACATGGGTGCGGGCGGCGGGGCCGTGGTCGCCTTTCTTGTGTGCCTGGCGCGGCAGCTCGGCCATGTGCTGCGCCTGCACTGGGGCGGCCAGGGGCGTGACCTCATGCACGCGCTTCAAAAAGGCGCGGGTGGACTTGGCGCTTTCGCAAATCCAGTGCGTCAGGCGCGCGGCGGTTTCAATCGTGCCCATGGGCAGCACGGCAGGCAGCGCCACAGGCGCATCGCAGCCGTGGTCCAGCGGCGTGGGCACCAGGTACAGACGGCCAAAAGAGGCGGCGGCGGGGGTGGCGGTCATGGCGGCCCTTTTATGGCAGCAGCACGCCCGCCTCGCGCAGCAGGCGCGCGGTGCGGATCAGGGGCAGGCCAATCAGGGCCGTGGGGTCGTCGCTGTCAATGGCATCCAGCAGTGCGATGCCCAGCCCCTCGCTCTTGGCGCTGCCCGCGCAGTCGTAGGGGCGCTCGGCGCGCAGGTAGCGTTCGATCTCTTCATCGCTCAGGTCGCGAAAGCGCACCTGCACCGCCGCCAGGTCTTGCCGCTCAAAGCCCGTGGCCTGGCACACCACGGCCAGCGCGGTATGAAACACCACTGTCTGCCCCCGCATTTGCTGAAGCTGGGCCACCGCGCGCTCGTGCGTGCCCGGCTTGCCCAGCGGCTGGCCGTGCAGGTCGGCCACCTGGTCAGAGCCGATGACGATGGCCTGCGGGTAGCGTGCGGCCACGTCACGCGCCTTGGCCAGCGCCAGGCGCTGCGCCAGCGTGCGCGGGGCTTCGCCCGGGGCGGGGGCTTCATCCACGGCGGGCGCGGCCACGTCAAACGGCAGGCACAGCCGCTCAAGCAGCTCGCGCCGGTAGCGGGAGGTGGAGCCAAGCACCAGCGCGCGGCTGGCGGACGAGGGAGAAGGCATGGGGGCAGGGCAGGCAGGCATGGCGGGCGATTCTCTTACACTGCCGCAGATGAATGCCCCCTTTCACCCCCGGCGCCTGGATGTGGCCGCTTTTGCACAAGCCCAGGGCCAGTTGACAGGCCATGATTCACTTCAAAAATATGAGCGACTTGCGCAGGAGCTGCGCGCGCCAGCGACCGAATTGATGCTGAACTGGCAAGCGCAGGGCGAGCGCCGCAGCGCCGCCGACGGCAGCGTGCGCCCCGCGCTGCACCTGCGGGCCAGCGCCACGCTGCCACTCACGTGCCAGCGCTGCATGGGCGAGGTGCCGACGGCGGTGGAGGTGGACCGGCACTTCATCTTCGTGCCCGATGAGCCTACCGCCGCCGCGCTGGACGATGAGTCGGAAGACGACGTGCTGGTGCAGGCGCCAGACTTTGACCTGCATACCTTGATTGAGGACGAAATGCTCATGGCCCTGCCGCTGGTGCCTCGGCATGACGCATGCCCCGAACCCGTGCAATTGCACGCACAAACCCCTGGCTTTGACGAGGCGGGTGCAGACAAACCCAGCCCCTTTGCCGCGCTGGCCGCACTCAAGTCACAAAAACCATAGCGCCCATGCAATAGCTGTGGCGCCATGCCGCGCGGCAAACGGCTGGTTGGCTGGCCAGGGCAGCAAAATTCAGGCTATAATCGCGGGCTTCGCGCCGCTTGGGGTGTTTGCCTTTTTGAGGCAAAACAAGGTCGCTGCCTTGCGCCAGGACAAATGTCCGCTTAGTCATGGGGGGAATCGACCCCGCAGTGGCTGATGGCAAAAAGCAGGCGGCGCAGGAATTTCACCTACTTTTTCTTCGTCAGGCGTCCGGCGCCGCACATGCGGCCCTGGGTTCTGGCTCAACCTGTACTCGTTAGGAGCCATCATGGCTGTTCAGCAAAACAAAAAGTCGCCTTCCAAGCGCGGCATGCACCGTTCGCACAACGCCCTGAGCGTGCCCGGCATTGCCGTGGAGCCCACCACGGGCGAAACGCACCTGCGCCACCACATCAGCCCCAACGGCTTTTACCGTGGCCGCCAGGTCATCAAGCCCAAGAGCGAAGCCTGATTGACCAAAGGCTTGTGCGGGCCTGATGGTGCTGCCCCGGTCTGGGGTGGTGCAAGTCAAGACCCGGCAAGGGCGGGTAAAGGCTTTGCCCGCTGTGGCGCCATCGTGGCATATGCACCTTGGCCCGGCGCTACGTTCTGAGCGTAGCCTCCGGGCCTTTGGTGTTTTTGCGTGTGTTGCACATCTGGGGTCTTCTGGATGTGTGCGGCAACGGGTTGCCGGGCGGCTTGCGTGCTGCCTGCGTGGCCCTAGGTTTTGTGCGGGGCTTGCATGATTGTTCTGGCTGTTGACTGCATGGGCGGAGACCACGGGCCTGCCGTGACTTTGCCTGCGTGCCGCCAGTTTCTGGACAGCCACCCGGACGCCCGTTTGCTGCTGGTAGGGCAGCCGCAAGCGCTGGCAGCCTTCCAGCACGAACGGGCGCAGGCCGTGCCCGCCAGCGAAGTGGTGGGCATGGACGACGCGGTGGAAGTGGCGCTGCGCAAGAAAAAAGACTCCTCCATGCGCGTGGCCATCCAGCAGGTCAAGGATGGCGCGGCGCAGGCTGCCGTATCTGCTGGCAACACGGGCGCGCTGATGGCTATTGCCCGCTACCTGCTGAAAACGCTGGAAGGCATTGAGCGCCCGGCCATCGCCACCCAGTTGCCCAACGCCAAGGGCGGGGCCACCACCGTGCTCGATCTGGGGGCGAACGTGGACTGCACGGCCGAGCACCTGCTGCAATTTGCCGTCATGGGCTCCGCCCTGGTGTCTGCACTGCGCGACGACGGTAAAGACCCCACCGTGGGCCTGCTCAACATTGGCGAGGAAGTCATCAAGGGCAGCGACGAGATCAAGCGCGCGGGTGAGTTGCTGCGCGCGGCGGCCCGGCATGGCGACTTGAACTTCGTTGGCAACGTGGAAGGCAATGACATCTTCAAGGGCACGGCCGACATCGTGGTGTGCGACGGTTTTGTGGGCAACGTGGCCCTGAAAACCTCTGAAGGGCTGGCGGCGATGATCGTCGGCTTTCTGAAAGAGGAGTTTTCCCGCAACGTGCTGACCAAGCTGGCCGCCGTGTGCGCCTATCCTGTTTTGAAGTCGCTGCAAAAGCGCATGGACCACCGCCGCTACAACGGCGCGGCCTTGCTGGGGCTGCGCGGGCTGGTGTTCAAAAGCCACGGCTCGGCCGATGCGCTGGCCTTCGAGCAGGCGCTGGCCCGCGCGTATGATGCGGCCCGCCATGAGCTGCTGGCCCGCGTGCAGGCACGCATTGCCCACGCCGCGCCGGTGCTGGCCACGCCAGGCCAGGGCGAAGATGTCGCGACGGCGGCCTGACGGCAAGCGGCCTTTTCCCCTTTTCTCCCGGACCTGACATGAGCAGACGCTATTCCCGCATCACCGGCACCGGCAGCTACCTGCCGCCGCGTCGGGTCACCAACGAAGATCTGGCGGCTGAACTGGCGCAGCGCGGCATCGAAACCTCAAACGACTGGATCGTGGAGCGAACGGGCATCCGTGCCCGCCACTTTGCCGCGCCCGACGTGCCCGCCAGCGAGCTGGCCGTGCCTGCCGCGCAGGCGGCCATGCAGGCCGCCGGTGTGCAGCCGGCTGACATTGACCTCATCATCGTCGCCACGTCCACGCCGGACATGGTGTTTCCCTCCACCGCCGCCATCGTGCAGCACAAGCTGGGCATCAGCGGCTGCCCGGTGTTTGACGTGCAGGCCGTGTGCAGCGGTTTCGTGTATGCACTGACCGTGGCCGACGCCATGATCGCCAATGGCACGGCCCGGCGCGCATTGGTCATTGGCGCCGAGGTGTTCAGCCGCATTCTCGACTTCAACGACCGCACCACCTGCGTGCTGTTTGGTGACGGCGCAGGTGCCGTGGTGCTGGAGGCGTCTGACACGCCTGGCATTCTGGCGACCGATCTGCACGCCGACGGCCAGCACGTGGGCATTTTGTGCGTGCCTGGCCACGTTGCTGGCGGGCAGGTGCTGGGCGATCCGCTGCTGAAGATGGACGGCCAGGCGGTGTTCAAGCTGGCCGTCGGTGTGCTGGACAAAGCCGCGCGCGCCGTGCTGGCCAAGGCGGGCAAGACCGAGGCTGATCTGGACTGGCTCGTTCCCCACCAGGCCAACATCCGCATCATGCAAGGCACGGCGCGCAAGCTGCACCTGCCGCTGGAAAAAGTGATCGTGACCGTGCATGAGCATGGCAACACCTCGGCGGCGTCCATTCCGCTGGCGCTGGACCATGGCGTGCGCACCGGCCAGGTTCAGCCGGGGCAAACCGTGTTGCTGGAAGGCGTGGGCGGTGGCTTCACCTGGGGTGCGGTGCTATTGAATATGTAGCTTCTTGCGCTTGTCTATCGCGCGCAAAAGGCCTTTTTGGCATTGAATTGAAAAAACGGACCACGCCATGAGACCCATCGCTTTCGTATTTCCCGGTCAAGGCTCCCAGTCGGTGGGCATGCTGGATGCCTGGGGCGAGCATCCCGCCGTGCGCGAAACGGTGCAGGAAGCCTCTGATGCGCTGGGTGAAGACCTGGGCGCGCTTATCCACAACGGCCCCAAGGAAACCCTGGCGCTGACGACCAACACCCAGCCCGTCATGCTGGTCGCTGGCGTGGCCGCATGGCGCGTGTGGCAGAGCGAGGGCTTGCCCATGCCTGCGGCAGTCGCCGGTCACTCGCTGGGCGAATACTCGGCCCTGGTGGCTGCTGGCGCGCTCACGCTTGCGCAGGCCGCGCCCCTGGTGCGCCTGCGCGCCGCCGCCATGCAAGAAGCCGTGCCCGTAGGCACCGGTGCCATGGCGGCCATCCTGGGGCTGGATGCTGAAAAAGTGATAGCGGGCTGCGCAGAAGTGACAAGCGCCATGGCCTCTCATGGCGCTGAGGTGGTGGAAGCCGTCAACTTCAACGACCCGGTGCAGACCGTCATCGCCGGCACCAAGGCGGCGGTGGACAAGGCTTGCGAAGTGCTCAAAGGCATGGGCGCCAAGCGCGCGCTGCCCCTGCCTGTGTCGGCGCCGTTTCACTCCAGCCTGATGAAGCCCGCCGCCGAGCGCCTGAAAGCGGCGCTGGCGCAGGTGGACGTGCAAGCGCCCCGTATCCCCGTGGTCAACAACATCGACGTGGCCATTGAGAGTGAACCTGACCGTATCCGTGACGCGCTCTACCGCCAGGCCTTTGGCCCCGTGCGCTGGGTGGAGTGCATCCACAAGATCAAGGCCATGGGCCTGCACACCGTGGTCGAATGCGGCCCCGGCAAGGTGCTGGCTGGCATGACCAAGCGTATCGACGCCGAAATGACCGGCGCTGCGCTGTATGACCCCGCTACCCTGGCCGAAGTCAAAGCGCTGGTGGCCTGATCGCGGCGCCAGCAGTTTCCAACCAGAGGAGAAGAGCCCCATGTCTGAAACAGCCCTGAGCAGCCAGGTCGCCCTGGTGACCGGCGCCTCGCGCGGCATTGGCGCGGCCATTGCGCAAGTGCTGGCCGCGCGCGGCATGAAAGTCATCGGCACGGCCACCACAGAGGCCGGCGCGCAAAAAATCAGCGAAGCCTTGGCCGCCTATCCTGGCTGCCGGGGTGTCCTGCTGGACGTGAACGACGCCGCCGCAGCCGATGCGCTGATTGACACCATCGTGAAAGAGCAGGGCGCCCTGCACGTGCTGGTCAACAACGCGGGCATCACCCGCGACCAACTGGCCATGCGCATGAAAGATGAAGACTGGGACGCCGTGCTGGACACCAACCTCAAGGCCGTCTTTCGCTTAAGCCGTGCCGTGATGCGTCCCATGATGAAGCAACGCCATGGCCGCATCATCAACATCACCAGCGTGGTGGGCGCGTCGGGCAACCCCGGCCAGGCCAACTACGCCGCTGCCAAGGCAGGCGTGGCTGGCATGACCCGGGCGCTGGCGCGCGAGCTGGGCAGCCGGGGCGTCACCGTCAACTGCGTGGCGCCTGGCTTCATTGCCACCGACATGACCGCAGCCCTGGGCGATGAGCAGCACAAGGTGCTGCAAGCACAAATCCCGCTCGGACGCTTGGGGCAGCCAGCGGACATCGCGCACGCGGTGGCCTACCTTGCCAGCCCCGAAGCAGGCTATGTCACAGGGCAGGAGCTGCATGTCAACGGCGGCATGTTCATGACCTGATACACCTGTTATTCATCGCCCGCGTCGCACACCGCAGAAAGTGCTGTAAGCGCGGGTAAAATCCCCTTTTTCATTACCCTCAGAGGGAACCCATGAGCGATATCGAAGCACGTGTCAAGAAAATCATTGCCGAACAACTCGGCGTGGAAGAGTCTCAAGTCACCAATGAAAAAGCCTTTGTGGCCGACCTGGGCGCAGACTCGCTGGACACGGTGGAACTGGTGATGGCGCTGGAAGACGAGTTCGGCATCGAAATCCCGGACGAAGACGCCGAAAAGATCACCACGGTGCAAGCCGCCATTGATTACGCCAACAGCAAAAAAGCCTGACACACGTGGGCTTGTCCCGGCGCGGGAAACTGCCGCCGTGGTGCTGTAGGGACAATCGGCATGGCGAACGTTGTGCAAAAGACGGCTCGCCCATGCAAGGTGAAGGCATCCATCGAGCTTTTAAGCATTGGAGCATGACAAGATGAGCAGTAATCGGCGCCGGGTCGTCGTGACAGGTTTGGGATGCGTCAGCCCTGTGGGCAACACAGTGGCTGAAAGCTGGGCCAGCCTGATGGCGGGCCGCTCCGGCATCGACACGATCACGCGCTTTGATGCCAGCGGCTTTGCCGCGCGCATCGCAGGCGAGGTGCGCGGGCTGGATATCTCGCCGTACATCTCGGCCAAGGAAGCGCGCACGATGGACACCTTCATTCACTACGGTATCGTGGCCGCTGCCGAAGCGGTGCATGATGCCGGCCTGCCCACGGGAGAGGCGCTGGATGAAGAAGCCTCGCACCGTGTAGGCTGCCTTATCGGTTCCGGCATCGGCGGCTTGCCGATGATCGAGACGACCCACGGCGAATGGGCCGACCGCGGCCCTCGCCGCATTTCCCCATTTTTCGTGCCCGCCTCACTGGTCAACATGGTGGCGGGGCATGTATCCATCAAATACGGTTTCAAGGGACCCAACCTGGCCATCGTGACCGCCTGTACTTCGGGCTTGCACTGCATTGGCGAGGCTGGACGCTTGATTGAGTACGGCGATGCCGACGTGATGGTGGCTGGTGGTGCTGAATCGACTGTTTCACCGCTCGGCATTGGCGGCTTTGCCGCCATGCGTGCATTGTCCACGCGAAACGATGACCCCAAGGCTGCCTCGCGTCCCTGGGACAAGGATCGTGATGGCTTTGTACTGGGTGAAGGCGCAGGTATTGTCGTGTTGGAAGAGTACCAACACGCCAAAAAGCGTGGTGCCAAGATCTATGCGGAACTGGTGGGCTTTGGCATGAGCGCCGATGCTGGCCACATGACCGCACCCAACATGGACGGTCCCCGCCGTGCCATGGTTTCGGCCCTGCGCAACGCGGGAATTAATGCCGATCAGGTGGGTTACGTCAACGCCCATGGCACATCCACGCCCTTGGGTGACGTGAATGAGTCCAACGCCATCAAGGCTGCGCTGGGCGAGCATGCCAAGTCAGTGGTGGTGAGCTCCACCAAGTCCATGACGGGGCATTTGCTGGGAGGGGCTGGCGGCGTGGAAAGCGTGTTCACCATCCTGGCCTTGCATGAGCAGAAGCTGCCGCCCACCATCAACCTTGACAACGTCGATCCTGAGTGTGATCTCGACTATTGCGCCAACACTGCACGTGATGCAAAGGTTGAGTATGCGCTGAAGAATAATTTCGGTTTTGGCGGCACCAACGGATCGCTGGTATTTAAGCGCGTTTGACACCCGCCCTTGGTGGGAGCACGAAGGGTGTAGGGCTGGGTATCTGTCTGCAGGAGCGATGGGGCTGCTATCGTACTTTGCGATGTGGGTGGATGAAGACTTATGAAAGTTGCCCCCGCTGTCATCTATCCCACGGGGCGCTCTGGGCGCCTGCTGGTTTTGCTGGTGCTGCCTTGGCTTCTGGCTGTCTTCATTCTGTTGGCTGGGCTGCTTGAGGCTTATAACCACGCCGTGTCATGGCCTGCCCTGATAGGGCAGGCCATGCTTTCTTTGGTGGCTTTGTTGCTATCTGGATGGTCACTGGGACGTTTCTGGCAGGCGCAGGCAGTGTGCCAACTGGCGTGGGACGGGCAGGGTTGGTATTTGGACGGCGCTGATAGGGCGGGACAAGTGACCGTGTGTCTGGACGTGCAACATGCCATGCTGCTGTGCTACTGGTGGCCGGATCGATCAGGTCGCACTTGGTTGTGGGCAGATGCGCAGGCATTCGTGCAGCGATGGCATTTGCTGCGCTGTGCACTATATTCGCCCGGCCCTAGCGTTGGGCGGCATGCGCGTCAAGGGCCACAAACTTCGCTGGAACGCGCCTGACAGCAGGCGCGTCGTTGTTTTTCAAGACTGCTTTTTCGTGTCCGATACGCCTGCTGCACCTCCTGCACCCAACGATAGCGATGCGCTGCTGGTTGAGCGCGCGGTCGCGGGCGATCAGCGGGCCTATGAACTGCTGGTCATCAAGTACCAGCGACGTATTGAGCGCCTGATCGCTCGCATGGTGCGCGATGTGGATCTGGTGCAGGACATCGCGCAGGAAACCTTCATCCGGGCATGGCGTGCACTGCATCAGTTTCGTGGTGATGCGCAGTTTTATACCTGGCTGTACCGCATTGCTGTGAATACGGCCAAAAAAACACTGCTGGAGCTCAAGCGCGATCCCGTGCTGGTCGAAGCTGCTTTGCAGTCGAGCGGTGACGATGATGAAACTTCCCGTCGGGAGAATGAACTAACGTCCGAATCCACACCTGAGTCTGAATTGGCGGCACGGGAAATTGCCGCTGCCGTCAATGCCGCGATGGAAGCGCTGCCAGAGGAGTTGCGTCAGGCTGTGACCCTGCGTGAAATCGAAGGCTTGAGCTATGAAGAGATTGCAGAGGCCATGAATTGCCCCATTGGCACTGTGCGTTCGCGAATTTTCCGTGCGCGGGAAGCCATTTCAGCCAAGGTCAGGCCTTTACTGAGCCATCAAACGGGCAAACGCTGGTAGGGAAGGTGTGGGGCAAGAGCAGTTAAAACGGTGGTCGTCATGAGTATGCAAGACAAGGCGCAGTTAAGTCATGAGCTGGTTTCCGATGTGATGGATGGGCGCTTGCATGGCCCGGCTTTCATGTCGGCGATGCACACGCTGTCTTCTGATGAAGGGCGTGAGTGTTGGCACGTCTATCACGTCATTGGTGATGTGTTGCGATCGGATGATCTCGCGGCCTGTGATCGTGATCTTCCCTTTATCCAGCGCCTTGGTGTCCAGTTGGCCAAGGAGCCGCGCTCCCCGCATGTTGTCACACCGGCAGTGCCAGTTCAGCAGGCAGGTGTGCTGGCGGATGTGGTAAGGCCCGCGGCCAACGACAGTGTGTTTCGCTGGAAAGTGGCAGCGGGCTTGGCTTCTTTTGCTGCCGTGGCCGCCATGGGCTGGGGCATGCTTGGTGGTGCAGGGCCATCTACCGATGCAGCAGGACAGCTGGCGCAAGGCCAGGCAGTGCCCATGGGCACTGCGGCGATGACGCTGGCGGCTGTTCCGACCGCATCGGGTGCGGGTATGGAGCAAGTGCCGGTGATGCTGCGTGATCCACGTCTCGATGAGTTTCTGGCAGCGCATCGTCAAGCATCAAGTGTGTCTGCGCTTGGCGATGCGTCAGGTTTCTTGCGCAATGCGACGTTTGAAGGGCCTGGGCGTTGATGGCGGAACAGATGCAGCCCACCAGGTTGGGTGTGGGGGCTGTGGTGCATGTTTGGCGCCAGCGTGTGCGCCGTTTGGCACTGGTCTGCGGCGCGTGTGCATTCATGGGGTTGGCCTTCGCACAGGCGCCGATGCCATCGGCTGCCTTTGGGGGAGGCCCGGCTCAGCGAGTCGTGGGGCCGCCTGAACGCAGCGTAGCCGAGTGGCTTGTGAGGCTTCAGCAAGCCTCACGCTTGCCTTCTTATGCAGGCACATTTGTGGTGTCGTCTTCGGCGGCCGGGGTCATGTCCAGCGCGCGTATCTGGCATGTCTGTGAAGGCGATGTACAGATTGAGAAAGTGGAGGCGCTATCCGGCACACCGCGTTTGACCTACCGGCGCAATGAGACTGTGGTCACGTTTTTGCCTGAGGTGCGCAAGGTCAAAATGGACCAGCGCGAGTCTGGCGGGGCTTTTCCTAATCTCCTGGCCACAGGTGGTGATTTTGCGACGGCGGATTTTTATAGTGCCCATGAAGTGGGGCAGGGTCGGGTAGCGGGTTTCGATGCGGACATCGTATTGTTCAAGCCCTTGGATAACCTGCGCTTTGGCTACCGCATCTGGAGTGAAAAACAGACCGGTCTGGCGGTCAAGGTGCAAACGCTGGATGGCCGTGGCCGCGTGCTGGAACAGTCAGCTTTTTCAGAGTTGCAGCTGGAGACACCCGTGAAAGGTGCCAGCTTGCTGCAGATGATGAACAGCACTGAGCACTACCGTGTGGAGAAAGTAGACCGGGTGAAAACCACACCGGGGGCGGAAGGTTGGGCATTGGCAAAGCCAGTGCCTGGGTTCACATCACAAAGCTGTTATCGCCGCCATGCGGCAGGTGACTCAGTGGTGCAGTGGATTTTCTCGGATGGCTTGGCCACGGTGTCCTTGTTCATGGAACCATTTGATGCGAAGCGTCATGTGAATGAGGGTGAAACGGCTCTGGGCGCGACCCACACACTCATGCGGCGAATATCCGGCCACGCTGGGGCATGGTGGGTGACGGCAGTGGGAGAAGTGCCGCCGCAGACATTGCGGGCATTCGCCGATGGGTTGGTGCGTCGCCCGTGAGGGACAGTACATCAAGGCAAATCAAGGAAAGAGAGCATTGAGCATGTGGCTGCAAATGAGAAAAATGGGGGTGCTTGCCTTTGCCGTGCCTGCACTCGGGGGCGTCATGCTGGCGCTTCCTCCTGTGGTGCAGGCGCAGGCAGCGCCCGTCGCGGTGCGCGGCCTGCCGGACTTTACGGATTTGGTCGATCAGGTGGGCCCGGCGGTGGTGAATATCCGTACCACAGAGCGTGTGCGTGCCGGCAGCGGTATGGCAGACGAGGAAATGCAGGAGTTCTTTCGGCGCTTCTTTGGTATTCCCCTGCCCAATATTCCACGCCAGGGACCTAGGCAGAACCGTCCAGCGCCGCAGCCAGAGCAGGAAGAAGTGCCGCGCGGCGTAGGCTCTGGCTTCATCATCTCGTCCGACGGCTATGTGATGACCAATGCACATGTGGTGGAGGGTGCCGATGAAGTGCTGGTCACATTGGCCGACAAGCGTGAGTTCAAGGCCAAACTGGTTGGAGCCGACAAGCGTACAGATGTGGCCGTGGTCAAGATCGAGGCCACGGGCTTGCCAGCGGTGCGTGTAGGGGACGTTGGGCGTCTGCGCGTGGGTGAATGGGTGCTGGCCATTGGCTCGCCATTTGGGCTGGAAAACACTGTCACCGCTGGTATCGTCAGTGCCAAGCAGCGTGACACGGGTGATTATCTGCCTTTCATCCAAACGGATGTGGCCGTCAACCCCGGCAACTCCGGCGGGCCGCTCATCAATATGCGTGGTGAAGTGGTGGGCATCAACAGCCAGATCTATTCCCGCTCGGGTGGGTTCATGGGGATTTCCTTTGCCATTCCCATGGATGAGGCTATGCGTGTGAGCGAGCAACTGCGCACCACGGGCCGCGTGACCCGAGGACGCATTGGCGTGCAGATTGCCGAAGTCACGCGTGACGTGGCTGAGTCCATTGGGCTGGGACGTGCCCATGGTGCCTTGGTGCGCAGTGTTGAGCCGGGCTCTCCCGCTGAAAAGGCGGGCGTGGAGGCTGGGGACATCATTGTGCGTTTTGAAGAGCGTGCGATTGAGCGCGCGTCCGATCTGCCGCGCCTGGTGGGTAACACCAAGCCTGGCTCGCGCAGCACGATGACCGTGTTCCGCCGAGGTCAGAACCGTGACGTGACCATCACCATCGCAGAACTGGAGCCGGAGCAGACAGCTCGCCGTGCGCCGGCCCGTGGCAATGAAACACCCAAGGCGGCAGGCGCAGCTCAGGCACTGGGTTTGACCGTGACTGAATTGACCGAGGCGCAACGTCGAGAACTGAAGGTCAAGCGAGGCGTAAGGGTGGAAGCTGCCACGGATGCAGGGGCTCGTGCTGGTTTGCGTGAAGGTGATGTGATTCTTTCCGTTGGTAACACCGACATTCACAGTCCGCGTGAGTTTGAGGCAGCCGTGTCCAAAGCGGAGCGCAACAAGCCTGTGAACATGCTCGTACAGCGGGGTGAGCTGGTGCAGTTCGTTCTGGTCAAGCCTGGTGCGAGGTGATGGACAGCATGGCACCGAAATGAGGGGCTCTGTGGGGTAGGCGCTTTTTGCCTACAATGAAGGGCCAACTATCGCAGTTGCCAAGGGATTGTTGGTTGAGGGCGCGTCACGCGATTGGCGCGCCCTTTTTTCATGTGTGCCGTTTAGTCGGTTCAAATACTTGCATTTAATCCTTGATGGATCACATCCGAAATTTTTCAATCATTGCCCACATCGATCACGGCAAATCCACGCTGGCTGATCGCTTGATTGCGCGCTGTGGCGGCTTGTCTGAACGCGAGATGAGCGAGCAGGTGCTGGACTCGATGGATATCGAGAAAGAGCGCGGCATCACCATCAAGGCGCAGACTGCGGCGCTGCAATACAAGGCGCGCGATGGTCAGGTCTACAACCTCAACCTGATCGACACGCCGGGCCACGTGGACTTTTCTTACGAAGTCTCGCGTTCGCTCTCCGCTTGCGAGGGTGCATTGCTTGTCGTCGATGCCAGCCAGGGCGTGGAAGCGCAGACCGTGGCCAACTGCTACACCGCGCTGGATTTGGGCGTGGAAGTGCTGCCTGTGCTCAACAAGATGGATTTGCCGCAGGCCGATCCTGACAATGCCAAGGCCGAGATTGAGGACGTGATCGGCATTGATGCCAGCGAGGCCATTGCCATTTCAGCCAAGACTGGTATGGGCATTGACGATGTGCTGGAGCAAATCGTGGCCAAGGTGCCGCCGCCGCGTGGCAAGCCCGATGCGCCGCTGCGCGCCATGATTATTGACAGCTGGTTCGATGCCTATGTGGGCGTGGTGATGCTGGTGCGCGTGGTCGATGGCCGCCTGCAAAAAGGCGAGCGCTTCAAGATGATGGCCACAGGCGCTGCCTATGAGGCCAACAACCTGGGCGTGTTCACTCCCGCGCAGCAGCCGCGCGAGGCGCTGGAAGCGGGCGAGGTGGGCTACATCATCGCGGGCATCAAGGAGCTGAAGGCTGCCAAGGTGGGCGACACCATCACGCTGGAGAAAAAGCTGCCTAACAACCTGGGCCCGGCTGAAGAAGCGCTGCCCGGCTTCAAGGAAATCCAGCCGCAGGTGTTTGCCGGGCTGTACCCGACGGAAGCCAACCAGTACGACGCGCTGCGCGACAGCCTGGAGAAGCTCCAGCTCAACGATGCCAGCCTGCACTTCGAGCCCGAGGTCAGCCAGGCGCTGGGTTTTGGCTTTCGCTGCGGCTTTCTGGGCCTGCTGCACATGGAAATCGTGCAAGAGCGACTGGAGCGCGAGTTCGACATGGACCTGATCACCACCGCGCCCAGCGTGGTGTATGAAGTGCTCAAGGCCGATGGCGAAGTCATTCAGGTGGAAAACCCTTCCAAGATGCCCGATCAGGGCAAGATTGAGGAAGTGCGCGAACCCATCGTGACCGTACATCTGTACATGCCGCAGGACTACGTGGGCCCGGTGATGACGCTGGCCAACCAAAAGCGCGGCGTGCAGATCAACATGCAATACCACGGCCGCCAGGTCATGCTGACCTACGAGCTGCCGTTGGGCGAAATCGTGCTGGACTTCTTTGACAAACTCAAATCCGTCAGCCGGGGGTACGCCAGCATGGATTACGAGTTCAAGGAATACCGTCCGTCCGACGTGGTGAAGGTGGACATGCTGCTCAACGGCGAAAAGGTGGACGCGCTGTCCATCATCGTGCACCGCAGCCAGGCGCAGTTTCGCGGCCGTGCGGTGGCGGCCAAGATGCGCGAGATCATCAGCCGCCAGCAGTTCGACGTGGCCATTCAGGCCGCCATTGGCGCCAACATCATTGCGCGCGAGAACATCAAGGCGCTGCGCAAGAACGTGCTGGCAAAATGCTACGGCGGTGACATCACGCGCAAGCGCAAGTTGTTGGAAAAGCAAAAAGCAGGCAAGAAACGGATGAAGCAGATTGGCTCGGTCGAAGTGCCGCAAGAAGCGTTTTTGGCCATTTTGCAGGTGGAGGACTGAGAAGCCATGCCTGTTTTCACGGCTGTCATTCTGGCCGCTTTCGTCGGCTATGGCGTGGCCTGGTACTTCGGTGCGCTGGAAGGCAACTTTCCGCTGCTGCTGCTGCTGGCCACGGTGGTCACAGGGGCGTACTGGGTGGCTGAGCGCCTCGTTTTTCTGCCGCGCCGCCGGGCTGCGGCGGATGCGCTGGTGGCGGCTCAGGCACAGCGCCGTCAGGAGCTGGCTGCACAGGGCATCGCGCAGGTGGATGAGGGGGATGTGGCCGCTGCACGCGAGCGCCTGCTCGCGCAGCCCTGGTGGCTGGACTGGACGGCAGGGCTGTTTCCCGTCATCTTGATCGTGTTCGTGCTGCGCTCTTTCGTGTTTGAGCCGTTCAAGATTCCATCGGCTTCCATGGTGCCTACCCTGCTGGTGGGCGACCTCATTCTGGTCAACAAGTTCACCTACGGGCTGAAACTGCCCGTATTCAATACGCGGCTGAATCAGGGCAAGCCCGTGCAGCGTGGCGACGTGGTGGTGTTTCGCTACCCACCCAAACCCAGCATCGACTACATCAAGCGCGTGGTAGGGTTGCCGGGTGATGAGGTGGCTTACCTCAACAAGCGCCTGAGCATTAACGGTCAGCCTGTGCCCATGTCGGCGGTGTCTGATTTTTTCGATGAGTCATCGATGGCGTATTTCAAACAGTTCGATGAACAGCTTGGTGTGAAAAATCACCGGATCATCGTGGATGACCGACGCCCGGCCTTCATTGCCGGGGCAGAAGCCTTTGCCGGCAAGGACAATTGCCGCTTCAGTGTGGAGGGTGTGACCTGCAAGGTGCCTGATGGGCACTACTTCATGATGGGTGACAACCGGGACAATTCACTGGATTCGCGCTACTGGGGCTTCGTGCCCGATGCCAATATCGTCGGCAAGGCATTTTTCGTCTGGATGAATTTTGGCGATCTCAAGCGCATTGGTTCATTCAACTAATCCAGACCTTCGGAGGTACTTGAGCATATGAAAGCAAGTAAACGCGCGCAGCAAAAGGGAATTTCGTTTATTGGCCTGTTGATCCTGGGCGTCATCGTGGCCTTGCTGGCCATTGTGGCAGCCAGGGTGACACCTACGGCCACCGAATACATGGCGATCAAAAAGGCCGTGAAAAAGGCGGCGGCAGAGGGTGACACCGTACAAGCGATACGAGCGTCTTTTGATCGCACGGCCTCGGTGGACTATATCGACTCGATTTCAGGCAAAGACTTGGAAGTGACCAAGCAGGGCGACAAAGTCGTGGTCAGCTTTGCATACAACAAGGAAATTCCCCTGGCTGGACCTGCCTATCTGCTGCTCAAGTACCAAGGCTCCTCGGATTCGGGCCGTTGATGGGGGCGGCTGGCTTACCTGGTTTGAAAGCCCAAGCCCGGGATGGTCTGGGCGATTTACAGGTGCGTTTGCAATACCGGTTTGCCAACGCGGCACTGTTGCAGCGTGCATTGACGCACCGCAGTTTTTCAGCTGACCACAATGAGCGTCTGGAGTTTCTGGGCGATGCGGTGCTGGGTGTGGCCGTGTCGCACATGTTGTACGAGGCGTTGAACAAGTTGCCCGAGGGTGATTTGTCCCGCACGCGCGCGCAACTGGTGCGCCAGGACAGTCTGCATCGATTGGCGGTGACCCTGGGGCTGCCCGCGTTGCTGCGGCTGGGCGAGGGCGAGATGCGCTCCGGCGGGCAGCAGCGGCCTTCCATTTTGGCGGATGCGCTGGAAGCGGTGATCGGTGCCGTGTACCTGGATGGTGGACATGACGCAGCCGTGGCTCTGGTGCGCCGCTTGTTCGCAGATGCTGAAATCAGCCCTGCCTTTTCCGCCGCCGCCAAAGATGCCAAAACCGCCTTGCAAGAGTGGCTGCAGGCGCGCCGCATGCAATTGCCACAATACGAAGTGGTGCGTGTGCTGGGTGCGGCACACCGCCAGACCTTTGAAGTGCAAGGCACTGTGGCCGAACTGGCATTGACGCGCCTGGGGCAGGGCGCCTCACGCCGCGCGGCAGAGCAAGCCGCCGCCGCCACCTTGTTGCAAGCGTTGCAAAACCCCAAGGAACATGAACGAACCTGATCCACAAGCTCCCGAACCCGCGCAGCCAGAGGGGGCACCGGCCATAGGCGCCGCTGGCCAGCGCTGCGGCCTGATTGCCATTGTGGGCAAGCCCAACGTGGGCAAGTCCACCTTGCTCAACGCGCTGGTGGGGCAGAAGATCAGCATCACCAGCCGCAAGGCGCAAACCACGCGCCACCGCATCACCGGCATTCGCACCCTGGCCGATGGGCAAGGCGGCGGCACGCAGTTCATTTTTGTGGACACCCCGGGTTTTCAAACACGTCACAGCACGGCGCTGAACAAGTCGCTCAACAAAACCGTGCTGGGTGCCATCGATGGTGTGGACTTGGTGCTGTTCGTGGTCGAGGCCGGCAGCTTCACCCTGGCCGATGCCAAGGTGCTGTCGCTGCTTCAGGCCGGCACGCCAACGATTCTGGTGGCCAACAAGCTTGACACCGTTCACCGCCGCGCCGAAATCGCGCCCTGGCTGCGCGACATGCAGGCGCGCCATGCCTTTGCCGAGTTTGTGCCCATGTCGGCCAAGCACCCGGCCGAGGTCAAGCGCCTGCTGACCATTTGCGCGAACTACCTGCCTGAGCAGCCCTGGTGGTACGCTGAGGACGAGCTGACCGACAAGAGCGAGCGTTTTTTGGCAGGTGAAGTGGTGCGTGAAAAACTCTTTCGCCTCACCGGCGATGAGCTGCCCTACACCTCCACCGTGGTGGTGGATCGCTTTACCGAGGAGAAAAGCCGCCAGCATGGCCGCATGGTGCGCGTGGCCGCCACCATCATCGTGGAGCGCGACGGCCACAAGGCCATGGTGATTGGCGAGCGGGGCGAGCGCCTCAAGCGCATTGGCACCGAAGCGCGGCAGGAGCTGGAAAAGCTGCTGGATGCCAAGGTGTTCATCGAACTGTGGGTCAAGGTGCGCAGCGGCTGGGCCGATGACGAAGCGCGCGTGCGCAGCTTTGGCTACGAATAACTGGCGTCAGGCAGGCCGCGCACCCAGCCTGCCGCTGCTGCACCGGCTTGCATGACCCGCGTCATCCACGAACCTGGCTACGTGCTGCACCGCTACGACTGGAGCGAGTCCAGCCTGATCGTGGAGACCTTCACCCGTGCCCACGGTCGCGTGGCCCTGGTGGCCAAGGGGGCCAAGCGTCCGTCATCCAACTTCCGCCCCGTGCTGCTGCCCATGCAGCGGCTGCACCTGTCATGGGGGGGCGAAGCCGAGATACGCACGCTCAAAAGCGCCGAATGGGTAGGAGGGCACGTCATGCCTGTTGGCGATGCGCTGCTGTCGGGCTGCTATGCCAGTGAACTGCTCATGCGCCTGCTGGCGCGCGAGGATGCACACCCCGCGCTGTTTGATGCCTATGCGGCGCTCGTGCAAGTGCTGGCCACTGGTGCCGATGGCGTGGCAGGCAGCAGCGGTGCGGGCGAACAACTGGTTGCTGCCGCACTGCGCGCGTTCGAGCTGCTGCTGCTGCGTGAAACGGGGCATTTGCCCGCGCTGGATGTGCAGACCCTCACCCTTTCCCCGCTGGATGCGAAGCCGCCCTATAGCCTGGTGGCTGAAGGCGGCCTGCGCGCGGCAGGGCATGTGGATGAGCCTGCGCTGCCCGGCCAGGCTTGGCAGCAACTGGCTGCCGCGCTGGATGGCCCTGCGGCTTTTGCATCGCTTACGGCTGTGTGCGCGTGCCTGCCCGGCCCGCAGCGCACCGCACTGCGCCAATTGCTGCGCCAGCTGCTGCACTACCATTGCGGCCCCCGCGTGCTGCGCACCCGCCAGCTCATGATGGACTTGCAGGCACTGCGCTAAGCCAGCACCGCTTTTTCGTGTCATGAACCACACCCCCACCCAGCTATCCGTCAATGTCAACAAAGTCGCTCTGGTGCGCAACACCCGGCGCCTGGGCATTCCCAGCGTCACCCGCGCGGCCCAGCTTTGTCTGCAAGCCGGTGCGCACGGCATCACGGTGCATCCGCGTCCGGATGGGCGCCACATCCGCACCCATGACGTGCATGCGCTGGCCGATCTGTTAGCCAGCTGGCCAGGACGCGAATACAACATCGAAGGCAACCCCACGCAGAACCTGATGGACTTCATCCGCGCCGTGCGGCCCGCCCAGGCCACCTTCGTGCCCGACAGCGAAGACCAGTTCACCAGCGACCACGGCTGGCCCCTGCATGATGAAGCCGCATGTCAGCGCCTTCGCCCCCTGGTGGCTGAATGCCAGGCTCTCGGGGTGCGCGTGAGTCTGTTCATGGACCCGGAGCCTGCCCTCATGCCCCTGGCGCGTGCGCTGGGCGCCGACCGCGTGGAGCTGTACACCGAGCCCTATGCCGCGGCCCATGCCAGCGGCGATGCTGCACGCCTGCAGGCGCAATTGGCCCGCTATGCTGCGGCGGCCCGCGCGGCCCAGGCGGTGGGCCTGGGGATCAATGCCGGGCACGACTTGAACCTGGACAACCTGGGCCCGTTGCTGCGCGCCGTGCCCGGCGTTGCCGAAGTCAGCATTGGCCACGCCTTCATGGCCGATGCGCTGGAGCTGGGCTACGCGGCCACGGTGCAGGCTTACCTGGCCTGCATGGCACAGGCGCAGAACAGGTATGCGCAATCCGATTGATTTTTGCTACTGTATTTATAGCTAAAAATGCCCGTAAAAAGCGCGCAAATGGCCTTTTTCATTAAATAGGTTTTTGGGATCTGTCCACAACCCCGGCCAGCGATGGCAGGCACTCGTGCAGCAGCTGCACGCGCCCGGGGTGGTCGGCCTCGTAGCCGGGCAGCTGGCTGATGGCGTGCAGATAGGCCGGGCTTTGCAGCAGGCTGAGCATGTGCTGCACGGCGGGGGTGTCGATGCGGCTGGCGTCGCACAGCAGCATGTAGCGTTCCATGTGCAGCGGAATGAAGTCCAGACCGAACTGGCGCGCAGGCAGCTCAATGCCCATGCCGGCATCGGCCATACCGCTGGCCACAAAGGCGGCCACGGCGGCGTGGGTGAATTCGCACTGCTCGTAACCGGCCACGGCCGCGCTGGCAATGCCGTGCTGGCGCAGCATCAGATCGAGCAAAAAACGCGTACCCGAGCCCGCCTGCCGGTTGATGAAGCGCACGCCGGGCTTGGCCAGGTCGGGCACGTCATGAATCTGGCAGGGGTTGCCGGGGCGGGTCATCAGGCCCTGCCGGCGCAGGGTCAGCCGGATGACGCGGTAGCGCTGCGCATGCAGCCAGGGGCGGTAGTGGGCCACGGCCTGCTTTTCATATGCGCCCATCGGCACGTGAAAGCCCGCAATGTCGCATTGCCCGGTGGCCAGGGCTTCCAGCGCCTCCACATTGCCGCAGTAGCGCAGCTCGTGCGCCAGGCCCTCGCGGGCCATGCACTCGCCCAGCGCCTGCACGGAAAAACCGTGGCTGGCGTGCAGGCGCAAATGGGGCGATGGGGGCTGGGTGAGTTTTTCGATTTCGGCGCCCAGCTCCGAGGCCAGCGAGGCCAGCAGCGGCGACAGGCGCGCCTGCATGCGCCGCTGCGCCCAGGCCAGGCGCTCGCCCAGCGGGGTCAGGGTAGAGCCCTTGCCGCGCGCCATGCGCAGCAGCGGCTGGCCCAGCAGCGCCTCGCCATCTTGCAGCAGCTGCCAGGCGTGGCGGTAAGACAAGTCCATGGCCGCACAGGCGGCGGCCAGGCTGCCACACTGCTCCACTTGCAGCAGCAGCTCCAGCACGCGGCTGTTCAGGCCACGGTGGCCAGGCGCTTCAATAGACAGGTGGGGGGTGATGTGCACGCGGTACATGGCAGGCCCGAAAAAAGAACGCAGCGCGAAGAATATGCGCTTCAAAGCCTATTTGCCTAGGGGATTTCATTGGGGTTTCGCACGCCAAAACGCGCGCAGAATCGGCCTGTGGCCCCAAGCCGCCATATGCTTTTTGCAGCCTATATATGTCCACCACGATGCCTGCCGCCGCCCCTTGCCTGTCTGAAGATGATCTTCACACCGTTCGCGACATTGCCCACCGCTGGCGTGACGTACCCGGCGGCCTGCTGCCCGCCCTGCACGCGGTGCAGCACGCGCTGGGCTGCGTGCCCGATGCGGCGGTGCCCATCCTGGCCGAAGCGGCGGGCCGATCGCGCGCCGAGGTGCATGGCGTCATCACCTACTACCAGCACTTTCGCCGCACGCCAGCAGGGCGGGTGCTGGTGCAGGTGTGCCAGGCCGAGGCCTGCCAGGCCTGCGGCGCCGACGCGCTGATGGCCCACGCCGAGCAGCGCCTGGGTTGCCGCAGCCACGAAACCCGCGCCGACGGCGAGGTGACGCTGGAGCCGGTGTATTGCCTGGGCTTGTGCGCCTCATCGCCCGCCATTCAGGTGGGCGATGCGCTGCACGCGCGCGTGACGCCGCAGCGACTGGACGAGCTGATGGCCGAAGCCGGCGTAGCCACCGTGCAGGAGGCATCGGCATGAACGCGCCCGCAGCTTTGCACCCCGTCACCGTTTACGTGCCGCGCGACGCTGCCGCCCGCGCCGCGGGGGCCGACCAGGTGGCCCAGGCGCTGCAGGCCGAGGCCGCGCGGCGCGGCCTGCCGCTGCGCCTGGTGCGCAATGGCTCGCGCGGGCTGTTCTGGCTGGAGCCGATGGTGGAAGTGGCCACACCGGCGGGCCGCGTGGCCTATGGCCCGGTGCAGGCCAGCGACGTGCCCGGCCTGCTGGATGCGGGGCTGCTGCATGGCGCTGCACACCCGCTCTCGCACGGGCTGACCGAGCGCATGCCTTACCTGGCGCGGCAAGAGCGCCTGACCTGCGCGCGCATGGGCGTGACCGATCCGCTGTCGCTGGACGATTACGCCGCGCACGAGGGCTGGGTGGGCCTGCAGCGCGCCCTGGGCATGGGCAGCGCCGAGATCGTGCAGGAGATGATCGACTCTGGCCTGCGCGGGCGCGGCGGCGCGGCCTTTCCGGCAGGCATCAAGTGGCGCACCGTGCTGCAAGCGCAGGCGCCGCAAAAGTACGTGGTGTGCAATGCGGACGAGGGCGATTCCGGCACCTTCAGCGACCGCATGGTGATGGAAGGCGACCCCTACGTGCTGATCGAGGGCATGACCATTGCCGGGCTGGCCACGGGCGCCACCGAGGGCTACATCTACACCCGCAGCGAATACCCCGATGCCGTGGCCACCTTGCGCGAGGCCATTGCCCGCGCCACCGCCGCCGGCTACCTGGGCAGCAACGTGTGCGGCAGCGGCCGCGCCTTTCACCTGCACGTGCGCATGGCCGCCGGCGCCTATGTATGCGGCGAGGAAACGGCCATGCTCGAAAGCCTGGAGGGCAAGCGCGGCATCGTGCGCGCCAAGCCGCCGCTGCCCGCGCTGCAAGGCCTGTTTGGCCAGCCCACGGTCATCAACAACGTCATCAGCTTGGCCAGCGTGCCCATCATCTTGGCGCGCGGCGCGGCCTTTTACCGCGACTATGGCGTGGGCCGCTCGCACGGCACGCTGCCGTTTCAGCTGGCGGGCAACGTGCAGCGCGGCGGGCTGGTGGAAAAAGCCTTTGGCCTCAGCTTGCGCGAGCTGGTGTTTGGCTTTGGCGGCGGCACGCGCAGCGGCCGACCGGTCAAGGCCATTCAGGTGGGCGGGCCGCTGGGCGCCTACGTGCCCGAGTCGCGCTGGGACGAGCCACTGGACTACGAAGCCTACGCCGCCTTTGGCTGCGTGGTGGGCCACGGCGGCGTGGTGGTGCACGACGACACGGCCGACATGGCCCGGCTGGCGCGCTACGCCATGGCGTTTTGCGCGCTGGAAAGCTGCGGCAAATGCACGCCCTGCCGCATTGGCAGCACGCGCGGCATGGAGGTGATCGACCGCATCATCGCTGGCCAGAACCGCCCCCAGCAGGTGCACCTGTTGCGCGATCTGTGCGACACCATGCTGCACGGCAGCCTGTGCGCCATGGGCAGCATGACGCCTTACCCCGTGCTTTCCGCGCTCGATCACTACCCGCAGGACTTTGGTCTTCAACCCACAGCAGGCTATGTGCCCGCTGAAAAAGCGGCCTGAGCTTTGCCTCTTTTTTCCAGACAGACACCTTGGCTTTGGGAGTTCCCGCGATGCTCCAGCACCTGAAATCCGACATCGACTACGGCACCCCCGCACGCACCTCGGCGCACAGCGTCACGCTCAGCATCGACGGGCAAACCGTCACCGTGCCTGCGGGCACCTCGCTCATGCGTGCGGCGGTGGATGCGGGCGTGCAAGTGCCCAAGCTGTGCGCCACCGACAGCCTGGAGCCCTTTGGCTCGTGCCGGCTGTGCCTGGTCGAAATCGAAGGGCGGCGCGGCTTTCCCGCCTCGTGCACCACCCCGGCCGAAGACGGCATGGTGGTGCGCACGCAAAGCCCCAAGCTGCAACAGCTGCGCAAAGGGGTGATGGAGCTGTACATCAGCGACCACCCGCTGGACTGCCTGACCTGCGCGGCCAACGGCAACTGCGAGCTGCAAGACATGGCCGGCGTGACCGGCCTGCGCGAAGTGCGCTACGGCGTGGGCGCCGCAGCGGGCGCGCACCACACCGACGCGGCCAAGGACACCTCCAACCCCTATTTCACCTACGACCCGGCCAAGTGCATCGTCTGCAACCGCTGCGTGCGCGCCTGCGAGGAAACGCAAGGCACCTTTGCCCTGACCATCCAGGGCCGGGGCTTTGAAAGCCGCGTCTCGCCCGGCCAGGGCCAGGCCTTCATGGACAGCGACTGCGTCAGCTGCGGCGCCTGCGTGCAGGCCTGCCCCACCGCCACGCTGCAAGAAAACAGCGTCATCGAGCTGGGCCAGGGCGAGCACAGCGTCATCACCACCTGCGCCTACTGCGGCGTGGGCTGCGCCTTCAAGGCCGAGATGAAAGGCAACGCCGTGGTGCGCATGGTGCCCTGGAAAGACGGCAAGGCCAACGAAGGCCACAGCTGCGTCAAAGGCCGCTTTGCCTGGGGCTATGCCACGCACAAAGACCGCATCACCAAGCCCATGATCCGCGAGCGCATCACCGACCCCTGGCGCGAAGTGAGCTGGGACGAAGCCATTGACTACGCGGCCAACCGCTTCAAGCAGATCCAGGCCCAGCACGGCAAAGACGCCGTGGGCGGCATCACCTCCAGCCGCTGCACCAACGAAGAAACCTACCTCGTGCAAAAGCTGGTGCGCGCCGCCTTTGGCACCAACAACGTGGACACCTGCGCCCGCGTGTGCCACTCGCCCACCGGCTACGGTTTGGGCCAGACCTACGGCACCTCTGCCGGCACGCAAACCTTCAAAAGCGTGGAGCAGGCTGACGTCATCCTCGTCATGGGCGCCAACCCCACCGACGCGCACCCCGTGTTCGGCTCGCGCATGAAAAAGCGCATCCGCGAAGGCGCCCAGCTCATCGTCATCGATCCGCGCCGCATCGAGCTGGTCAACTCGCCCCACGTGCGCGCCCGGCACCACCTGGCGCTGCGCCCAGGCACCAACGTGGCCGTCATCACCGCCATGGCGCACGTCGTCGTCACCGAAGGGCTGGTCAACGAAGCCTACGTGGCCGAGCGCTGCGACACCAAGAGCTTTGAAGCCTGGCGCGCCTTCGTCGCCCGGCCCGAAAACTCGCCCGAAGCGTTCGAGCCCATCACCGGCGTGCCCGCAGCCG
This sequence comes from Pseudomonadota bacterium, assembly GCA_030535425.1. GTDB lineage: Bacteria > Pseudomonadota > Gammaproteobacteria > Burkholderiales > Burkholderiaceae_C > Ottowia. The sequence continues at coordinate 8,276 of JAUNHQ010000002.1, read as the reverse complement.
AGCTGCGCGCCGCCGCGCGCCTGTACGCCAAAGGCCCCAACAGCGCCATCTACTACGGCCTGGGCGTGACCGAGCATGCCCAGGGCTCCACCACCGTCATTGGCATTGCCAACCTGGCCATGGCCTGCGGCATGGTCGGCCGCGAAGGCGTGGGCGTGAACCCGCTGCGCGGACAAAACAACGTGCAAGGCAGCTGCGACATGGGCAGCTTTCCGCACGAGCTGCCCGGCTACCGCCACATCAGCGACACCACCGTGCGCAGCCAGTTCGAGGCCGCCTGGGGCGTCACGCTCGACCCCGAGCCGGGCCTGCGCATCCCCAACATGTTCGACGCCGCACTGGCCGGCAGCTTCAAGGGCCTGTACTGCCAGGGCGAAGACATCGTGCAAAGCGACCCCAACACCCAGCACGTGGCGGCCGCGCTGTCGGCGCTGGACTGCCTGGTGGTGCAGGACATCTTCCTGAACGAAACCGCCAAATACGCCCACGTGCTGCTGCCCGGCTCCAGCTTCCTGGAAAAAGACGGCACCTTCACCAACGCCGAGCGCCGCATCAGCCGCGTGCGCCAGGTCATGCCGCCCCTGGCCGGGTTGGCCGACTGGCAAGTCACCGTCAAGCTGGCCAACGCGCTGGGCTACCCCATGCACTACACGCACCCTGAGCAAATCATGCAGGAGATCGCCGCGCTTACCCCCAGCTTCGCCGGGGTCAGCTACGACAAGATCGAGCGCCTGGGCAGCGTGCAATGGCCCTGCAACGCAGACACCGACGAAGCCGGCACCTCCCTCATGCACGTGGGCGGCTTCGTGCGCGGCAAGGGGCGTTTTTTCAACACCCAGTACGTGCCCACGCAAGAAAAAGTCACCCCGCGCTACCCGCTGCTGCTGACCACCGGCCGCGTGCTGTCGCAATACAACGTGGGCGCCCAAACCCGCCGCACCCCCAACAGCCAGTGGCACGGCGAAGACCGGCTCGACATCCACGCCCACGACGCGCAAGAGCGCGGCATCGCCGAAGGCGACTGGGTGGGCGTGACCAGCCGCGCCGGCCAAACCGTGCTGCGCGCGCACATCAGCAGCCGCATGCAGCCCGGTGTGGTCTACACCACCTTCCACTTCCCCGAAAGCGGCGCCAACGTCATCACCACCGACTCCTCCGACTGGGCCACCAACTGCCCCGAGTACAAAGTCACCGCCGTGCAAGTGGCCAAGGTCATCCAGCCCGCCTCGCCCTGGCAGAAAGACTACGCCAGCTTCAACCGCCAGCAGCTTAAGCTGCTGGCCAGCGCCCGGGGCGAAGCGCAAGCCGAGCCCGCCCCATGAATCCGGCCGACATGCCCCTGCCGCTGCCCGGCCCCGTCGCCACGGCATCGCGCGCGCTCGTCACGCGCTGGCGCGCCGCCGCAGACACACAGGGCGATGCCGGCAGCGCGGCGGGCGAGCGCCTGCAAGCCCAGGCCGACACCGACTGGCTGGCCGAGGAAGTGCCCGTGGCCCTGGCGTTCAACGGCATCACCCATGCCGTCATGCTGGCCAGCCCGGCCGATCTGGAAGACTTTGCCCTGGGCTTTGCCCTGACCGAAGGGCTGATCGACAGCCCGGCCGACTGCTACGGCATCGAGACGCAAGCCGGCTGCGGCGGCATCACGTTGGACATGCACATCGCCGCCGCCTGCGCCTGGCGCCTGAAAGAGCGCCGCCGCAACCTGGCCGGGCGCACCGGCTGCGGCCTGTGCGGCACCGACAGCCTGGCCCATGTGCAGCGCGCCCTGCCGCCCGCACCCGCCGTGCACGTGCCCCCCCAGGCCCTGGCCACGGCCCAGCAGGCGTTGCGCCAGCACCAGCAGGTGCAGCAGCGCACCGGCGCCACCCACGCCGCCGCCTGGTGCAGCCTGCAAGGCCAGGTGCGCCTGGTGCGCGAAGACGTGGGACGCCACAACGCGCTGGACAAGCTGATCGGTGCGCTGCTGCGCCCGCAGCCAGGCCAGCAACTGCCCCACGGCCCGATGAGCGAGGGCTTTGCCCTCATCACCAGCCGTGCCAGCTTTGAAATGGTGCAAAAAGCCGCCGCCGCAGGCATCGGCGTGCTCGTGGCCGTTTCCGCCCCCACCGCCCTGGCCGTGCACACCGCCCAAAACCTGGGCGTGGCCCTGGCCGGTTTTGTGCGCGGCACGGGCGGCGTGGCCTACACCTTTGCCGAACGCTTTGGACTGACCGCACTGACGCCGCCGACACACTGAGCATATGGACGCTGACAACCTCATCCACATGGCCAACCGCATTGCCGAGTTTTTTGAAGCCATGGACGACCGCCAAGAAGCGGTGGACGGCGTGGCCCTGCACCTGCGCCGCTATTGGGAGCCCCGCATGCGCACCGCCTTGCACATGCATGTGCAAGCCCACGGGCCGCAAGGGCTGCACGCGCTGGTCAGCGATGCGCTGAAAACCATGTCAGCAGCCAGCCCTGCAAGTGCAGGTGGGCGCCAGGGCTGAGTGCCCTGAAAGGGTATGAGTGAAAAAGGCCATTCGCGCGCGAATGGCAAGGGTTTTTAGCTATTGATTTTGAACTAAAGGCGCACAGTCACGCCACGCTCGGCCATGCGTGCCTTGGCCTGGGCCACGGTGTATTCACCATAGTGAAAGATGCTGGCGGCCAGCACGGCGTCGGCCAGGCCGTATTGCACGCCGTCGGCCAGGTGATCGAGGTTGCCCACGCCGCCCGAGGCGATGACGGGCACGGACACGGCCTCAGCCACGGTGCGGGTCAGATCCAAGTCAAAGCCGGCTTTGGTGCCGTCGCGGTCCATGCTGGTCAGCAAGATTTCGCCTGCGCCGTACTCGGCCATTTGCCGCGCCCAGGCCACGGCATCCAGGCCGGTGTTCTTGCGCCCGCCGTGGCTGTACACGTCCCAGCCTTCGCCGCGCGCCAGCAGGTCGTCGCCAAAGCGGCGCTTGGCGTCAATGGCCACCACGATGCACTGTGCACCGTACTTGGCCGAGGCGTCGCGGATGACCTGCGGGTTGGCGATGGCGGCAGAGTTGAAGCTGGTCTTGTCCGCCCCGGCGTTGAGCAGGCGCCGCACGTCGTCCACGGTGCGCACGCCGCCGCCCACCGTGAGGGGGATGAAGACCTGGCTGGCCACGGCCTCGATGATGTGCAGGATCACGTCGCGCCCGTCGCTGGTGGCGGTGATGTCCAGAAAGGTGAGTTCATCTGCGCCCTGTTCGTTGTAGCGGGCGGCAATTTCCACCGGGTCGCCCGCATCGCGCAGTTCGACAAAGTTGACGCCCTTGACCACGCGGCCATTGGTCACGTCCAGGCAGGGAATGATGCGCTTGGCAAGCATGGTAGATGGGAGAGCAGATGAAGAGAGGGTGCGCGGGCGCCCTGGGCACTGGTGATGGCGGCCTGCGCCGTTTGGTCACGACCTGCTCAACTCGTCCGCGCGCTCTTGTGCGGCGACAAAGTCCAGATCGCCCGAATAAATGGCGCGGCCGCAGATGACGCCTTCCACGCCTTCGTCCTGCACGGCGCACAGTGCCTCAATGTCGGCCATGCTGCTCAGCCCGCCCGAGGCGATGACGGGGATGGTGAGCGCCTGCGCCAGCTTGACCGTGGCGTCGATGTTGATGCCGCTGAGCATGCCGTCGCGGCCAATGTCGGTGTAGATGATGCTTTGCACGCCCCAGTCCTCGAACTTCTTGGCCAGGTCTGCCACTTCATGGCCGGTGAGCTTGCTCCATCCGTCGGTGGCCACTTTGCCGTCCTTGGCGTCCAGGCCGACGATGATGTGGCCGCCAAAGGCGGTGCAGGCGTCTTTCAGAAAGCCGGGGTTCTTGACGGCAGCGGTGCCGATGATGACGTAGCTCAGGCCCGCGTCCAGGTATTTTTCTACCGTGTCCAGGTCGCGGATGCCGCCGCCCAGCTGCACAGGCACCTCCTCGTCCACTTCTTTCAAGATGGCCTTGATGGCGGCCAGGTTCTGCGGCTTGCCGGCAAAGGCGCCGTTCAGGTCCACCAGGTGCAGGCGACGCGCGCCCGCATCCAGCCAGCGCGCGGCCATGGCGGCGGGGTCTTCGCCAAAGGTGGTGGCCTTGTCCATGTCGCCTTGTTGCAGGCGCACGCAGTGTCCGTCTTTAAGGTCGATGGCGGGGATGAGCAGCATGATGAAAGCAGGTGGGAGAGAGAGAAAACCGGCTGGGCGGCAAAGGGCAAAAGAAGAGAAGAGGGCGCAGCGGCGGCAGCGCAGATGCGCCTTTAAGGGTTCCAGTGCAGGAAGTTGCGGAACAGGGCCAGCCCCTGGTCGGCGCTTTTTTCGGGGTGAAACTGGGTGGCAAACAGGTTGTCGCGGGCCACGGCGCTGGCAAAGCGTGTGCCGTAGTCGGTTTCGCCTGCGCGGTGGGCGGCATCCAGCGGAGCGGCGTAGTAGCTGTGGACGAAGTAGAACCACTGCCCGTCAGGCACACCCTGCCAGAGGGGGTGGGGGCGGCTTTGGTGGACGCGGTTCCAGCCCATTTGGGGCACTTTGTAGCGGCTGCCGTCAGGCGCGGCTTGGCCGGCCAGGTCAAATTTGCGCACCTGGCCGGGGATCAGGCCCAGGCCAGGGGTGCCGGCCGCGGTGTGGCCTTCGGCGCTGTGGTCCAGCAGCATTTGCATGCCCACGCAGACGCCAAACAAGGGCTTGTGGGCGGCGGCGTGCAGCACGGCGTCAAGCAGGCCCGATGCGCGCAGGGCAGCCATGCAGTCGGCCATGGCGCCCTGGCCGGGCAGCACCACGCGGTGGGCGTCGCGCACGGCTTGCGGGCTGCTGGTGATGACGGCGTTGACGGGGGTGTCAGCCGTGGCGTGCATCACCGCCTGCGCGACTGAGCGCAGGTTGCCCATGCCGTAATCGACGACGGCAACGGTTTGTTTTGCTACCGTATTCATAGCTGCTTGCGCTTGTTGGACAAGCGCGAATGGCTTTTTTTGCTTGAAATGCCCGCATTCTACGCGCGCTTGGCATGAGGGGTTTCAAGTCGCGTGCTTTCGAATCAATCACCGCCAGGCTTGCGCGCCAGCAAGGTGGCAAAGCGCAAGGCAATGGGCTGGCCTTGTTCGTCGGTTTTGTGCAGGTGGCCGGGGTTTTCGTTGTACTTCAGCAGTTCCCAGCCCTCGTAATGCGCGCGCAGCTCGCCGGGCTTGAAGGTGAAGGGAAAAGGCTGGGTGCAGGGGTAGTCGGGCGTGTCCATGGCGCAGACGATGAGGTGGCAGCCGCCGGGGGCGGTGGCGGCCTGCATTTGCGCGATGAGCGGGGCGATGGCGGCGGGGTGCAAGAACATCAGCACCACGGTGCACACCACCAGCGCATACGCGCCCTGGGGGTCAATCAGCGTGCGCTGCGCGGCCAGGTTCAAGTCTGCCTGCTGCGGGTGCAGGCGCTCTTGCAGGCCCTCTTGCGCGGCCAGTTCGGCCAGGGTGTGCAGGGCGTGGTCGGACAGCTCCAGCGCATCCACCTGCCAGCCTTGCAGGGCCAGGTACAGGCTGTTGCGGCCGCGCCCGCAGCCCACGTCCAGTGCGTGCGGGGGCTGGGCTCGGGGGTGCAGGCGGGGGTAGGCCTCGATCAGCTCGGAATGGGTGCGGGTGAGCGCGTGCTTTTTGCTGAAGTAGTCCTCGGGCGCGCACATGAAGTGCAGCTGGCAGCGCAGGTCGTCGCTGGCAGCCAGGATCTGGTGCCACTGCTGCGGGGCGATCAGGGGCGGCTGCTGGCTGGGGGTGAAGGTAAAGCGCTCCAGCACCTGCCCATCGGCGGTGGTGAGGGCAAAGTCCAGTGAGCCGGCCAGCACCTGCAGTTGCGCCCAAGTGCCGGCCTTGGTGTTGTGCGGGCGCATGAAGCCGGCGGGAATGGTGGCGGCGCCCCATTCGGGCAGGGTTTTGTAGGGGATGAGGTGGGCAGAGAGCTGGGCAGACATGGTTTTTGTCCAAATGTGGATGTGATGCGCCATTTTGGCGGCCCGCGCAGACACAGGCCAGATATGGACTTGACGCCACGCAGGGTTTTAACCATATTGATCAATATGGTTGAAATGACAAAAAGGATACTCATGATCACAGAAACCAACGCCGTAGCGTTCCGGCAAAACCTGGGCGACATGCTCAACCAGGTGCAGTACCGCAATGACAGCATCTTGATTCACAAAGACGGCAAGCCTGTGGCCGCGCTGGTGGATGCCGAGCTGTTTGCCCGCATCCGGCGCATGCAAGAGCGTTTTGATGCCCTGAGCCGCCGCCTTGCCGATGCGTATGCCAGCGTGCCAGAGGCCGATGGCCTGGCCGAGATTGACGCGGCCGTGGCCGCTGCGCGCCAGGCACGCTGATGGCCCGGCTGCGCGTGGTGCTGGACACGAATGTGCTGGTGTCTGGCCTGGCTTATCCGGGCAGCGTGCCGGGGCGCATCGTGACGGCCTGGCGCCAGGGCGGCTTGGACGTGGCGCTGTCGCACTACATCCTGGACGAGCTGGTGCGGGTGCTGCCACGCCTGCCGCGCGTGGCGCTGACACCGGCTGACATGCAGGACCTGGCCGACAGCCTGATGCTGCTGGCCGACGTGGTGGCGCACGAGGCGGCAGCAGACGATGACGCGCTGCGCGACCCGGCAGACCAGCCCGTGCTGCGCACCTTTCTGGCGGCCCGGGCGCAGTACCTGATCACCGGCGACAAAGACTTGCTGGCCCTGAGCGGGCGCTACCCCATCATCCGCCCGGCGGATTTTTGGGCGCGCCACGGCAGCTGAAGAAGCGCTGCGGTATCAGGCGGTATTGCATGCGCTGTGGCTGGTGGCAGGCACAGCGGCACGCGCGGTGCAGGTCTGGTCTGCAAGCCCGCTTCCATGGGGTCACCACAGCGCCCAGCCAGGCCGCCTATGGCCAGGGATGCACAGCGGCATCTGCACGCCCTGAGCTGCCCCGCAGGATGCGGCTAACTTTTTGCCCTGGGTGATGCCCACCAGCACGCGCGCAGGCTGGCTGGGTCAGGGCCGGTAGGGTCGGCTTTGGCAGCTGGCTTGGCGGGGGCGGCATTCCCACACTGTGCCGGCGCCTTGGATTTGCGGGGTGCTGGCGGTGGGGTGCGGGGGCGGGGTGTGGCGGGTGGGGGTGCTGACGCAGGCGCTCAGCAGCAGGGCGGCCAGGGTGGTGGCGATGGGGGCGGCTCGATGGGCGGTCCAAGGGGCGGCGGTGCGTGGTGCGGGGGCTGTCATGGGGTGCTCTCCTTGCGGGCGGGGCGGCGGGGCTGGGGACGGCTTTAGTCGACGTACTCTTCGCCGTACTCATCCAGCGCGCAGAAGGCTTCGCCACCCACGCTGGTGGAGCAGTGCAGGCCGGGGGTGCGGCTGGCGTCGGCGTGGCACATGTCCATGGCTTGCTGGCGCAGGGCGTCCTGGGCGTCTTGCTCCAGCAGCAGGCGGCGCTTTTGGTACAGCTCGATGTGCTGAGCTTGCTGGCGCAGATCAACCGGGGTGATGTACACGCGGGTGAAGGCTTTGCCGCTGCCGCCGGGGTTGAAGGCGTAGCCGTCGGTCACGCCCACGCAGGCGTTGGACAGGCGCACGGCAATCTGGCAGCGCGCCCGGCTGTCGTAGTCGCGGCACTCGCGCAGGGCGGCTTGCTCGGCCTCGGCCGGGGTGGCGCCGGTGGCGAATTTGTACTTGGTTTCGTACGGCATGCTCACCAGCACCAGCGCGCCGTGGCTGGGCTTGAGGATGTAGCGGGCCACTTGCAGCTCGCGCCCGCCGTAGCAGCCGCTGGCGTCGCAGTAGTAGCCACCGGGCGGGTTGCGCCGGGGGTTGTTGGCGCCTTGCTGGCTTGCCGAGCCGCGCGGGCCGACGTAGCCGGGGTGGCCGGGTTGGTTGTGCCGGTGCTGCATGTCCATAGCCGCGCCGCCTGGCGCTTGCGCCAGCGCGGGCTGGCTCAGGGCGGCGCCCAGGCTCAGGGCCATCAGGCATAGCTGGGGTTTCATGGGCAAAGTCTCCTTGTTCATGCGGGGTTTTTTTTGCGCACCTGCATTGGCTGCGGGGGCACATGCTAAACGGATGGTTGCTATTTTTAAAGTAGCTGTTGCCACCTTCGATCAGGCGTTTTCAGGGTGTTTTGGTGCTGAAATTGGCTTTTGAAAGGTGGCAAAAGCTCTTTTAAAAATAGCTTTGCAGCGCTTTGTCAACAGGGTGGGCGCGCCTTAGCCATGCGTCTTCAGCGCCTCGATCATGTCCAGCCGCCGCACCTGCCGCAGCACGGCCAGGC
>JAUNHQ010000025.1 GCA_030535425.1 Pseudomonadota bacterium | reverse complement strand
CGCTGGGCTTGTTGGTGGCGCTGTTGTGGTTTTCAGCGCCAGGCCGCTGAAGAGGTCTGGGGTGCTGCTTTTTCGATAGCTTCTGCCACCTTCTATTCCTGACTTTCAGCAGCAAAAGATGCTGTAAGTGCCAAATAGAAGGTGGCAGAAGCTATCTTTTTTAAAGCACTCGTAGCGCTTAAACGGCCAGGCCGATGGTCAGCGTGGCGGTGTAGCCGCTGGTGGTGTCGCCGCTGACGGTGGCTATTTGGGTGCTGTAGCCATCGCTGAAGATGTTGTCGCTGGCCAGCGTGATGCGGTTGAGATTGGTGAGGCTGCTGCCGTAGTTGCTTTGGGCATAGACGGTGCGGCACACGTCTTCGGGCAGGGCGATTTGCGACACCAGGCTCCAGTCGCCCGCCGGGGTGGTGGTGGCGGCGGTTTCGGTGGCGTAGACCTCGAAGTGGATGTGCGGCCAGCGCCCGTCGTAGCAGCCGGGGAAGATGGTGGTGAAGCTCAGTTCGCCGTTGGCGTCGGCCACTTGCACGCCGCGCAGGTAGTTTTCGCCCGTGATGCCGCTGCTGTACATGGAGTAGCCGCCGTCTTGCGTGCAGTGCCACACGTACACGGCATAGCCGGGCAGGGCGGCGCAGCTGGCGTTGGTGTTGACCACTTTGAGCTTGAGGGTCAGCGGCGTGCCCGTAGCCGTGCCGCTGGCGCCGCCCACGCTGGTGCGGATGTCCGAACGCACGAAACCCGCCAGCACCAGGGCGTTGAGCGTTTGGCGCGAAGCCTGGGTGCCGTCGGCAGGGTAGGGGCCGTTGGTTTCGGTGGGCTGGGCCGCGCAGGTGGTGGTGCCGGTGCCGGCTCCAGTGTCTGTACCCGTACCGGTGCCAGTGCCAGTGCCAGTGCCAGTGTCTGTACCCGTACCTGTGCCTGTATCGGTGTTGCTGTCATCGTCGTCGCTGCCGCCGCAGGCCGCCAGCCAGGCCGGGGCGATGCCGCCCGCAGCGCCCAGGGCCATCCAGCGCATCAGGTCGCGCCGCAGGCGCTGGGGTTGGGTGGGGAGCTGTTCATTGGGGGACAGCAGCAGGGGCTGGCCTGTCGGGCCTGAAGGGGTGCGCATGGTGTTTCTCCGGCATCGTGGGTTGTGGAATGGGCGGCGATGCTAAGGGTTGGGCCGCAGCCCTGCGTGAAGTTGTATGAAGCGCACGCCGTGCCAGGCGGCGTGGCCAGCATGCTGGCGTGCGCCTGTTGCGTACAGGGCGGCCAGCAGCGTGCGCGTGCGGGCTTGGGCCGCCTGGCGCTGTACAAATGCTTGCAGCTTGGGCTTCCAACTGGGGTGCAACTCAGGCGCAAAAGCGCAAGATGGCCCCGGCCACGGCCTGGGGTGCTTCGCGCGGCGGAAAGTGCCCCACGCCATCAAGCACCTGCCTGGCGTAGCGGCCCAGAAACAGGTCTTGCCGGCCTGCCGAGGTGTCCGGGTGGTTGCAGCTGTCTTGCGTGCCGTGCAGCACCAGGGTGGGCACGGCCAGCGCGGGCGCGGGGTGCAGGCGCGCCTCGTCTGCGGCGTAGGCCGGGTCGCCTTCGGCCAGGCCCCAGCGGTGGCGGTAGGAGTGCAGCACGACCTCGGCCCAGTCGTCGCCCGCGAATGCGAGGGCGGCTTGCCCGAAATCTGCGGGCGCATACCAGCCAGCGGGCGCCCAGGTGTCCCACATCATGCGGGTGAAGGCCAGGCGGTCGTGCCGCAGTGCGTGCGCACCGCGCGGCGTGGCCATGAACCAGTGGTACCAGTAGTTGCGTGCCTGGGCCAGGGCCAGCGGCTGCCGGGGATCGTTGGTGCCGTAGCCGACCGACAGCATCACCAGATGCGAGGCAGCATCTGCGCGCAGGCCGCAGGCGTTGGCCGCGGCCCGGGCACCCCAGTCGTGGCCCGCCAGCACAGGCGGCGCGGGCAGGCGCAGGGCGTCGATGAGGTCCAGCACATCGCGCCCCAGGGCCGAGAGCTGGCCGCTGCGCGGCGTGGCCGCGTCAAGAAACCGGGTAGGCGCAAAGCCGCGCAGCGCGGGGGCCAGCACACGCCAGCCCGCCTGGGCCAGCTGCGGGGCAACGGCGTGCCAGCACGCCGGGCTGTCGGGCCAGCCGTGCAGCAGCACGGCGGTGGGCTGGCCCTGCGGGTTCCATTCCAGATAGGCCACGTCAAGCCGGGTGGTGCGCACGCGGCGGTAGGGGGGCAGGGCAGGCACGGGCGGGCTGTGGGGCGCAGGCAAGGTGCCGGGCGGGTGGATGAGTTTGGCGGTGGGCATGAGAAAGCAGACAGACAGGGGCATGAAAAGGCCGTGGTGAAAAGGCACGGAAAACGCCCTTGCAGCGTAGCCATAGACAAGATGTGATTGATGAATAATCAACGCCACATTCACCATGAAATCAACGCAATGCCCTGCTGATATCTGGCCGCCGGACGCCGGCGGCGCGTTGCTGGACCTGGTGCTGCTGCGCAGCCTGGTGGCCGTGGTGGACGAGGGCAGCTTTGCCGCTGCGGCCGAGCGCCTGTCGCTCACCCCGTCGGCCATCAGCGGCCACATCCGCCGCCTGGAGCACAGCGTGGACGCACGTTTGCTGGCGCGCACCACGCGCAGGCTGTCGCTGACGGCAGCCGGGCAGGCTTTGTATGACAGCGGCCGCCACCTGCTGGCGCTGGAGCAACAGGCCCGCGCCCGCTTGCGCGGCGGCGGCGTGCGGGGGCGCTTGCGTGTTGGCGCGTCAGAAGACTTTGCCAGCGCCTGGCTGCCCCAGGTGTTGCAGCGATTTGGGCAATGGCATCCCCAGGCGCAGGTGGAGCTGAAAGTGGGCATTACCGCCGATTTGCTGCGCCAGCAGGCGCGTGGCCGGCTGGACGTGGTGTTTGGCAAGCAGTGCCACGTCACCGGGGGCGATGGGCAGTGGCTGTGGGAGGAGCCGCTGGTCTGGGTGTTTGCGGCCGATCACACCCTGCCCGCACACGGCCCGCTGCCGTTGGCGGCCTTTGCGGAGCCCTGTGCTTACCGCGAGGCGGCGGTGCAGGCGCTGGCCCAGGCCGGGCGGCCCTGGCGGCTGGCGCTGGAGAGCAGCAGCATGGCCGGCTGCCTGGCGGCCGCGCGTGCGGGCTTTGCCGTCACGGTCGTGGCGGCCAGCCAGCAGGGGCAGGGGCTGCGCGTGCTGGGCAGCGGCGACGGCCTGCCGGCCTTGCCCATGGCGCGGTTTTGCGCCTTTGCCCCAGCCGGGCACGCGGCGAGTGCGGCGCTGATTGAGGCGGCCCGCCGCTGCGGGCGGCAGCCAGCGGGCCAACTGCTGGCTTGAGCGCGGCGCAGGCGGCGCAGACGGCAAAACAGGCGGCAAAACAGACGGCACAGGTGTGGCAGGGCGGCTCAGGCAGGGCCGCTGCTGCCGGCTAAGCGCCCCGTGTCAGGCTGCCCAGCAGCCGCTGTCGCAGGCGGCCTGGATGCGGGTCAGCCAGCAGGCGGTGTCGTGGCCTTGGGCGTGCAGCCAGTCGTCGTTGTAGTAGGTGTCGGCGTAGCGTTCGCCGCCGTCGCAGGCCAGGGTGACGATGCTGCCGGCCTGGCCGCGTGCGTGCATTTCGCAGGCCAGTTGCAGCGCGCCGTAGAAGTCGGTGCCGGTGGAGCCGCCGTAGCGCCGGCCTACCAGATCGGCCAGCACGCGCATGGCGGCAAAGCTGGCGGCATCGGGCACGCGGATCATGCGGTCCACCACGCCGGGCTGGAACGACGGCTCCACGCGCGGGCGGCCAATGCCTTCGATGCGCGAGCCGCGCGTGGCGGTGATGCCGGGCTGGTCGGGCCGGGCGTGGTAGTCGGCAAAGACGGAGTGCTCAGGATCTACCACGCACAGGCGTGTGGCGTGGCCCTGGTAGCGCAGGTAGCGGCCGATGGTGGCCGATGTGCCGCCGGTGCCCGCGCCCACCACGATCCAGGCGGGCACGGGGTGCGGCTCGGCGCGCATTTGCTGAAAGATGGACTGGGCGATGTTGTTGTTGCCGCGCCAGTCGGTGGCGCGCTCGGCGTAGGTGAACTGGTCCATGTAGTGCCCGCCGCATTCGCGCGCCAGGCGGGCGGCTTGCGCGTAGACCTGGTCGGGCGCGTCAACGAAGTGGCTTTGCCCGCCGTAGAAGGCGATTTGCGCGACCTTGGCCGCCGAGGTGCCGCGCGGCATGACGGCGATGAAGGGCAGGCCCAGCAGGCGGGCAAAGTAGGCTTCGGACACGGCGGTGCTGCCCGAGGAGGCCTCGATGATGGGGGTGCCCTCACGGATCCAGCCGTTGCACAGACCGTAGAGAAACAGCGAGCGCGCCAGCCGGTGCTTGAGGCTGCCGGTGGGGTGGGTGGATTCGTCTTTCAGGTAGATCTGCACCTGGGGCAGGGCGGGCAGGTCAAGCGCGATCAGGTGCGTGTCGGCCGAGCGCTGAAAGTCGCGCTCGATGCGGCGGATGGCTTCGTGCGTCCAGGCGTGGGTCATGCGGGGCGGCTGTCGTGCAGGTCGGAAGCGGGTGGCGCGCTGCGGGTGTCAAAGCAGTCGCGGAAGGTGGCCCACAGCGAGGCAGCGAGCATGGTGGCCACGGTCAGGCTGACGGGAAAGACGCCGTTGATGGCCACGCGCGTGTTGCCCAGCAGGGCCGCCAGCATGAGCAGCAGCATCCAGCCGAGCATGGCGACGGTGAGCCAGCCCATGCCGTAGATGAGGTAGGCGCCGGTGTTGCGCAGCACGCCCACGGCGCTGAAGAACAGGGCCTTGGCGGGCGGCACGCCGTGCCAGTGCACCAGTGCAGGGGCGTGCCAGAACAGCACGGACACGGGCAGGTACAGCAGCGAGCCCAGCAGCATCTGCCGCATGGCGGCGCGCACGGCCTGCTGCATGGCGGGGTCGGCCATCAGCTCGGGGGTCAGGCGGCCGTTGTTTTGCTCGATCAGCTTCATCATCTGGTCGCCGCCCAGGTAGGTGCCCAGGGCCATGATGGCCAGCACGGCGGCGGCATACAGCGCGCCCAGCAGCAGCATGGCGCGCGTTTGCGCGGGCGACTGGCGCAGCGCCACGATCAGCAGCGCGGGCATGGGAAAGCGGCCCGCGCCCGCTTCGCGCCCGGCGGCCATCAGGCCCACGGTGCCGGCGGGCACCAGCGCCAGCGCCAGCGCATCGCCCACCATGGGCAGCAGCGACAGCACGCTGGTGGCCAGGATGAAGGACAGCAGCAAGGAGGCAAAGGCCAGCGGCTGCTTGAAGAACAGGCGTATGCCTTCGCGCACCCATTGCGCGCCTGTGCGAGCGGGGACGATGTGGAGCTTCATGGCAGCAGGGGCGCGGCGATGCGCTGGCGCAGCACGCGCTCGAAGTGCGTGGGGTCGTGCGGCTTGAGCATGCTGGCCTGGCGTGGCAAATACCAGTCCCACAGGCGCGAGAGCCAAAAGCGCAGCGCACCGGCGCGGGCCATGGCCGGCAGCAGCTGGCGCTCGGCGGCGGTGAGCGGGCGCACGGCCTGGTAAGCGCCCAGCAGCGCCTGGGTGCGTGCGCCGTCCGCGCGGCCCGTGGGCAGCTCAACCGCCCAGTCGTTCAGGGTGACGGCCAGATCGAACAGCCAAGTGTCGGTGCCTGCGAAGTAGAAGTCGAAAAAACCCGTCAGCACCGGCGCATCGGCCGGGCCGTCGAACATCACGTTGTCGCGGAACAAATCGGCATGCACCGCGCCGCGCGGCAAGGCGGCGTAGGCGCTGCTGGCGGCCACGTGGTTCTGGTAGGCCAGTTCGGCGCGCATCAGCGCGGCCTGGGCTTCGTTCAGGTGCGGCAGCACCACGGGCGCGGTTTCGTTCCACCAGGGCAGGCCGCGCAGGTTGGGCTGCTGGCGCTCGTAGTCGTGCGCGGCCAGGTGGGCGCGCGCCAGCATGTGGCCCACGGCGGCGCAGTGGGCGGGGCCGGGGGCCAGCTCGCTTTTGCCGCGCAGGCGGTTGACCACGGCGGCGGGCTTGCCGCACACGGTGTGCAAGATCGCGTCTTCGCCCGGGCCCAGGGGCGCGCCTTCGGCCTTGGCCTGCGGGTCGGGCACGGGCACGCCGCGCGCGGCCAAGTGCTTCATCAGGTGCAGGTAAAAGGGCAGTTGCGCGTGCGTCAGGCGCTCGAACAGGGTCAGCACCCATTCATGCGGCTGGCCGTCGCGCTCGGTGGTGGCGAAGTAGTTGGTGTTTTCAATCCCGCCTTCAATGCCGCGCAAGGCCGTCAGCTCGCCCAGGCCCAGGCTGTGCATCAGCGCGCGGGCATCGTCTTCGGAAACTTCGGTGTAGACCGCCATGTCGGGCTATGAGGATGGATGATGAAAAACGGTGTTTGCGCGCTATTGGTAATGGTTTGCAGCTATATAAGATATAGCAAACAGGCGGCGCTGCTGAAAAAAGGCGGCTTGCCTGGCGCCCGTGCCGGACAAGCTCAAGGAAGGGGCGGGCGTGTCAGAACGGGATTTTCCAGACCCGCGGGCCGGTGCCGCCGGGGGCGGTTTCGCGGCTTGTGCCTGTGCTGCTGGGGGGGAGCACATCGTACGCAGGCACGGGCGCTTTGGGCTGCACCGTGATGTGCCGGGTTTCGCCACCGGAGCGCACTTCGTCTACGCGGGAGCCGGCGTCTTCGTGCGTGATGTGTTCCACGCGCTGCGTGTGGCGGTCGAGCACGGGCGCATCGCGTGTCAGCTGTGCTTCTGGCGCGGCGGGGGTTTGTGCCTGTAGCGCAGGGCTGGCCGCCAGCAAACAGGTGAGCAGTAGCGGATAAAGGGGCTTGGGTCCGGGCATGGGGCAGATTCTAGGGTGTGTCTGGCGGGCCTGGGCAGGGTTTCATTCAGGCGTGCAGCCGCCATTGGCAGGGAGTGGGGGTGGCAGGCTGATACGCTTTGGGACTTGTTCTTTGGCTTTCATTGGCTGTTTCTCATGCCCCGTCTGATTTTCTTTTGCGGCCATGCCGGCACTGGCAAGACCACCCTGGCCAAGCGCGCGCTGCCGCTGCTGCACCAGCGCACCGGCCAGTCTTTTTGCCTGCTGGACAAGGACACGCTGTATGGCAACTACAGCTCGGCTGTGATGGGGGTGCTCACGGGTGACCCGAACGACCGCGACAGCCCGCCTTATCTGCAACACCTGCGCAACCCCGAATACGCGGGCCTGCTGGACACGGCGCGCGAGAACCTGGCCCTGGGCGTGAACTGCATCGTGGTGGGCCCGCTGTCGCGCGAGATCAAGGCCAGGCAGCTGAGCGACCGCGCCTGGCTGCGCGTGGGCGATGAGGTGCGGGTGCACATCGTCTGGGTGCATTTGGCCGAGGACGAGGCGCGCCGGCGCATCACCGCGCGCGGCAACCCCAACGATGCCTGGAAGCTGGCGCATTGGGACCAGTACCGCACCCGCCTGTTCAAGCCTGCGCCGGCTCAATACCCCGAGCTGCTGATGTTTGACAACACCGCGGCGGGTGCGCCCGCGTTTGAGGCGCTGCTGGATGCGTTGGATTGAATTTGCTATTTTTTATATAGCTACAAATGCTTGTAAATAGAGCGCAAATGCCTTTTTTGATGAACCTTCTTTGCCGGGCCGCAAGCCCGTTGCTGCCATGACGTCATGCCTAACCCTTCCTGTGCTGTTCACTGATGACGATGGGCGTGCGCGTTTTCGCGATGTGCCGGTGGCGCTGGACGAAGGCTCGCCCGCCGCGCGTTTGTCGGCGCTGATGCCTTCGGATGGCTGGCAGCTGCGGCGCAGCCCGGTGGGTTTTGCCAGCAGCTTTCATTGCACGGGCACGCCGCAATGGCTGGTGGTGTTGGCCGGGCACATGGAGATTGGTCTGCAAGACGGCAGCACGCGCGTGTTTGGGCCAGGCGAATGCTTTTATTCCAACGACACGCTGCCGCCTGGCGCCGTGTTTGACCCGCAGGTGCATGGGCATCGCAGCCGCCAGGTGGGCGATGAGCCGCTGGTCACGCTGTTTGTGCGCACGGGCTGGACTGCCGGGTAAGGGGAAAGGGGCAGGTTTTGGCTCTATGGAAAATTGGCCATTTGCGCGCGTATTTAAAGGGTTTTAAGCTATAAAAAATATAGTTACTGCTGGCTGCCACGGGCCACGGGCAGGCCGGGGGTGCGGCTCCATTCGCTGAAGCTGCCGGCGTACAGCGCGGGGGGCGGGTAGCCGGCCAGTTCCATGGCGATGAGGTTGGGCACGGCGCTGACGCCGCTGCCGCAGTAGGCGACGACGCTGCCTGGGTCGCGCCCGGCCAGCAGGGTGTCGAATTCGCGCCGCAGTTGCGCGGCGGGTTTGAAGCGCCCGTCGGGCATGAAGTTGTCGGCAAAGGGGCGGTTGAGCGCGCCGGGGATGTGCCCGGCCACGGGGTCGAGCGGCTCGGTTTCGCCCCGGTAGCGGGGGGCGGCGCGGGCGTCGATCAGGGTTTGGGCGGGGCTGTGCAGGTGTTGCCGCACGTCGTCGATCAGGCGCAGGGTGCGCAAGGGCGCTTGCAGGCCAAAGCGGCCGGGCGCGGGGGCAGGGGCGGGGCCGCTGTGCATGGCCCCACCGGCGGCTTGCCAGGCGGCAAGGCCGCCGTCGAGCACGGCCACGGCGTCGTGGCCGGCCCATTTGAGCATCCACCACAGGCGGCCGCAGGAGCTGTTGCCGTTGCGGTCGTACACCACGGCTTGCATGGCGTTGTCAAAGCCCAGGGCTTGCAGGGTGCGGGCAAAGTGCTCGCGCGGGGGCAGGGGGTGGCGCCCGCCGTTCAGGGCGTGGGTGCTGTCGTGGGCGCTCAGGTGGCGCTCCAGGTGGGCTTGCACGGCGCCGGCGATGCGGGCGCTGTGAAACAGCTCATCGGCCTTGGCGGGGTTGCCCAGCTCGCTGCTGCAATCGAACACGCGCAACGGGGCGCCGCTGGCTTGCAGGGCTTGCAGCTGGGCGGGGGTGATGAGGCGGGTGTAGGGGCTGGGCATGATGGGTCAGTGTTCCTCGGCGGGCGGGTTGGGCAGGGCGCGGGCGCGCAAAAAGGTGGCGGCGATGCCGCTGGCGATGATGGTGGCCATGCCGGCCCAGCCGATCAGCGGGATCTGATCGCCAAACAGCAGCAGGCCGAACAGGGCGGCGAAGATGATGCCGGTGTATTGCAGGCTGGCCACGACGATGGTGGCGCCACGGGTGTAGGCGCGCGTCATGCACAGCTGGCCCAGGGCGGCCAGCACGCCAATGGGGATGAGCCACAGCGCCTGGCGGGTGGTGAGAGAGTGCATGTCGAAAAACAGCATGCCCACGCCGCCGGCCAGCGTGGCGCCGAGCGAGAAGTAAAACACGGTGCGTGCCTCGGGTTCGCCCACGCGGCCCAGCGCGGCGACCTGGATGTAGGCCAGCGCAGCCATCATGCCGGACATCAGGCCGATCAGGCCGGCAAAGAGCTGGTTTTGCTCCAGCGTGGGGCGCAGCATCATCACCACGCCGGCAAAGCCGGCCATCACGGCCAGCACCAGCGGCCCCTGGCGGCGGATGTCGGCCAGGCGCCCCATGAGCAGCGTGCCGCCGACCAAAAAGGCGGCCACCCACACGCCGCTCATGTAGTTGAGCGTCATGGCCGTGGCCAGGGGCAAGTGGGCAATGGCATAGAACCAGGCGGTGAGGGCGGCCACGCCCACCACGTTGCGCCACACGTGCATCATGGGCACCGTGGTGCGCAGCGGCACGCGGCGCGAACGCGCCAGCACCCACATGAACACCATGCCGATGGCGCCGCGATAGCACACGATCTCCAGCGGGCTGAAGTAGGGCGAGGCGTATTTGATGCACACGCTCATCAGGGCAAAAAAGAGCGAGGCGGCGATCATCCAGGTGGCTTGCATAAGGGCGCGATTATTTCTTGGATGGGCTGCGCCAAAGGCGGCTGAACACAGTACAAAGACAAAGGCACAAAAGACAAAGGGCTGCGGCAGTGCGCAGCCCTTGGGTTTTTTCAAGGCAGGTGCTCAAGCACTCATGGGGGCGGCCCCCAGCTTGCGCCGGTACCACTCGTGAAAGTGCTGCATGCCGTCTTCCATGG
The DNA here is from genome assembly GCA_030535425.1 of Pseudomonadota bacterium. Taxonomy (GTDB): domain Bacteria; phylum Pseudomonadota; class Gammaproteobacteria; order Burkholderiales; family Burkholderiaceae_C; genus Ottowia. Next base: position 29,848 of record JAUNHQ010000025.1, on the reverse strand, counting down.
GGCTTTGGTAGGGGCCGACTTCGTTGTCGCCGCGCAGCATCAGGGCCTTGCGGCCCGCGTCCATGCGCTCGGCAATCTCGTCGTCCTCAATGCAGGTTTCCATGTAGGCGGCGCGCTGTGCTTCGACGAATTCGCGCTCGAAGGCGACGATTTCCTCGGGGTAGTAAAAGGCCACCATGTTCAGCGTCTTGTCCACGCTGATGGGGTGCAGCGTGCTCACGGTGAGCACGTGCGGATACCACTCCACCATGATGTGCGGGTAGTAGGTCAGCCAAATGGCGCCGCGCTGCGGGCGCTCGCCGCCCTGGTAGTTCAGCAGCACCTCGTGCCATTTCTTGTACACGTCCGAGCCGGGCTTGAAGGCCGGGGCCACGCCCACGGTCTGCACGGAATATTCCTGCCCGAACTGCCACTTCAGGTCGTCGCAGGTGACGAAGTTGCCCAGGCCGGGGTGGAAGGGGCCGACGTGGTAGTCCTCCAGATAGACCTCGATAAAGGTCTTCCAGTTGTAGTTGCACTCGTGCAGCTCCACGTGATCGAGCGCGTAGCCGTCAAACGACAGGTTGGGCGCCTCGGCCATGCCGGCCAGGTCAGCGGCAATGTCGCGGCCGTTGTCCTCAAACAGCAGGCCATTCCATTCGCGCAGGCTGTACTGGTTCAGGTTCAGGCAGGGGTCGTGGCTGAAGTGCGGCGCACCCAGCAGCTGGCCCTTGTCGCTGTAGGTCCAGCGGTGCAGCGGGCACACGATGTTGCCGCCCGCATGGCCCTTGCCCTGGCCTTGCAGCGAGCCGCGCCCTTTGAGCATCACCGCCTGGCGGTGGCGGCACACGTTGGACAGCAGCTGCACCTGGCCCTGGGCGTTGCGCACCAACACGCGCCCTTCGCCTTCTTGCGGCAGGGCGAAATAATCGCCAGCGTTGGGCACCGACAGCGCATGGCCCACATAGCGCGGACCGGACTCGAAGATAAGCCTCTGCTCGCGCTCGAACAGCGCCTGGTCGAAATAAGACTGGACGGGAAGTTGACTTGCCGCCTGCTGTAACTGAAGACTCAAATCAGACATGGGATTCCGATCTTGAAGACTCCCCCTATGAAGGGGCAGGAAGTAAGCGCTTGGCATCCGAAGATATTTGGCGCGGGAAACCGCTTGGCGTTGCCGCAAAGGGAACCGGGCATTCTAGCCGAGCCCAATGGCCTGGATCAGACGGCCCTTTCCCGGCGGGCCAGATACCCAGGCTGCGCCGAATAAAATGACCCATTCACTTCGCCCACGCCCCCATGACCCGAAAGCCATCTGCTCGATCTGCCCTGCCTGCCAGCTATGGCGATGCCGTGACCGAGCTGGAGCAGCTGATCGCCAGGCTGGAGGCGGGCCAGCTGCCGCTGGAAGAGCTGCTGGGCCAGTACCAGCGCGGCACCGAACTGCTGGGCTATTGCCGCGAGCGCCTGCAAGCCGTGCAAGACCAGGTCAAGGTGCTGGACGACAGTGGCGCCGCCTCACCCTGGTCTGACGCATGAACCCCCCCGCCCACACCCCATTGGCTGGCTTTGACTTTGCGGCCTGGCGCCAGGCGCAGCTGGCACGCATCGAGCAGGCGCTGGATCGCTGGGTGCCCGCCGACGCGCCCGCTGGCCTGGGCCAGGCCATGCGCTACGCCGTGCTGGACGGCGGCAAGCGCCTGCGCCCGCTGCTGGTGCTGGCCGCGTGCCAGGCCGTGCAGGGCAACCCGGCGGCGGCTTTGCGCGCGGCCTGCGCGGTCGAGCTGATCCACGCCTATTCCCTGGTGCACGACGACATGCCCTGCATGGACAACGACGTGCTGCGTCGAGGCAAACCCACCGTGCACGTGCAGTTTGGCCAGGCCCAGGCCCTGCTGGCAGGCGACGCGCTGCAAGCGCTGGCCTTTGAGCTGCTGACCCCCGACGACAGCCAGGGCGAAGACACCGTGCCCGGCGCCATGCAGGCCACGCTGTGCCGCCTGCTGGCCCGCGCCGCCGGGGCCGAGGGCATGGCCGGCGGTCAGGCCATTGACCTGGCCAGCGTGGGCCAGCCGCTGACCGAGCCGCAACTGCGCGCCATGCACAGCGCCAAAACCGGCGCCTTGCTGCAAGCCAGCGTGCGCATGGGCGCGGCCTGCGCGCCGCAGCCGCTGCCTGCGGCCACGCGCGCCGCGCTGGACGACTACGGCAGCGCCATCGGCCTGGCCTTTCAGGTGGTCGATGACGTGCTGGACGTCACCGCCGACTCTGCCGCCCTGGGCAAAACCGCCGGCAAGGACGCCGCCGCCGACAAACCCACCTACGTATCGCTGCTGGGCCTGCCCGCCGCCCAGGCGCTGGCCGACGACTTGCTGGCCCAGGCACGGCGCGCGCTGGCCGCCAGCGGCCTGACCGACACCGACACCACGTGCCTGGCCTGGCTGGCCGAGCTGCTGGTGAACCGAAACCACTGAACATGTCCGCCACCTCCTTGCTTGAAACCGTCAACACCCCCGCCGATTTGCGCGCCCTCTCGCGCGGGCAGCTCAAGCAACTGGCCAGCGAGCTGCGCGCCTGCGTGCTGCACAACGTGGCCCAGACCGGCGGGCACCTGTCATCCAACCTGGGCACGGTGGAGCTGACCATTGCCCTGCACTACGTCTTCAACACCCCCGAAGACCGCCTGGTGTGGGATGTGGGCCACCAGACCTACCCGCACAAAATCCTCACCGGCCGGCGCGAACGCATGCCCACGCTGCGCCAGCTGGGCGGCATCTCCGGCTTTCCGCGCCGCGACGAAAGCGCATACGACACCTTCGGCACCGCGCACTCGTCCACCAGCATCAGCGCCGCACTGGGCATGGCCCTGGCCGCGCGCCAAAAGGGCGAAGACCGCAAGGCCGTGGCCATCATCGGCGACGGCGCCATGACCGCCGGCATGGCCTTTGAGGCGCTGAACAACGCTGGCGTGGAACGCGACGCGCGCCTGCTGGTCGTGCTCAACGACAACGACATGAGCATCAGCCCCCCCGTGGGCGCGCTCAACCGCTACCTGGCGCAACTGATGAGCGGCAACTTCTACGCCGCCGCCAAGCAAGTGGGCAAAACCGTGCTTGGCCCTGTGCCCCCGCTGTTCGAGCTGGCCAAGCGGCTGGAGCAAGGCGCCAAAGGCATGGTCGTGCCCGCTACGCTGTTCGAGAAATTCGGCTTCAACTACATCGGCCCCATCGACGGGCACGACCTCGAATCGCTCATCCCCACGCTCGAAAACATCCGCGACCGCATGGCGCAGCAGGAAGGCCCGCAATTTCTGCACGTCGTCACCAAAAAAGGCCAGGGCTACAAACTGGCCGAAGCCGACCCCGTGGCCTACCACGGCCCCGGCAAGTTCGATCCGGCCGTGGGCCTGGTCAAACCCGCCACCGCGCCCAAAACCACCTTCACCCAGGTCTTTGGCCAGTGGCTGTGCGACATGGCCGAGCACGATCAGCGCCTGGTGGGCATCACCCCCGCCATGCGCGAAGGCTCGGGCCTGGTCGAATTCCACCAGCGCTTTCCCAGCCGTTACTACGACGTCGGCATTGCCGAGCAGCACGCCGTCACCTTTGCCGCCGGGCTGGCGTGCGAAGGGCTCAAGCCCGTGGTGGCCATTTATTCCACCTTCTTGCAGCGCGCCTACGACCAGCTCATCCACGACGTGGCCATCCAGAAGCTGCCCGTGGTCCTTGCCCTGGACCGCGCCGGCCTGGTGGGCGCCGACGGCGCCACCCACGCCGGCAACTACGACATCGCCTTTCTGCGCTGCATCCCCAACGTCAGCGTGGCCTGCCCGGCTGATGAACGCGAATGCCGCCAACTGCTGAGCACCGCCTACGCGCAAGACCACCCCGTGGCCGTGCGCTACCCGCGCGGCGCTGGCGTGGGCGTGGCGCCCTTGGCCGATTTGAGCGCGCTGCCTTTTGGCAAGGGTGAAATCCGCCGCCAGGGCCAGCGCATCGCCATCCTGGCCTTTGGCACGCTGCTGTACCCGGCGCTGCAAGTGGCAGAAAAGCTGGATGCCACCGTGGTCAACATGCGCTGGGCCAAGCCGCTGGATGCCGAACTGCTGGCCCAGGTGGCGGCCACGCACGAAGCCCTGGTCACGGTGGAAGAAGGCTGCGTCATGGGCGGCGCCGGCAGCGCCGTGGCCGAGGCCCTGGCCGCTGCGGGCACCGTGCGCCCCTTGCTGCAACTGGGTTTGCCCGATGTCTTCATTGAACACGGCGACCCGGCCAAGCTGCTGGCCCTGCAAGGGCTGGACGCCGCTGGCATAGAAGCTGCCGTGCGTCAGCGCTTTGGCGCCGGTGTGCAGCTGCCAGAAGCTGCCTAAAAAAAGCCTGCGCGAGAAAAAGCGCGCGTGAGACAGGTCAATCCCTGATAAGCAGGGGCTTGGCCGCAGCCTAAAATTTCGTTTTCATTTACAGGAGATAAGTTACATGGATCGTCGCGCTCTTATCAAGCAAGCTGGTATCGCCGGGGTTCTGGCGGCAGGCGTGGCACCGGTCGTGCATGCGCAGGCGACGGTGCGCTGGCGCATGGCCTCCAGCTTTCCGAAGTCGCTGGACACCATCTTTGGCAGCGGCGAGAAGTTTTCGCAGACCGTCAAGGCGCTGTCGGGTGGCAAGTTTGAGGTGTCGGTTCACCCCGCTGGCGAACTGATGCCCGCCTTTGGCGTGGTGGATGCGCTGGAAAAAGACACCATCGAGATGGCGCAGACCGCTGCCTACTACTTTGCGGGCAAGGACCCCATCTTCTCCTTCAGCTGTGCCGTGCCCTTCGGGCCGACCACGCTCCAGATGAACGCCTGGAAGGCGCACGGCAATGGCCGCAAGCTGCTGGACGCCTTTTTCGCCAAATACAACTTCCGCACCATGAGCGCGGGCAATACCACCACCCAGATGGGCGGCTGGTATCGCAAGGAAATCAAGACGCCCGAGGACTTCAAGGGTCTGAAGATGCGCCTGGGCGGCGGTATTTTTGGCGAGGTCATGGCCAAGCTGGGCGTGGTGTCGCAGTCCATGCCCGCAGGCGACATCTACCAGGCGCTGGAAAAAGGCACGCTGGATGCCTGCGAATTTGTCGGCCCCTACGACGATGAAAAGCTGGGCTTCAACAAAGTGGCGCCTTTTTACTACTACCCTGGCTGGTGGGAAGGCGGCGCCGAGCTGGAGTTTTTCATCAACAACAAGGCGTTTGAGAAGCTGTCGGCAGAGAACAAAGCCATTGTGCAAGCGGCGGCCAATGTGGCAGCGCAGGACATGACGGCCAAATACGGTGCCCAAAACCCGCAGGCGCTCAAGCGTCTGGTGGGCAGCGGCACGAAGCTGATGCTGTTCCCCAAAGCCGTGATGGACGCGGGCTTCAAGACCTCGCAGGACGTCTACGCAGAGCACGTGGCGCGCTCGCCCGAGTTCAAGAAGATTTTCGAGGACATGCGCGCCTTCCAGCGCGACCAGATTTTGTGGAACCGTTTCTCGGAGTTCCCGTACAACCAATACATGAACAGCGTGAAAATCTGACCGATCTCTCGGGTTCGCTTGTGTCAAAGCCGCAGCTTGTCAAAGCTGCGGCTTTTTTTATTTGCAGAGCTACGTTGCGGCAGCCGGCAAGCTGGCGATCACTGTCTGTCAAATACGCACTTGTTGGCAAGTGGCTTGGCCTGAGTGCCTTGTATCATCGCCGTTTTCAGCTTTCAATAATGTAGCAAGCATGGATCCGACCGAAGACTTGAAGACTTCTACCGGCTCGCGCCTGGCCGATGCCTGGGCCGAGCTGCAAGCGCATGCCGACCGGGGCGAGCCGCTGGAGCCCGCCGCTTACCGCTTGGCTTTTGCCGACCCTGAATTCATCTTGCGCCGCGAGGCGCGCGGCATCCGCATCCAGCTGGAGCTGCTCAAGCCCGATCTGGGCCTGCGTGCGGCGGGTATCGAACACACGGTGGTGGTGTATGGTGGTGCGCGCTTCGTGGCACCTGATGTGGCTGAGCAGCGCCTGAGCGCTGCCCAGGCCAGCGGCGATGCCCAGGCCATTGCCTTGGCCGAGCGCGCCGTGCGCACCTCGCGCTACTACGCGCAGGCGCGCGAATTCGGCCGCCTGGTGTCGGCCCACGGCCTGACCCAGCCGCCCGAAGAGCGCCTGTACATCTGCACCGGCGGCGGCCCTGGCGTGATGGAAGCGGCCAACCGCGGCGCGCACGACGTGGGCGCGCCCTCGGTGGGGCTGAATATCACGCTGCCGCACGAGCAGTCGGGCAATCCCTACATTACGCCGGAGCTGTCGTTCAAGTTCCACTACTTTGCGCTGCGCAAGATGCACTTCATGATGCGTGCCAAGGCGCTGGTGGCTTTTCCGGGCGGTTTTGGCACGCTGGACGAGCTGTTTGAGGTGCTGACCCTGGTGCAAACGCGCAAGGCCAAGCCCGTGCCCATCGTGCTGGTCGGGCAGGATTACTGGGGGCGGCTGATGCACTTGGAGACGCTGGTGGACGAAGGCGCCATCTCGCCCGAGGATGTGCACTTGTTTCACACGGTGGATACGCCACAGCAGGCCTGGGACATCATCCGGCGCTTTTACGGGCTTTAAACAGCCTTTGCTGCAAGAAAAAAGCACCGGACGTTTCCGCTCGGTGCTTTTTGTGTTTGGTAGGCGCGATTGGACTCGAACCAACGACCCCCACCATGTCAAGGTGGTGCTCTAACCAGCTGAGCTACGCGCCTGGGGTCTTGGGTAAGCGCGCAAGTGTAGCAGAAAGAAGAGGCTGCTGCGGGTTGCCTGTGTGCTGTCTGGCGGTTTTTTCAATGCCCTGCCGCTGCTGGCTTGCCTTTGCCGCGCAGTTTGTTGACCAGGCTGACCACGGCCACTACCAAGCCACCGGTGATGATGCCCACCACGGCGTTGGCCAGCATTTCCACCAGCCATCCCATGCTGCCAGCGGCGGCGACCCAGGCTTGTACCAGGTGATGCACCGGGGCAATGCCGTGGGCGATGATGCCGCCGCCGACCAGGAACATGGCGGCCGTGCCTGCAATGGAGAGAAACTTCATCAGCCACGGCGCCAGCCACAGGATGGCCCGGCCGATGGCCTGCGCAGTGCTGCTGGCGCGCTGGCTCAAGTGCAGGCCGGCGTCGTCGAGCTTGACGATGCCGGCAACCAGGCCGTACACACCTACGGTCATGAGCATGGAGATGCCGACCAGCACCCACAGCTGTGTCCAAAAGTCTTGCCCCGCCACGGTGCCCAAGGTGATGGCGATGATTTCGGCAGAGAGGATGAAGTCGGTGCGCACCGCGCCTTTGACTTTGTCTTTTTCCATTTGCGCCATGTCCACGCTGGCCGCTTGCAGTGCGGCTGGCTGCTCGTGGTCGGCATGGCTGTCAGACTGGTGCAGCAGTTTGTGCGCGACTTTCTCGAAGCCTTCAAAGCACAGGAAGGCGCCACCGACCATGAGCAAAGGGGTCACGGCCCAGGGGGCGAAGGCGCTGATGGCCAAGGCGGCGGGCACGAGGATGGCTTTGTTGACCATGGAGCCTTTGGCCACGGCCCAGACCACGGGCAGTTCGCGGTTGGCGGTGACGCCGGTGACTTGCTGGGCGTTGAGTGCCAGGTCGTCGCCTAGTACGCCGGCGGTTTTTTGTGCCGACAGTTTGGTGAGAACGGCCACGTCGTCGGCCATGGCGGCGCCTTTGCGCGCGGCTACTTTGGACATGACGGCAATGTCGTCCAGCACGGTAGCGATGTCGTCGAGCAGTGTCAGCAGGCTGGATGCCATGACGGATTCCTTGTTGGGAAGGGAGTGAAAAAGCAGGCGGATGATACGGGCAGCGGGGTTGCGTCAGGGCTGTGTGCCGGGCTGCTGCGCTTGCACCCAGGCGCTGATGGCGTGCGGGTCATGCACGGTGCGCAGGGTGTCGAAGGCGGCTTGCGCTTGGGGGTAGGCCACGCGCAGGTGGTTTAGCCATTGCTTCAGGCGCCCGGCGCGGTGGCGATGCTCGACACGGGTGCAGACGTCGGCCCAGAAATCGGCCAGCAGGGGCAGTACGTGCGCCCAGGGCAGGGCGGTTGTGGCGTCGGGTGGCTGGTGGCCGGTGTGGCCCGCGGCGATGGCCAGTGCCAGGCCGGGGCTGCGCACCATGCCGCGGCCGAGCATGAGGTCGGCGCAGCCGGTGATGGCGCGGCAGCGGGCGGCGTCTTGCGCGCTCCAGATGTCGCCGTTGGCGATGACGGGCAGGCGCACGGCCTGTCGCACGCGGGCGATGCAGGCCCAGTGCGCCGGGGGTTTGTAGCCTTGTGTTTTGGTGCGCGCGTGGACGGCCAGTTCGCTGGCGCCAGCGGCTTCGATGCCCAGGGCCACGTCCAGCAGGCGGGCGTCATCGGTGTTGCCCAGGCGCATTTTGGCCGAGACGGGGATGGCGGCGGGCACGGCGCGGCGCACGGCGGCCACGATGCGGTGGACGAGTTCGGGCTCATCCAGCAGCACGGCACCGCCCCGGTGCCGGTTGACGGTTTTGGCGGGGCAGCCGAAGTTCAGGTCGATGCCTGCGGGGTGCAGCTCGGCCAGGCGGGCGGCGTTTTCGGCCAGGCACGTGGGGTCGGAGCCCAGCAGTTGTGGGCGCACGGGCACGCCGCTGGCGGTGCGGCTGCCGGTGTGCAGCTCGGGCACGATGCGGGTGAAGCTGCGGGCGGGCAGCAGTTGGTCGGTGATGCGGATGAACTCAGAAACGCAGCGGTCCACACCGCCCACGCGTGTGAGCAGGTGGCGCAGGCCGTGGTCAAGCAGGCCTTCCATGGGGGCGAGGATGAGGGCCATGGCGCTGGGTGCGTCAATGAGGGGGCAGGGCGTGTGCCGCCAGGCGGCGGCTGGCGGCGGCTGTGCGGATGTTCAGGGTGGGGCGGCACCCTGGGTGGGTATAGGCCGCACAGGCTTGTGAATGAAAAAGGCCGTTCGCGCGCGCCCCATAAGGGTTTTCAGCTATAAAAATTTTCCACTTGGGACGGGGCGGGCGGGCAGGGGCTGAGCGGTGGTGTCAGTCGACCCGGGCGCCGGAGCGCTTGACGACGGATTCGTAGCGTGCCCGTTCGCGCGCCATCAACTCGCCAAACTGCGCAGGGGTGGTGGGCATGGGCTCGGCCATGAGCAGGGCAAAGCGATCGCGCGTGTCAGGGGCGTTCAGGGCGGCGGTGAAGGCGGCGTTGAGTTTGTCCACGGCTTCTTTTGGGGTGCCGGCCGGGGCGACCAGGCCCCACCAGGTGTCTACGGCAAAGCCGGGCAGGGTTTGGGCAATGGCGGGCACGCCGGGCAGCATGGGTGAGGGCTGGGCGGTGGTGACGGCCAGGGCCTTGAGCTTGCCGGCCTTGATGTTGGCGGCGGCGGTGGCCAGGTTGTCGATGTTGAAGTCCACCTGGCCTGCCAGCAGCGCCATTTGCGCGGGGTTGCCGCCGTTGTAGGGGATGTGGACGGCGAAGATGCCAGCGCCTTGCTTGAACATTTCGCCAGCCAGGTGACCGGCGCTGCCGTTGCCGCCCGAGCCGTAGTTGAGTTTGCCGGGGTTTTTCTTGGCGTAGGCGATCAGATCGGCCAGGGTGTGGATGTTCAGGCGCTTGGCGGTGGCTGCGTTCATGACGAGCACGTTGGGCACGCGCACCATCTGGGTGATGGGGGCGAAGTCCTTGGCGGCGTCGTAGGGCATTTTGGCGAAGAGCCAGGGGTTGATGGCGTGGGTGGCCACGGCGGCGATGCCGATGACGCTGCCATCGGCAGCGGCCTTGGCTACGTAGTCGGAGCCAATGTTGCCGCCTGCGCCGGGCTTGTTTTCCACGATGACGGGGCCGAGCGTGTCTTTCACGCGCTCGGCCAGGGCGCGGGCGGTGACGTCCAGCGGGCCGCCGGGGGCGTAGGGCACGATCAGGCGGATGGGTTTGGCGGTCTGGGCCAGGGCGCTGGTGCTGGCGGCCAGGGCAAAGGTGGCGGCAAGAAGGGTGCGGCGTTGCATCATGGGGCGGGGGTGAAAAAAAGCGTGGCAGGCAGGCGCATCATGGGTCGGCGGGCTGTGCGTGGGGTCAAAAAAGCATGTAACCAAAAAGGCCGTTTGCGCGCGTCTATAAACAAAAGTTTGCTATGTTTTTTGTGATAATGGGCTTGGGTTGAGGCTCAGTTGAATTCACGCTCGCGCAGCCACTTGGTGGCAATCCATTTCTCGCCTGCGATGACGGGCGCGCCGCCGTGCAGGGTCTTGGTGCTGGGGTGGGGGCGCTCGTAGCTGAAGAACACGGCGTTGCCGCGCTTGGGGGCCACTTCAAAGTGCGCGTTGGGGAAGGTGGTGCCGCCGCCTTTTTCGGGCTCGCCCAAGTACATGACGACGGTGCCCACGCGCTGGCCGCCGCGCTTCAAGATGGTGGCAGTGCCGGGCTCGTCGGGGTCGAAGTAGTCGTAGTGCGGCTTGTATTCGGTGCCGGGGGTGTATTGCAGCACTTGCACGCCTTCGCCGTTTTCCACGGGCCAGTTGAGCAGTTTGGCAATGCGCGCTTCGATGCGGCTGACCAGCTCGTTTTCGCCACGCTGGAAGAACATGCCCTGGCTGGTGCGGTCGGCGTTGATTTCTTCGCCGCCGGTCTTGGTGGCCACGGTGAGCGAGCGGCTCATGCGCGGGCGGGCGGCTGCGATGAGGGCGTCGCACTCTTCGTCGGACAGCAGGCCGCCGAAGATGACCACGCGCGGCAGTGCCATGGCGCCCAGCACGGCCACGCGGCGGTCGCCCGCGTCCAGATACAGGGGCGAGTCGCCCACGTTCGGCTCGGGCACGGGCACGGCAGGCGGCAGGCCCTGGGCGGCGGCTTGTTCGTTGAGGTGGCCGCGCAGCGTGGTTTCCATGGCTTCAATGGCCACGTCCTCGTTCCAGCCAGAGGCTTTCATGGATTGCAGCACGCTTTCGGCGCTGTGGCCGGCCTGGGCCTGCTGCACGATCCATTGGCGAAGTTCGGGGGTGATTTGCTGGGTCATCACAGGCTTTCCACAGTCATGCGTGTCATCGCTGGCGGCGAAACACCAGCCGCTCGGGCGCGCTGGCGGCGGGGGCGAAGGCGTAGCCCTCGCTGTCGAAGTCTTGCAGCTGCTCGGGGCGGCTGGCCTGGTGCTGCGCGGCCCAGCGGGCCATGAGGCCGCGCGCGCGCTTGGCCAAAAAGCTGATGACCTTGTACTGGCCGCTTTTGTAGTCCTCAAACACGCAGTCCACCACGCGCGCTTGCAGCGTTTTTTTGTCCACGGCCTTGAAGTATTCCTGCGAGGCCAGGTTGACCAGCACGGGCGGCGTCTGATCCTGGGCTGCCAGGCGTTCGTTGAGGTACTGCGCGATGCGCGTGCCCCAGAACTGGTACAGGTTGGCGCCTTTTTCGGTCTTGAGCTTGGTGCCCATCTCCAGCCGGTAAGGCTGCATCCAGTCCAGCGGGCGCAGCACGCCGTACAGGCCGCTGAGAATGCACAGGTGCGCTTGCAGCCAGTCGAGCTGGGCGGGGGCGAGGGAGGCGGCGTCAAGCCCTTCGTACACGTCGCCGTTGAAGGCCAGCACGGCCTGCCTGGCGTTGCCTGCGTCAAAGCGCGGGCTGTAGGCGGCGTAGCGCGCCACGTTGAGCGCGGCCAGCGGGTCGCTCAAAGACATGAGCGAGGCCACTTCCGCCGGGGTTTTGGCGCGCAGCACGTCGATCAGCTCAGCCGCCTGGGCCTGAAACAGCGGCTGGGTGTGCGGCAGCTGCGGCGGCAGGGGGGATTCATAGTCCAGCGCCTTGGCTGGCGACAATACGAAAAGCATGCTGCCGATTTTGTACCAAGACGCGCACCTGGTGGCCATTGACAAGCCGCCCGGCCTGCTGGTGCACCGCACCGGGCTGGACGCGGGCGAAACCCGCTTTGCCGTGCAGCTGCTGCGCGATCAGCTGGGCCAGCCCGTGTGGCCGCTGCACCGGCTGGACAAGGGTACCAGCGGCGTGCTGCTGTTTGCGCTGAGCGCCGAGGCGGCCCGTGCGGCGCGGGCCGTGTTCGATACCGAAGGCGCGGTGCGCAAGCATTACCTGGCCGTGGTGCGCGGCTGGCCGCCAGCGGCAGGGCAGGTGGACCACCCCTTGAAGCGCCTGGCCGACGATGCGCGCTGCGGCCCGCAGGCGCTGGCCGTGCAGCCCGCGCGCACGCGCTTTCGCACCCTGGCGCATTACGCGCTGCCCCTGCCCTATGGCGACTTCAGCCACACGCGCTGCGCGCTGCTGGCGCTGGTGCCCGAAACGGGCCGCCGCCACCAGCTGCGCCGCCACTGCAAGCACATGGCCCACCCCATCATTGGCGATGCCACGCACGGCAAAGGCCCGCTCAACCGCGCGCTGGCCGCCTGGCTGGGCACGGCGCGGCTGTGGCTGCACGCCCAGGCCGTGGGCCTGCACCTGCCATGGCAGCCGCAGCCGCTGTGGATAGAGGCGGCGCCCAGCCCTGCATGGCAGCTTTGGCGACGCTGGGCGGTGCCGCAGGGGTAGAAAAGGCCGCTGTCAGCAGCGGTTGAAAGGCGCAAAAAGATAGATGAAAAAGGCCATTCGCGCGCTTGTATAAAGGGATTTGTGCTACTTAATATGTAGCAAATGCGCAGACGGTGTGTCAGTGGAGATGTGCGCCAGCATCATCTGCTGGTGTCGCGCCCGGCCAGCGCGAACTCGTACAGCAGCAGGCCAAAACAGGCTGGCACGTGGTCGAGCGCGCAGTCCAGCAGCATGGGCACGGCATCGGCAGGCAACAGGCCGCTGGTACGCAGAGCCACGCGCAGGGCCACGTCCTCGCCCGCCAGGGCGTGTGCCAGGCCCAGGCCTTGGGCCAGGTACAGCACGATGTCCACGTCGTGCCGCACATCACCGTGCGATTCGATCAGGGCTGTGGCGCTGGCGTCTTCCAGCGCCATCAGCACCTGTGTCATGTAGGCCTGCGCGGCCACGGTGGATTGCCCGGGCATCTGCCCGGTGTCGATGCGGTTGACGGCGGTGGCCAGAGCCGTCTGGGCGCCCGTCTGAGCAATCGTTTGCGCACCTGTGGGTGCACCCATGGGCGCATCCGCTGGCACGTCCACGGTGGTGCTGCCGGACTCGCGCGGGGGCGTCGGCTGGCTGGCCGCATGGTCTGCGCCTGATGCGGTGCCAGGCAGAGGGGGCACGTTGGCCAGTTCGGCCAGCTCTTGCAGGGAAAGGCGTGCCAGCTGAGCGGGGTTGGGCGCGGGCGGGGCATCAGGGGGCAAGTCGCTGGCCACAAAACGGGTGGGCGGCACGCCGCCAGCGCCGGGCGGCAGGTGGCGCGCATGTGCCAAGGTTGCCAGCAGGCCGCGGTGCTGAAGCTGCTGCACCTCGGTGGCGACGCTGCTGCCGAACAGGTCGATCAGATCATCCAGCGTGCGCACGCCATTGCACAGCACCATGATCTGGCGCTCGCGCAGGCTGAGGGCATGGCGCTGGCGCAGCGCCTCGTTGCCTTCGGGGGTCTTGACGTAGTTCATGCGGGCGCGATTGGAACATGGCGCGCCCTGATACGGGCAGGCGGACGGTGCGCAAACGGCCCGCCTTTGGCAATTTGTGCCTACGCAGGCGGCAAAGCCGCCTGCCTGTTGATGTGGATCAATGAACGGCGCTTGGTGCGCCAGACGGCGTTTGCCGCATGCGTCGCCACTGCACCCCCATGACCAGCGCCAGCAGGGCCAGGGCGGGCAGGTAGAACCACTCTTTGGCGGGGCGGTCCGTGGGCATTTCCACGCCGGTGATTTCAAAGCTTTGCTCCAACCCCAGCTTTTCCGCCGTGCTGCCAAAGCGCACGGCGGCGATCTGGTAGCTGTCGCCCGTTTGCATGACGGTCAGGCCCGAGTGCGCCATGCGCTCGCGCAAAGAGCCCTGCGGCCCCAGCGGCAGCAGCACGCCACGGCGTACGTCCTTGCCTTCCAGCGACATGCCTTGCACCCACACGCGCTTGCTGGTGTTGGGCGGGGCTTGCTCGATGGCCTGGGTCATGGCATCGCCCTTGATGTACTCAAAGGGCGGCTGCACCATGTCCATCCAAAAGCCTGGCCTGAACAGCGTGAAGCACACCAGCAGCAGCGCCAGCGTTTCCCACCAGCGGCTGCGGGTAAGAAACCAGCCCTGCGTGGCGGCGGCAAAAACCAGCATGGCCACCAGGGCAGAACCGATGGTCAGCAGCAGATGCCAGGGGCCGGTCAGCCCGATCAGCAGCAGTTGCGTGTTGAAGATGAACAGAAACGGCAGGATGGCCGTGCGCATGCTGTAGAAGAAGGCGGTGATGCCGACCTTGATCGGGTCGTGCTTGGCAATGGCCGCAGCGGCAAACGAGGCCAGGCCCACGGGCGGTGTCACGTCGGCCATGAGGCCAAAGTAAAAGACGAACAGGTGCACGGCGATCAGCGGCACGATCAGGCCGCTTTCGGCGCCCAGCTGCACCACCACGGGGGCCATGAGGGTGGACACGACGATGTAGTTGGCCGTGGTGGGCAGGCCCATGCCCAGGATCAGACTGATGGCGGCGACCAGCACCAGCATGAGCATCAGGTTGCCGCCGGACAGCGCCTCGACGACTTCGGTCATGACCAGCCCCACGCCGGTGAGCGAAACCGTGCCCACGATGAAGCCGGCCGCTGCCGTGGCAATGCCGATGCCGATCATGTTGCGCGCGCCAGCGGCCAGCCCTTCCAGCAAGTCGGCAGCGCCGCTTTTGAAGTGCGCGGCAAAGCGGTGGTCGCCCCGCATCAGCCCCAGCAGGGGTTTTTGCGTGAGCATCACAAACATCATGAACACGGTGGCCCAGAAGGCCGACAGACCGGGCGAGAGCTGCTCGATCATCAGGCACCACACCAGCACCACCACAGCCAGCAGGTAGTGCAAGCCGGATTTGACGGTGGGTCCGGTCTCGGGCAGCTCGAACACGGGTGAGTTCGGGTCGTCAATGGACAGCTCTGGCTGGCGTGAGCCGACCCACAGCAGGAACACGTAGGCGCCCAGCAGCAGTGTTGCCAGGCCAGGCGCGGCCCAGGCGCCCAGCAGGGACTGGATGAAGCCCACCACGTAGTACGTGGCGGCGGCCAGCAGCACGAAGCCTGAAATCGTCAATCCCCATGCCAGCAGGCGCTGCCCGCCCGTGCGCGGGTTGCGGCGCGGCAGGCCTTGCATGCCGGCTTTCACCGCTTCCAGATGGACGATGTAGAACAAGGCCACATAGGAGATGGCGGCAGGCAAGATGGCGTGTTTCATCACCTCGACGTAAGAAATGCCCACGTACTCCACCATCAGAAAGGCTGCGGCGCCCATCACGGGTGGCATGATTTGCCCGTTGACCGAGGAAGACACCTCCACTGCCCCGGCCTGGTCGCCCCGGTAGCCCACGCGCTTCATCAGCGGAATGGTGAAGGTGCCGGTGGTGACCACATTGGCGATGGATGAGCCAGAGATCAGCCCCGTGGCCGCTGATGACACCACCGCTGCCTTGGCCGGGCCGCCGCGCAGGTGCCCTAGCAGGGCAAAGGCGCTTTTGATGAAGTAGTTGCCCGCGCCGGCCTTGTCTAGCAGCGAGCCAAACAGCACGAACAGGAAGATGAAGCTGGTGGACACGCCCAGCGCCACGCCATACACGCCTTCTGTGGTCAACCAGAAATGCGAAGCGGCCCGGTCAAGCGAAGCGCCGCGGTGCGCCAGCATGTCGGGCATGTACGGGCCCAGGAAGGTGTAGGCCAGAAACAGCCCGGCCACGATCACCATGGGCAGGCCCAGCACGCGGCGCGTGGCTTCCAGCAGCAGCGCGGTGCCGGCGATGAAGACCATCACGTCCATGCGGGTAGGCGCGCCCGGGCGCGTGGCCAGCTCGCGATAGAACCAGAACAGATAGCCCGCGCAGAAGGCGGCGGCAAAAGCCAGCAGCCAGTCTTGCGCGGGCACGTATTCGCGTGGCGAGCGGCGCGTGGCCGGATAAGCCATGAAGCCCAGCCACACGGCAAAGGCCAGGTGGATGGCGCGCGATTCGGTGTCGTTGAAGATGCCCCAGCCAAAGTGAAAGGGCAGGGGAGAGGCGATCCAGAGCTGAAACAGCGACCAGGCCAACGCCACCGCCGTCAGCAGCCGCGTGACCAGGGGGCCGGGGCTGCGCCCGCCCACGTCGTTGTCGCGCATGAGCTGCTGGGCATCAATCTCGGGGGCGGGTCGTGCGTCGGCGGGGGGGCTTGTCATGGTGCGGGGCTTTCACGGAGGCCGCGTCATTGCCCTGGCGGGCGAAGGCGAGGCGCTAAATGACAGACAGTGCGCGGCCATGGGCGCACTGCGTGAGGTGTGCAGTCGTTATATGCGTCGGTGCGGGTGGCCATGCCCGGTGCGCAGGCCGGCCTGGGGGCCGCGCACCGGGCAGGCAGGTGTAAGGGCAGTCAGCGCCGGGCTTACTTGATCCAGCCTTTTTCCTTGTAGAACTTCAGGGCACCGGGGTGCAGCGGGGCGGACAGGCCGTCCTTGACCATGTGCTGAGGGTCCAGGTTGGCCAGCGCGGGGTGCAGCTTCTTGAATTCCTCGAAGTTGTCGAACACGGCCTTGACCAGCGTATAGACCTGCTCATCCGGCGCCTTGGCAGAGGTGACGAAGGTGGCCAACACACCGTAGGTGGGGGTGGGCTGGTCGTTGCCACGGTACAGGCCGGCGGGAATGGTGGCCTTGGCGTAGAAGGGGTTGTCGGCAACCAGTTTGTCCACGGCTGGGCCCGAGATGGCAGCCAGCTTGGCGCCGCAGGTGGTTACCGGATCCTGGATGTTGGCGCTGGGGTGACCCACGCCGTAGAAGAAGGC
The DNA here is from genome assembly GCA_030535425.1 of Pseudomonadota bacterium. Lineage (GTDB taxonomy): Bacteria > Pseudomonadota > Gammaproteobacteria > Burkholderiales > Burkholderiaceae_C > Ottowia. Next base: position 12,988 of record JAUNHQ010000025.1, on the reverse strand, counting down.
ATCGATCTTGTTGTCGCACAGGGCGGCGCCGTGCTCGTCGGGGCGCAGTTCGGAGGCCATGCCGAAGTCGCTCACTTTCCAGTTCATGGCGGCCAGCAGCATGTCCATGGAGGCGCGGGTGCCCGAGCCGGGGTTGCCCACGTTCACGCGCTTGCCTTTGAGGTCTTCAAAACGCTTGATGCCCGAGTCGGCGCGTGCCAGCAGGGTGAAAGGCTCAGGGTGCATGGAAAAGACCGAGCGCAGTTCCTGGTAGGGGCCATTTTTCTCGAAGCTGCTGGTGCCTTTGTAGCCGTGGTGGTTCCAGTCGGATTGCACGACGCCAAAGTCCAAGTCACCCGCGCGGATGGTGTTGACGTTGGCTACCGAGCCGCCGGTGGATTCAACCGTGCAGCGGTAGCCGTGCTTGGCGCGGTCCTTGTTGACCAGGCGGCAGATGGCGCCGCCAGCAGCGTAGTACACGCCAGTGACGCCGCCAGTGCCGATGGTCATGAACTTTTGCTGGGCCGCGACGGGCGTGGCCAGGGTCAGCGTGGCGACAGTGGCGGCGGCCGACAGTGCGCTCAGGAAAAACGTCTTCTTGCTCATGCGGGGGCTCCTTGAGTGGGTGATTGCAAAAAAAGATAGGGACGGCAAAAGCGCCAGTGTCTTTTGCGGCAAGCCATGCAAATGGTGTGCCCGCAGCGGCGCTGGCGCTTTGCCAGTGGGCTGTTGAGCAGACGGCTGCACCTAAGCCACTAAGCCAGGCCGATGGCTTTCGCACTAGGGCCATGTGGCCTTGGCGTGAAAGACGCGGCTTTGTGTGCAGCACGTATCTGCGGGGCAGCACACTAGATCCCTTCAAGCGCTGCATCCAGCGCCTGTGCCAGGCGGCTGGCCACTTCGCCCAGTTCATCGGCCGAGGCGATGAAGGGCGGGGCCAGCAGCACATGGTCACCATAAACCCCATCGACGGTTCCGCCCATGGGATAAACCAGCAGGCCACGCTCGAACGCGGCTTTCTTGATGCGTGCGTGCAGGCGCAGGGCGGGGTCGAACGGGGTTTTGGTGGCGCGCTCGCGCACCAGTTCGATACCCCAGAAAAAGCCGCGTCCGCGAATGTCCCCCACGTTCGGGTGGTTTTGGAATTTCTCCGCCAGCATGGCTTGCAGCAAGACGGCGTTTTGCCGCACCTGCGGCAGCAGCTGGTCACGCTCGATCACGCGCTGCACCGCCAGCGCCGCCGCGCAGGCCACGGCATGCCCCAAATAGGTGTGGCCATGCTGGAAAAATCCGCTGCCCGCAGCCATGGCGTCAACGATTTTCTTTTGCGCCAGCACGGCGCCGATGGGCTGGTAGCCGCCGCCCAGCCCTTTGGCGATGGTCATCAGATCGGGCACGACGCCTTCTTGCTCGCAGGCGTGCAAGGTGCCGGTGCGGCCCATGCCGCACATCACTTCATCCAGGATCAACAACACGCCGTGGCGGTCGCACACTTCGCGCACGGCCTTGAAGTAGCCAGGCACGGGCACGAGCACGCCAGCGGTGGCTCCGCCCACGGTTTCGGCCACGAAGCCCAGCACCTTGCCGGGGCCGATGCGCTGGATGGTTTCGTCCAGCTCGCGCGCCAGGCGCTGGCCGTACTGCTCGGGCGTTTCGCCTTCGTGCATGTCACGCCAGGGGTAGCAGGGCGAGACGTGGGTGACATCCACCAGTAGCGGCGCGAATTGGCGGCGGCGCCACTCGTTGCCGCCCACGGCCAGCGCGCCCAGGGTGTTGCCGTGGTAGCTCTGGCGGCGGGCGATGAAGTGGCTGCGCTCGGGCTGGCCGATTTCTAGGTAGTACTGACGCGCCATCTTCAGCGCCGCTTCCACGGCTTCAGAGCCGCCACTGACGAAGTAGGCGCGGCTCATGCCCTGCGGGGCGGTGCGCACGAGCTGCTCGGCCAGTTCTTCGGCTACCTGGGTGCTGAAAAAGCTGGTGTGGGCATAGGCCAGCTGGTCGATCTGCGCGTGCATGGCTGCCTTCACGTCGGGGTGGCCGTGGCCCAGGCAGGAAACGGCAGCGCCGCCTGATGCGTCGATGTAGCGCTTGCCTGCCGCATCTTCCAGCCACACGCCCTGGCCCTTGACGGCCACTGGCGGCGTATGCAGAAGATGGCGGTGAAAGACGTGGGTAGTGGCTGTGGTCATGGCAAAAAAAGTGGATGTGACGCCGCAGGCGGTGCGGCAAGTCAAGCGATTATCTGCAAGTGTTTGCAAGTTCGGTGCCTGGTGTGCTGTCTCGCAGATGGCAGCGTATCCCACCGCGTCTTTCACACCAGGGCCTGTTGACCTGCTTTTAGCTGTGCGAGAGCCGCAGCCCGGGCGTGCCAAGACGGCCCCAGGTCAGCCCTCGTGGCCAGGCAGCGGCACGTGCAGGCTGGTTTTCAGGCTGCCCAGCGCGACTGAGGTGCGAAAGCGGCGCACATTGGTAGTCTTGCCCAAACAGCCGCTCGGTCAGCGCCTCGTCATCGGCCACGGTGGCAGCAGGTCATCGGCCTTGTTGGGGCCGACAGGTATCGAGTCCAAATAAACGGGCAGTCAGCATACAGTTGCACACCATGTCATTCAGCCGCTATGCAAGTGCCCTGCCGTTTTTGCCTGCCCTGGCCATTTTGGGGTCGGTGGTGTTTCTGGGGCTGGGCACTTCCTGGGCCAAGCAGGCGCTGTTTCCGCTGGTGGACGCGCAGGGCACCACGGCGGTGCGCGTGGGCCTGTCGGCGGTGCTGCTGCTGGTGCTGTGGCGCCCCTGGCGCCAGCGTCTGAGCTGGCGCGACGCCCGCCTGGTGGTCGCCTACGGCGCGGCGCTGGGGCTGATGAACCTGTGCTTTTACCTGTCGCTGCGCACCATTCCTTTTGGGGTGGCGGTGGCCATTGAGTTTTCTGGCCCGCTGGCCGTGGCGATTCTGTATTCGCGCCGGCCGGTGGATTTTGTCTGGGTGGCGCTGGCGGTGGCAGGGCTGGCGCTGCTGCTGCCCCTACGGGCGGACGTGGCGGCGCTGGACCCGGTGGGGGTGTTGTTTGCCCTGGCCGCGGCCGTGTGCTGGGGCACCTACATCGTGTTTGGCAAGCGCGTGGGGCATTTGCATGCGGGCCATTCGGTGTCGCTGGGGCTGGCGGTGGCGGCGCTGGTGGTGGTGCCCGTGGGGGTGGCGCATGCAGGCGGCGCCCTGTTGTCGCCCAGTGTGTGGCTGGTGGGCCTGGGTGTGGCGGCCTTGTCCAGCGCCATTCCGATTTCGCTGGAAATGGTGGCCTTGAAGCGCCTGCCCCAGCAGGCGTTCGGCATCATGATCAGCGCCGAGCCTGCTGTGGCCGCGTTGCTGGCCCTGCTGCTGCTGGACGAGCGCCTGAGCTTGACGCAGTGGCTGGCCATTGGTCTGGTCATGGCCGCATCCATGGGAACGGCTGTGAGCCACCGCCGTTCGGATGGGCGCTAGGGTTGGCTGCGCCGGCGGTGCTTGGGAAGGGGCACTGCCAATAGAGAAAGAGAAGGGAGAAGGGCAAAGGGGCGGTGCGCCCCAGGGGCTTACTGCGCTGTCCAGCCGCCGTCGTTGGCCCAGGCAATGCCGCGCATGTTGTCGGCGGCGGGGCTGCACAAGAACACGGCCATGCCGCCCAGCTGCTCGGGCGTGGTGAACTGCTGCGAAGGCTCTTTTTCGCCCAGCAGCTCGCGCGTGGCCTGCTCGGCGCTGATGCCGTGCTTGGCCGCGCGGTCATCAATCTGCTTTTGCACCAGCGGGGTCAGCACCCAGCCGGGGCAGATGGCGTTGGCTGTGACGCCGGTGGTGGCCAGTTCCAGCGCGGTGACTTTGGTCAGGCCCACGATGCCGTGCTTGGCCGCCACGTAGGCGGATTTGTCCTTGGACGCCACCAGCCCATGCACCGAGGCGATGTTGATGATGCGGCCCCAGTTCTTGTCCGTCATGTACGGAATGGCCAGGCGCGTGGTGTGAAAGGCCGAGGACAGGTTGATGGCGATGATGGCGTCCCACTTGTCGGTGGGAAAGTCACGCACGCTGGCCGTGTGCTGGATGCCCGCGTTGTTGACCAGCACGTCCACGCCGCCAAACTGCTCGGCGGCAAAGCGCATCATGGCTTCGATCTCGGCGGGGCGGCTCATGTCGGCGCCGTGATGCACTACTTTGACGCCTTGCGCCTCAATCTGCGCCTTGGGCGCTTGCACGTCGCCAAAGCCGTTCATCACGATGTTGGCGCCCTGTTTGGCCAGCTCAATGGCGATGCCCAGGCCAATGCCGCTGGTGGAGCCGGTGACGAGGGCGGTTTTGCCTTTGAGAGACATGCGGAAGTTCTCCTTGCGAATCGGGGGTGGAAAAGGTGTTTGCTATATTAAGTATAGCTTAAAACCCATGATGGAAGCGCGCAAATGGCCTTTTTCTTTCATCGTCAATGGCCGTTCATGCACGCAGCGGCAATGCTATTGGACAGTGCTATTGGTAGGCCGATTGGCCCCCCGTTTGCAGCTCGCGCACGATTTCGCGCACTGTCTGCCGCGTGCCTGTGCCCTGGCAGACGCCATCCTTGGCCAGCTTGTAGGGGTACTGAACCATGATGTGGTTTTGCCCGCGCATGGGTTTCCAGGCGCTGTCGCTGGCGGTGCTCCATGCGCCGCCTTGCACCTGGCGGGCATACACGCGGTATTCGCCCGTGGCACAGCGGATGCCTTCGTAAGACGCATTCACCGCCGAGGGGCCGCGCGCGACCACCACGTAGCGCACGATGCCCGTTTCATGGTTGATGGTCAGCGTTTTCGGATCGAGGCCTATGCGCACGGACGCGCCACGTGGCATTTCCAGCTCGATCAGCCCCTGCGTGCTGTAGGCGGGCGGGGGCGGCACCGCATCTTCTTGCCAGTCGGGCCGGTCGGCATTGGCGTATTGCCCCCAGGCCGGCCAGGCCAAGGCTGCCAAGCAGGCCGCCAGCGCCAGGCGAGGGCGCCGCATCGGAGCAAGCGGTGGACGGCTCATGACTCACCGCGCGGCCCGAAGGGCATGCGGGGCACGCCTTCCAGGGTGCCGCCGGGCGGCAGCGCAAAGCCAGGGGCGGGCGGGGCAGGGCGGCGCTCGCGCCGCTCGCGGGTTTGAATGGGCTGGGGCTGGGCATTGCTGGCGCCGTCGCGCGCGCGCATGCCGCCACGCAGGTAACGGTTGCGGTGCTCGGGGCGGGGCAGGTAGCGCGCCAGCTCGGTCAACGCCATTTCGTATACGCCACGTTTGAATTCGACCACCACGTCCAGCGGCACCCAGTAGTCGTTCCAGCGCCAGGCGTCAAACTCTGGATGGCTGGTGGCGCGCAGGTTCAGGTGCCAGTCGTGGGTGATGAGTTGCAGCAGATACCAGATCTGCTTCTGCCCCTTGTAGTGGCCGCGCGCGTCGCGGCGGATGAACCGGTCTGGCACCTCGTAGCGCAACCAGTCGCGGGTCCGGGCCACGATGCGCACATGCTCCGGCTTCAAGCCCACTTCTTCGTGCAATTCCCGGTACATGGCCTGCTCGGGGGATTCCCCCCGGTCAATGCCGCCTTGCGGAAACTGCCAGGAATGGCTGCGGATGCGCTTGCCCCAAAATACCTGGTTCTTCTGGTTGAGCAGGATGATGCCGACGTTCGGGCGAAAGCCTTCCCGGTCAAGCATAATCAGACTCCAATTTCAATAAGTTGTTGCCATTATGCACGCCGCCCCATGGGCGGCAAGTGGGCACAAACCCCCATGCTTGGCGTGCTGCGGTGCGCCACCAGTCTTTTCCTCATGAAAGCCTCCCAGTTCTATATCAGCACCCTCAAGGAAGCCCCTGCCGACGCCGAGGTTGTCAGCCACCAGCTCATGACCCGCGCGGGCATGATTAAGAAGCTGGGCGCGGGCATTTACACCTACATGCCCATGGGCCTGCGCGTGATCCGCAAGGTCGAAGCCATCGTGCGCGAGGAGATGAACCGTGCCGGCGCCGTGGAATGCACCATGCCCGTGGTGCAGCCAGGCGAGCTGTGGGCCGAGACGGGGCGCTTTGACAAGATGGGCGCCGAGCTGCTGCGCATCCGCGACCGGCACGAGCGCGACTTCGTGATTCAGCCCACCAGCGAGGAAGTGGTCACTGACATCGCCCGGCAAGACCTGCGCAGCTACAAGCAGCTGCCCAAGAACCTGTACCAGATCCAGACCAAGTTCCGCGACGAGCGCCGCCCGCGCTTTGGCCTGATGCGCGGGCGCGAGTTCATCATGAAAGACGCCTACAGCTTCGACCGTGACGAAGCCGGCGCCAAGCAGAGCTACCAGAAAATGGCCGCCGCCTACCGCGCCATTTTTGACCGCTTTGGCCTGCGCTACCGCGCCGTGGCGGCCGATTCGGGCGCCATCGGGGGTGACTTGAGCGAGGAATTCCAGGTCATCGCCGCCACGGGCGAAGACGCCATCGTCTACAGCACCGGCAGCGACTACGCCGCCAACATGGAAAAGGCCGAAAGTCTGCCCCCGTCCGGCCCGCGCCCGGCGGCGACCCAGGCCATGACCAAAACGCCCACCCCGGGCAAGGCCACCTGCGCCGACGTGGCCGAGCTGCTGGGCATTGCGCTGAAAACCACGGTCAAGTCGCTGGTGCTGGCCACCGAGGAGCTGAACGACGCGGGCGAAGTGGCCCGCACGCAAATCTGGCTGCTGCTGCTGCGCGGCGACCATGACATGAACGAGGTCAAGGTCAGCAAGGTGCCCGGGCTGGACAAGGGCTTTCGCTTTGCCACCACGGCAGAAATCCAGGCGCACTTTGGCGCCGAGCCGGGCTATTTGGGCCCCATTGGCCTGAAAAAACCCGTCAAAGTGGTGGCCGACCGCGAAGTGGCCGTCATGGCCGACTGGGTGTGCGGCGCCAACGAAAAAGACTTTCACATCACCGGCGTGAACTGGGGCCGCGACTTGCCCGAGCCCGACGTGGTGGCCGATGTGCGCAACGTGGTCGCAGGCGATGCCTCGCCCGATGGCCAGGGCCAGCTGGCCATTGAGCGCGGCATCGAAATCGGCCACGTGTTCTACCTGGGCACCAAGTACAGCGCGGCGATGAACGCCACTTTTTTGGATGAAGACGGCAAGCCCAAGCCCTTCCAGATGGGCTGCTACGGCATCGGCATCACGCGCTTGCCTGCTGCCGCCATCGAGCAGAACCACGACGCGCGCGGCATCATCTGGCCCGACGCCATTGCCCCCTTTACCGTGGTGATCTGCCCCGTGGGCATGGACCGCAGCGAGGCCGTGCGCCAGGCCGCCGAAAGCCTGTATGCCGAGCTGCTGGCCGCCGGTGTGGACGTGATTCTGGACGACCGCGGCGAGCGCCCCGGCGCCATGTTTGCCGACTGGGAGCTGATTGGCGTGCCGCACCGCGTCACCATTGGCGACAAGGGGCTGAAAGACGGCCAGGTGGAATACCAGCACCGCCGCGACGAGGCCGCCACGCGCGTGCCCAGCGGTGAGATCGCGGCCTTCGTGCGGGCCCGCCTGTCGGCATGACCGCCGCACCCGCTGCCAGCCGCAGGCGCTGCCTGGCGGCGCTGGCGGCCTTTCCGGGGGCGCTGCTGCTCCCCGCCCTGGCCCGCGCGGGCGGGCAACTGGAAGAGCCGCTGGCCGATTCGGTGCGCGGCGCCCTCAGCTCCGCCATTGCCAACAGCGCGCCGCCGCTGCCCGTGTTTGCCAACACCGAGGCCCGGCTGGTGTACCTGCGCTGGCTATCGGCCATGAGCGACCGGCTGTACCCGCGCAAGAAAGACTTCAGCGAGCGCACCGAGTTTTTGCAGACCGTGTGGTACGAAAGCCGCCGCGCGGGGCTGGACACCTCGCTCGTGCTGGGGCTGATTCAGGTGGAAAGCGCGTTTCGCAAATACGCCGTTTCGCGCGTGGGCGCGCGCGGCTACATGCAGGTCATGCCCTTTTGGACGCGCGTGATCGGTGACGGCGACCCGGCCAAGCTGTTTCACATGCAGACCAACCTGCGCTTTGGCTGCGTGATCCTGCGTCACTACCTGGACCGCGAGCGCGGCAACCTGTTCATGGCCCTGGGCCGCTACAACGGCTCGCGTGGGCGCGATCCCTATCCCAATGCCGTGTTTGCCGCGCAAAAGCGCTGGATCTTCGTTGACCGCGACGGAGTTCAAAAACCATAGCAAATAACCGTTTAAATACGCGCGCAAACAGCGTTTTCTCTAGTACTTTTGTACCCTGCTGCGCCACTGGCTGAGGCACTAAAATGCCGGATTTTGCGCTGCGCCGGGCGCGGCCATGGCCACCGCGCCTAGCCCTGCCTGCTGGCGCGTGGCCTGGGTGCCTGGGCCGCTTGAACTGCTTGCCCCGCTTGTTGGCGGCCTTTTTTCCTTTTGCCGTTTTCTTACCAGTCTTGCGCGGCCGCCGCTGCGCCTTATTAGCCCGCTTGCCATCCCATGTCCACCCCCGTTGCCCAGCCCGGCCTTGCCAGCCTGTCCAAGTCTTTTGAACCTGCCGCCATCGAGGCGCATTGGGGCCCCGCGTGGGAAGCCGCTGGCCTAGGCCGCGCGGGCTTTCGCGGCACCGGCCAGCCCAGCGCCGAGGCGGCGGCCAAGGGCGAGAACTTCAGCATCCAGCTGCCCCCGCCCAACGTCACGGGCACGCTGCACATGGGCCATGCGTTCAACCAGACCATCATGGACAGCCTCACGCGTTACCACCGCATGCGGGGCTACAACACGGCCTGGATACCCGGCACCGACCACGCGGGCATTGCCACGCAAATCGTGGTGGAGCGCCAGCTGCAAAGCACAGGCCTTGATCGCCACCAGCTCGGCCGCAAGAACTTCGTGGCCCGCGTGTGGGAATGGAAAGAGCAGTCGGGCAACACCATCACCCAGCAAATGCGCCGCATGGGCGACACGGTGGACTGGAGCCGCGAGTACTTCACCATGGACGAGAAACTGTCCAAGGTGGTGACGGAAACCTTTGTGCGCCTGTACGAGCAGGGCCTGATTTACCGCGGCAAGCGCCTGGTGAACTGGGACCCGGTGCTCAAAAGCGCGGTGAGCGATCTGGAGGTGGAAAGCGAGGAGGAAGACGGCTTTTTGTGGCACATCGCCTACCCCTTGAGCGACGGCAGCGGCAGCCTGACGGTGGCCACCACCCGGCCCGAAACCATGCTGGGCGACGTGGCCGTGATGGTGCACCCCGAGGACGAGCGCTACCGGCACCTGATTGGCAAGACGGTGAAGCTGCCGCTGGTGGGCCGCGAGATTCCGGTGATTGCCGACGACTACGTGGACAAGGACTTTGGCACCGGCGTGGTCAAGGTCACTCCCGCGCACGACGTGAACGACTACGCCGTGGGCCAGCGGCATGGCCTGCCGATACTTAACATTTTTGATTTGTCAGCGAAGTTGATCACTGCACGCTCCGATATTCAACGAATGCAGCGTGATCAGCCGGGACAAAGGGTGCTCGTAGAAGACGCTCCGCTTGGGGAATTCCCAGACAGACTGATTCCTGAAAAATACCAAGGCATGGATCGCTTCGTGGCCCGCAAGGCCATGGTGAAAGACTTGGAGGCCATTGGCGCGCTGGTCGAAACCAAAAAGCACAAGCTCATGGTGCCGCGCTGCGCCCGCACCGGGCAGGTCATCGAGCCCATGCTCACCAACCAATGGTTCGTGGCCATGACCAAGGTGGGCGAGGGCGAGACGAAATCCATCGCCCAAAAAGCCATTGACGCCGTGCAAAGCGGCCAGGTGCGCTTTGTGCCCGAGCAGTGGGTCAACACCTACAACCAGTGGATGAACAACATCCAGGACTGGACCATCAGCCGCCAGCTTTGGTGGGGCCACCAGATTCCCGCCTGGTATGGCGAAGACGGCAGCGTGTACGTGGCCCGCGATGAGCAGGAGGCCCGCGCCAAGGCCGCCGCCGCAGGCTACACCGGCGCGCTGGAGCGCGACCCCGACGTGCTGGACACCTGGTATTCGTCCGCGCTGGTGCCCTTCTCAACCATGGGCTGGCCTGAGCAAAACGACGCCACCGCAGAAGCCACCGCCGACTACAACCTGTACCTGCCCAGCAGCGTGCTCGTCACCGGCTACGACATCATTTTCTTCTGGGTGGCGCGCATGATCATGATGACCTGCCACTTCACCGGCCGCGTGCCCTTCAAAGACGTGTACATCCACGGCCTGGTGCGCGACGCGCAGGGCAAGAAGATGAGCAAAAGCGAAGGCAACGTGCTTGACCCCGTGGACCTGATCGACGGCATCGCGCTCGAACCCCTGCTGAAAAAACGCACCACCGGCCTGCGCAAGCCCGAAACCGCCCCGCAAGTCGAAAAGGCCACGCGCAAGGAATTTCCCGACGGCATTCCCGCCTATGGGGCCGACGCGCTGCGCTTTACCTTTGCCGCCCTGGCCAGCCTGGGGCGCAGCATCAACTTCGACAGCAAGCGCTGCGAGGGCTACCGCAACTTCTGCAACAAGCTCTGGAATGCCAGCCGCTTTGTGCTGATGAACTGCGAGGGCTACGACTGTGGTGACGAAACCAGCGCCCAGCACCGCAGCGCCGCCGACCGCTGGATCGTCAGCCGCCTGCAAAAAGTAGAAGCCGCCGTGGCCCAGGGCTTTGCCGACTACCGGCTGGACAACGTGGCCACCGCCCTTTACGACTTTGTGTGGAACGAGTACTGCGACTGGTATCTGGAAATCGCCAAAGTGCAAATCCAGACCGGCAGCCCCGATCAGCAGCGCGCCACCCGCCGCACCCTGCTGCGCGTGCTCGAAGCCGTGCTGCGCCTGGCCCACCCCGTCATCCCCTTCGTCACCGAGGCGCTGTGGCAAGTCGTTGCCCCCCTGGCCGGCAAAACCGTGCCGCCCGGCGGCAGCATTGCCTGCGCGCCCTACCCGCAAGCGCAGGCTGAAAACATCGACGAAGCGGCCGAGGGCGAAGTGGCCCGCCTCAAAGCCCTGGTGGACGCCTGCCGCAATCTGCGCGGCGAAATGCAAGTCTCGCCCGCGCAGCGCCTGCCCCTGTATGCGCTTGGCGACACTGCCTTCATCCAGCAACACGCGCCGGTGCTGCAAGCCCTGGCCAAGCTCAGCGAAGTGAAAGTGTTTGACACCGAAGCCACCTGGGCCGCCGCCGCCGGCGCTGCCCCCGTGGCCGTGGTGGGCGACGCGCGCCTGGCGCTGTTCATGCAGATCGACGTGGCCGCCGAAAAAGCCCGGCTGGACAAAGAAATCAAGCGTCTGGAAGGCGAAATCGCCAAAGCCAGCGCCAAGCTGGGCAACGAAGCCTTCGTGGCCAAGGCGCCGCCCGCTGTGATTGAGCAAGAAAAGCAGCGCCTGGCCGACTTTGGCGCCACGCTGGACAAGCTGCGCGGCCAGCTGGACCGACTGGGCGCGCAGGGCTGAAAAGCCGCGCCGCCTGACATCAACGCCGAAGCAACAACCGACTCATGACTGCCGACTCATCCCTGTCTTGCGTGCTGGCCCAGTCGCGCCGCATCGTCATCAAGGTAGGCTCCAGCCTGGTGACCAACGAAGGGCGCGGGCTGGACGCGCAGGCCATTGGCGAGTGGTGCCGCCAGATGGCGGTGCTGGCCCATGGTGACGAGGCCCAGGGGCTGCTGGGCCAGCGCGAGGTCATCATGGTCTCCAGCGGCGCCATTGCCGAGGGCATGAAACGCCTGGGCTGGGCCAAGCGCCCGCACGAAGTCAACGAGCTGCAAGCCGCCGCCGCCGTCGGCCAGATGGGCCTGGCGCAGATGTACGAAACCAAGCTGCGCGAGCACGGCCTGCGCAGCGCGCAAGTGCTGCTCACGCATGCCGACTTGGCCGACCGCGAGCGTTACCTGAACGCCCGCTCCACCCTGCTGACGCTGTTGCAGCACAAGGTGCTGCCCGTCATCAACGAAAACGACACCGTGGTGACCGACGAGATCAAGGTGGGCGACAACGACACGCTGGGCGCGCTGGTGGCCAATCTGATCGAGGCGGATCTGCTCATCATCCTCACCGACCAGAAAGGCCTGTACACCGCCGATCCGCGCAGCCACCCCGAGGCCGAGTTCGTGCACGAGGCACGCGCGGGCGATCCGGCGCTGGAGCGCATGGCCGGCGGCGCGGGCTCGGCCATTGGCAAGGGCGGCATGCTCACCAAGATCGTGGCGGCCCGCCGCGCGGCGGGCTCGGGCGCCTCCACCGTCATCGCCTGGGGGCGCGAGCCGGATGCCCTGCTGCGCCTGGCGCGCGGCGAGCGCATTGGCACGCTGCTGGTGGCCCCCACGCAAAAGAACCAGGCGCGCAAGCAGTGGATGATGGACCACCTGCAACTGCGCGGCGCGCTGGTGGTGGACGAAGGCGCTGCCGCCAAGCTGCGCAGCGAAGGCAAAAGCCTGCTGCCCATTGGCATGACGCAGGTGCAGGGCGTGTTCTCGCGCGGCGACGTGATTGCCATTCGCGACATCACCGGCGCCGAAGTGGGGCGCGGCCTGGCCAACTACTCCAGCGCCGAAGCGCGCCTGCTGTGCCGCAAACCCAGCAGCGAAATCGCCGCCTTGCTCGGCTACACCGCCGAGCCGGAGATGGTGCACCGCGACAACCTGGTGCTCACGCGCTGAAAGCTGCGCGCCGGCTGTGCCGTGGTGTCAGGCGAGCATGCTGCAAGGTTGGTGGATGCTTGCTTGAAAAGGGACTTTGCGCGCATCTTATAAGGACTTTAAGCTATATAAAAAATAGCAAAATGCCTGTTGTGGCCTGGGGTCTGGTGAGAATGGACTGGCGCCGTGGGATGGGCTGCCAGCAACAGGCAGATACCAGGCGTCACGCGCAGGCATGGCCCAGCCATGGCGGGCATGGACAAGGCCGCAAATACCGTTTTGGCCCCCCAGCCCGCCGTCATGCGCATTCTCAGCAGGCTCTAGGGCGTGTTCACACTACCGCAAATGTTCGCAAATCAAGGCCACAGAAATAAA
>JAUNHQ010000024.1 GCA_030535425.1 Pseudomonadota bacterium | reverse complement strand
TGAACAGCGCATAGCGCTTAGTATCTATCCAATCGTCCGGGATTCGACAGATAACCAGGGGTAATCAGCGGCAAAAAAGGAACAGCCGTGGGATCGATCGACCGAAAAACCAGCACGCCGCAGCTGCTCAACCGTCTGCGCATGCGCCAGATCGCGCTGATGCTAGCCATTGACGAGCAGCGCACGCTGCGCGCAGCCGCGCAGGCGCTGGGCATGTCGCAGCCTGCGGCCACCAAGATGCTGCATGAGCTGGAAGCCACGCTGGGCCTGCCGCTGTTCGAGCGCGAGGGACGGGCGCTCAAGCGCAATGACGCAGGCCAGCGGGTGCTGGACTATTGCCAGGGGCTGCGCGGCAGCATGGAGGCGCTCAACCGCGAGCTGCTGGAATGGCAACAGGGCAGCGCGGGGCGGCTGGCCGTGGGCAGCATCATGGCCGCTTCCCCTGGGCGCTTGGCCAGCGCCTTGCTGACCATCAAGCGCCAAAGCCCGCGGCTGTCCATTGAAGTGGCGGTGGACACCAGCGACCGGCTGCTGGCGCAACTGCGCGAAGGCGTGCTGGAGGTGGTGGTGGGCCGCCTGGCCGGCGCGCATGCGGGCAGCTACCTGTTCCAGCCCATTGCCGATGAGGCGCTGGCCGTCGTGGCGGGGCTAGACCATCCGCTGGCGCGCAAGCGAGCGGTGTCGCTGCACGACATGCAGCCCTATGGTTGGGTATTGCAGCCGCCAGGCAGCCCCATGCGCATGCTGATTGACCAGACCTTTCGCGAGCACGGGCTGGCGCTGCCGCCGGGCTTGATCGAGACCGGCTCCATCCTCACCAGCATTTACCTGGTGCGTCAGTCGCAGATGCTGGCAGTGATACCGGCCGTGGTCGCACGCGGCCATGCCGAGCACGGCATGCTGCGTGTGCTGCCTTTTCGCTTTCAGAGCCACCTGCAAGCGTATGGCAGCATCGTGCGGCGCGACCATGCGCTGAGCCTGCCTGCGCGCCAGTTTCTGGCACTGCTGCATCGCGACATGCCGGCCACGCCTTCGGCGGCGGGCAGCGCCTTGCCCGCCGCCAAGCCATCCCGCTCCAGGCGCCCCCAGCCAAAGCGCAAGCCTTGACACTTGAACAAACGCAACGGTTTTCCCATGTCTGCACGCCACCTGCTTTTTCTCATCGCATCCACCCGCGAACCCGGCCACGAGGGCAACACCGAATGGCTGGCGCGCCAGGCCGCCGCTGCCTTGCCTGCGCACGATACGCAGCAATGGCTTCGCCTGGCCGACTTGGCGCTGCCCCCCTTTGTGGACTTGCGCCATACCACTGGCAGCTACCCGCCGCCCAAAGACAGCGCCAAGACCTTGCTGGAGGCCACCTTGGTCTGCACGGATCTGGTGCTGGTTGCCCCTGTGTACTGGTTCAGCATCCCCTCGTCGCTGAAAACCTATCTGGATCACTGGAGCGGCTGGATGCGCACGCCCGGCGTGGCTTTCAAGGAGGACATGGCCCGCAAGCGCCTGTACCTGGTCGCCACCAGTGGCAACCGTGACAAGGCACAGCCCATGATCGATTCCGTTCGCCTGTGCGCCGAGTTCCTGGGCATGAACTGGCGCGGCGCGCTGTGGGGCAAGGGCGGCCCGCCCGGTGCCGTAGCGCAAGACGCTGACGCGATTGCCGCCGCACGCGGCTTTTTGGCCGTGTGAGCGATCCTCCTCGCCCTCACCCGACCGAACAGGTATAACGAAACAAATTTTTATTCTTTTGAAAATATCAGGGTTTCCCCGAAGATCGGGTGCTTTTTAAGAGAGCCGCTGGCGGCTGCCACGTTCTTCAAAGGCCCTGTTTTTCATGTCCCTTGCCTCTTCACTGCCGCGCCCCTGGCGCCTGGCCATGCCCCGCACCGCTGCCCATGGGCCGGGCGCGCAGGCACCTGGCGCCGACCCTTCTTCTTTTCTGGCCGCTGGCGCCAAGGCGCCACGGCCTGAGCCTTCCGTGCCCATGATTGCGCTTGACCACATCGACCTGGACTACCCCGGCCCCAAGGGCACCACCGTGCGCGCGCTGCACGACGTGAGCCTGCACATCCAGCCGGGCGAGGTGTTCGGCATCATCGGCCGCAGCGGCGCGGGCAAAAGCTCGCTGGTGCGCTGCATCAACCTGCTCAACCGCCCCACGGGCGGGCGCGTGCAGGTGGCCGGCACCGACCTGATGGCGCTTGACGCGCCCGGCCTGCGCGCGGCGCGGCGCGACATCGGCATGGTGTTCCAGCACTTCAACCTGCTGTCTTCGCGCACGGTGTTTGACAACGTGGCCCTGCCGCTGGAGCTGGCGGGCATGCGCCGCGCCGACATTGCCGCGCGCGTGACGCCGCTGCTGGAGCTGGTGGGCCTGTCGGCGCTGGCCGATCGTTACCCGGCGCAAATCAGCGGCGGGCAAAAGCAGCGCGTGGGCATTGCGCGCGCGCTGGCCAGCCAGCCCAAGGTGCTGCTCAGCGACGAAGCCACCAGCGCACTGGACCCGGAGACCACGCGCTCCATCCTGGCGCTGCTGCAAAAAATCAACCGCGAGCTGGGCCTGACCGTGGTGCTGATCACGCACCAGATGCAGGTCATCAAGCAAATCGCCCACCGCGTGGCGGTGATGGAAGCCGGCCGCGTGGTGGAGCAAGGCACGGTGCTGGAGGTGTTCACCCGCCCGCGCGAAGCCATCACGCGCAGCCTGATCGACGAAATCCTGCCGCAAAGCCTGCCCGCCAGCGTGCGCGCGCACATGGCGCGGCTGCACACGCAGCTGCCCGCCGGGCACGCGGGCCGCCTGCTGCGGCTGGTGTACGCGGGCGATCAGGCCGAGCAGCCCCTGCTGGCGCGGCTGATCCGCCAGCACGGGGTGGACGTGAGCATCCTGCACGGGCAGATGGACGAGATCCAGGGCCAGACCTTTGGCGCCCTGGCCGTGTACGCCAGCGGCCCCGCCAGCGCCGTGCAGGCCGTGGTGGACAGCCTGCAAGCCCAGGGCGTGCAGGTGCAAGACGTCACGGACGACACCGCAGCAGCGGCTTAAGCAAAAAAGCGCAGGTACACACCATGTTTGAAAACTTCTCTTCTGCCATGCTGGAGCTGTTTGCCACCTCGCTGTGGGAAACGGTGCTCATGGTCGGCATCTCGGGCCTGGCCGGTGCGGCCATTGGCATTCCGCTGGGCGTGTTTCTGCGCCTGACGGACGTGGGCGGCGTGCTGGAAAACGGCCCGCTGAACAAGGTGGTGGGCGGCATCGTCAACGCCGTGCGCTCCACGCCTTTCATCATCTTGCTGGTGGCCATCATCCCGTTCACGCGCTTTATCACCGGCTCGTCCATCGGCACGGCCGCCGCCGTGGTGCCGCTGACCCTGGCCGCCGCGCCCTTTGTGGCCCGGCTGGTGGAAACCTCGCTGCGCGAAGTGGACGCGGGCCTGATCGAAGCCGCCCAGGCCATGGGCGCGACCACGCCGCAAATCGTGTGGAAAGTGCTGCTGCCCGAGGCGCTGCCCGGCATCGTGGCGGGCCTGACCATCACCCTGGTCAGCCTGACGGGCTACTCGGCCATGGCCGGGGCCATTGGCGGCGGCGGCCTGGGCGATCTGGGCATCCGCTACGGCTACCAGCGCTTTTTGCCCGACGTGATGCTGGCCGTGGTGCTGGTGCTCATCGTCTTCGTGCAGGCCGTGCAAAGCCTGGGGGACTGGGCGGTGCGGCGATTGAGTCACAAATGAACGCCCCCTTGGCAAAAAGGCCGTGCAGGCGCCCTCAAGACCTGCACGGCCGGCCCTGACCCCGCCCTGCTGCCTGCGCCAAAGGCAGATCAGAGCGGCTCGCACCAAAAACTACATTTTTAATAGCATTCAGCACTTGATAGACAAGCGCGAATGGCCTTTTTAACCATTACTGGTTTTCACTGAGAAAGAGAGACTTCATCATGCGCAGGGCTTTGTCTTTTCTGTCACGCCACCGGACTTGGCTGACTGGCGCGGTCGCGGCTGCACTGCTGCCGCTAGCGGCCATGGCCAACAGCAGCGTCACCATTGGCGTGACGGCAGGGCCGCACGCACAAATTGCCGAAGTGGCCAAACAGGTGGCGGAGAAAAATGGGCTGAAGGTCAAGCTGGTGGAGTTCAGCGACTTCATCCAGCCCAACGCCGCACTGGCGCAAGGCCAGCTGGATGCCAATATCTACCAGCACCGCCCTTTTCTGGATGCGCAAAACAAAGATCGCGGCTACCAGCTCGTGCCCGTGGCGGCCGCCGTGCGGCAGCAAATGGGCGTGTATTCCAAAAAAGTGCGCAAGCTGGCCGACCTGCCCGAGCGAGCGCGCATCGGCATTCCCAACGACCCCACCAACGGCTCGCGCGCGCTGCTGGTGCTGGCCGCACAGGGGCTGATCCAGCTCAAGGATGGCGTGGGCACCCGCGCCTCGGTGCTGGACATTGCCGCCAACCCCAAGAAACTGCGCTTCATTGAGCTGGAAGCCGCGCAACTCCCCCGCTCGCTGGGCGATCTGGACGCCGCTGCCGTCAACAGCAGCTACGCCGTGGCCGCTGGCCTGTCCCCCACAGGCGACTCACTGGCACTGGAAGGCACCGACACCCCCTACGTCACCGTGCTTATCGCCACTCGCGCCGGACATGAGCGCGACCCGGCCCTGCAGGCCTTCGTCAAGGCCTACCAGTCGCCCGAAGTGCGCCAGTTCATCGACACAACCTTCAAGGGCGCCTACACCGCCGCCTGGTAAGCCATGTCTTTGTCAAAAAACTATAGCTAACTTTGAATAGGGACAAGCGCCAAAAGCGTTTTTCACCCTACCCTTTTCCTTCCAGACATTCAAGGAGTCATCAACATGAACAAACGTCACTTGTTGCGCGCCGTGGCAGTACTTGCCTTTTCAGCCAACACCTGGGGGCTGGCACTGGCGCAGGACAAAACCCGCATCAAGGTTGGCGTCACCGCCGGGCCGCACGCGCAAATCATGGAACAGGTCAAGCAAGTGGCCGCCAAGGACGGGCTGGACATCCAGATCGTCGAGTTCAGCGACTACGTGCAGCCCAACGCTGCCCTGGCCGCCGGCGATCTGGACGCCAACAGCTACCAGCACCAGCCCTTTTTGGATGCGCAGGTCAAAGACCGCGGCTACAAGCTGGTGAGCGTGGGCCTGACCGTCAACTTCCCCATCGGCCTGTATTCCAAAAAAGTCAAGTCCCTGGCCGAGTTGCAGCCCGGCGCGCGCTTTGGCATTCCCAACGACCCCACCAACGGCGGGCGCGTGCTGCTGTTGCTGCAAGAGCAGGGGCTGATCAAGCTCAAACCCAACGCGGGCCTGAAAGCCACACCGCTGGACGTGGTGGACAACCCCAAGAAGCTGCGCTTTGTCGAACTGGAAGCCGCGCAACTGCCGCGCTCGCTGAACGATCTGGACGCCTCGGCGGTGAACACCAACTTTGCCCTGTCCGCCGGGCTCGACCCGGCGCGCGACGCCATCGTGCGTGAAAGCGCCAAAAGCCCTTACGTCAACCTGATCGCCGTGCGCGAGCAAGACAAAGCCGCCCCGTGGGTGGCCAAGCTGCTCAAGGCTTACCACTCCGACGCGGTGCGCCAGTTCGTCAAAACCGAGTTCAAAGGCTCGGTGCTGGCCGCGTTCTGAGCTTTTCAGGCGCCAGCGGGCAAAGGCGGCCAGCGGCTGGCTGCCGCCTTGGCTCAAGTCATCAGCTGGCCCGTGCGGCCGATGATGCCGATATCCACAAAGCGAGTGCCTTCGCGCTGGTTGCGGTCGAAGCTGAAGTGGATACCGCCCAGATCCAACCCCTGAATGCGCTCCAGCCCCGCGATCAGCGCCGCACGGCTGGCGCCGGGGCCGGCGCGGCGCAGCCCTTCGGCCAGCACGCTGGCGGCGATGTAGCCCTCCATGCTGGCCAGTGAATAGTTCTTTTGCCCAATGGCGGCCATGTCGGCCTGGTAACGGCGGGCAATGGCCGTTCGGGCCGCAAAAGGCGAAGGCACGATCATGGCAAAGCCCACCCCTTGTGCACGCGCACCCATGTTCAGCACCGACCCCGCGCCGATAGACACGCCATAAACCGTGCCTTGAAAACGAGCCACCTGCAAGGCGCTGATGAGCGCGCCAGCGGTGCCGGCCAGCCCCATGATGAGCACTTGC
The DNA here is from genome assembly GCA_030535425.1 of Pseudomonadota bacterium. GTDB lineage: Bacteria > Pseudomonadota > Gammaproteobacteria > Burkholderiales > Burkholderiaceae_C > Ottowia. Next base: position 33,838 of record JAUNHQ010000024.1, on the reverse strand, counting down.
GGACGTGCCTCGGCCACGGCCTTGGCGGCGGGGGCCACCTCCAGGCTGGTGGTGCTGGGCGTGGTGGCGATGACCACGGGCTCAAGCTTGAGCGCCTGCATGGCCGCGCGAAAGCCCGCCAGCATGCCCTGGCCCAACGGGTCGTTGGAGTGCACCAGCCCCATGCGTGTTTGCCCCACCGACGCCGCCTGCTGCACCAGCCGCTCTATCTCCTGCTGGTAGTTGGCGCGCGTCCAGAACGTGTTAGGCGTGTTCCGCTTGTGCAGCGCCACCGTGCCCGTGTTGGGCCCTACCACCGCCATGCCGGGCACGGCATCGCTGACGGCAGCCACCTGGCGCGTGCCCAGCGGGTGCAAGATGGCCAGCACCGACGCATCGGCCGCCAACGCCAGGGCGTTGTCCTTGGCCAGCTCGGGTTTGAACTGATCGTCCTTAACCACCAGCTCCAGCGGGCTGCCGTGAATGCCGCCCACCTTGTTCAAGGCCGTGAAACACGCGTTGGTGCCAATAACCATGCCGGTGCCATTGGTGCGCTCCACGCCACTGTTGTCCAGCGTGGTGCCAATGCGGATAGGCTTGCCCTGCGCCCGCGCCAGCGCAGGCAAAGCCGCGCTGGCAGCACCAGCGGCCAAACGCCATACCGTGCGGCGGCGGCTTAAGCTCAAAGATGGGGAATGAACAGATCGCGCGCTCAAAACATGTCCTTTCCGTGAAACGAGCCCGCCGCACCCCACTACCAGCGGCGGGCACGACATGCGGTCATGTGACTGATTGTGAATACTGCATCCCCATTTCAGACGAGGGTTTTCACCAGCAAATGTCTTGTCAGGCGGCTTTTTCAGGCGGCGTTACATTTTGGGCAAAAGAGATAATCGCGCCCCATGAACCAGCTCGACGCCCTCAAGCAATACACCACGGTCGTGGCCGACACGGGTGACTTCAAGCAACTGGCGCAGTTTCAGCCGCAAGACGCCACCACCAACCCCTCGCTCATCCTCAAGGCGGTGCAAAAGCCCGACTACGCGCCGCTGCTCAAGGCCACCGCCAATGCCTACCGCGGCCGCGCGCTGGATGAAGTGACCGACCGCCTGCTGGTGCGCTTTGGTCTGGAGATTTTGCAAACCATCCCGGGCCGCGTGTCCACCGAAGTGGACGCGCGCCTGTCCTTTGACGAAGACGCCACCTACACCCGGGCCGAGCGCATCATTGAGCTGTACCAGGCCGAGGGCGTGCCGGTGGATCGCGTGCTCATCAAGATCGCCAGCACCTGGGAAGGCATTCGCGCTGCCGAGCGGCTGGAGCGGCGCGGCATCCGCTGCAACCTGACGCTGCTGTTTGCCTTTTGCCAGGCCGTGGCCTGCGGCCAGGCCAAGGTGCAGCTCATTTCCCCCTTCGTGGGCCGCATTTACGACTGGTACAAGGCCAAGGCCGGCGCGGCGTGGGACGAAGCGGCCATGGCCGGCGCGCAAGACCCTGGCGTGCAGTCCGTCACCCGCATCTACCACTACTACAAGCGCCACGGCATGGCCACCGAGGTGATGGGCGCGAGCTTTCGCAACGTGGGCCAGATCACCGCGCTGGCCGGGTGCGACCTGCTCACCATCAGCCCCGAGCTGCTGGCCCAGCTGGCCGCCAGCCAGGCGCCGCTGCCCCGCGTGCTGAGCGCCGACGCGGCGCGCGCCATGGATTTGCCGCTGCTGCGCTATGGGCCTGAGGACGAAGCGGCCTTTCGCCTGGCGCTGAACCAGGACGCCATGGCCACCGAAAAGCTGGCCGAGGGCATCCGCACCTTCATTGCCGACGCCGAAAAACTGGATGCGCTGCTGCAAGCGGCCTGATGCGGCGGCAGCTTTTTGGCATGCATTGGCAACACCGCCCCCGCTGCGACGAAACCGCCGCCTGGCCCCAGCTGGCGGCGCACTTTGCGCGCCACTTTGCCGGGCCGCAGGCGTTTGACCTGCGCCAGGCCTTTGCACAGGATGCGCAGCGCGCCCAGCGCTTCACGCTCACCGCCCCGCACCTGTGTGCCGATCTGTCCAAGAACCTGATCGACAGCCAGGCCCAGCAGCTGCTGACCGCGCTGGCCGCCCAGTGCCAGGTGGACGTGTACCGCGACGCCATGCTGGCGGGCGAGCGCATCAATACCAGCGAGCAGCGCCCCGTCACCCATACGCACTGGCGCCATCAGCCCCATCAAGCCCTGGCGCTTGCTGGCAAAGCGCCAGCAGCTATGCATTTGGTAGCTGACGTGCTGACCGACGCGGCCCGCTGCCACGCGGCCATGATGGCCTATGCCGACGCGGTGCGCGCCGACGCGGCCATCACCGACGTGGTCAACATCGGCATTGGCGGCTCAGACCTGGGGCCGCGCACCGTGGTGCAAGCCCTGCGCGCCAGCGGCCATCTGGGCCAGCCGCCCGGCCATGGCCCGCGCGTGCACTTCGTGGCCAACATGGACGGGCACGAGCTGGCCGAGCTGCTGCCCCAGCTGCGCCCGGCCAGCACGCTGTTCATCGTGGCCTCCAAAACCTTTGGCACGGCCGAAACCATGCGCAACGCCCACTCGGCGCGCGACTGGTTCACCGCCCAAGGCGGCACCGACGTGGCGCGCCACTTCGTCGCCTTGAGCGCCAACCGCGCCGCCGCCCAGGCCTTTGGCGCCGGGCAATGCTTTGCCTTTGATGACGGCGTGGGCGGGCGCTTTTCGCTGTGGTCGGCCATTGGCCTGTCCATCGCCCTTGCCGCCGGCAGCGCCGCCTTTGCCCAGCTGCTGGCCGGCGCCCACGCCATGGACCAGCACTTTGCCCACACCCCCCTGGCGCACAACCTGCCCGTGCAACTGGCCTTGCTGGACGTGTGGTACCGCAACTTCCACCGCTTTGCCAGCCGCTGCGTGGCCCCCTACCACCACGGCCTGCGCCGCCTGCCCGCGTACTTGCAGCAGCTGGAGATGGAAAGCAACGGCAAGCGCGTGGACAGCCGGGGCCGCCCGCTGCCCTTTGACACCGCCGCCGTCACCTGGGGCGAAGTGGGCAGCAACAGCCAGCACGCCTTTTTCCAGATGCTGCACCTGGGCACCGACGTGGTGCCGGTGGAGTTCGTGCTGGTGCAGCACGCCACTCACGGCCTGCCGGGCCACCAGGCCAAGCAGCTGGCAAACGCCCTGGCGCAGGCGCGCGCGCTCATGCTGGGGCAGACCGGCGACGCACCCGAGCGCCACTTTCCCGGCAACCGCCCCTCCACCTTGCTGCTGCTGCCCGATCTGACCCCGGCCAGCCTAGGCGCGCTGCTGGCCTTGTACGAGCACCGCACCTTCGTGCTCGGCGCGCTGTGGGGCATCAACAGCTTCGACCAATGGGGCGTCGAGCTGGGCAAGCGCCACGCGGGCGACATTGAAGCCTGCCTGAGCAGCGGCAGCAGCGCTGACATGGACGGCTCAACCGCCGCACTGCTGGCGCGGCTGCACCCACAGCCCTGTCCACTCCCCTGATGACAGCGCCTTGGTGGCGCAACAAGCCGGGCCAGAGCCTTGCGGCCAAGGCCACCGCCTTCTGGCCCACGCCCCGGCCCGCGCCCCGGCCCACGCCCTTGGCAAGGCTGGCCATGCGCCGCCTAGAATCGGCGGCCATGCGCACCGTGACCCTCTCCCTGCCCGACGGGCTCAAAGCCCACGTCGATGCCCGCGTCAAGGCGCGCGGCTACAGCAGCGCCAGCGAATACATGCGCGAGCTGGTGCGCCGCGACGAAGAACAAGCCGCCGAAGAGCGCTTTGTCGCGGGCATCGACAGCGCCCGCGCGGAAAAACGCCGCGCCCCATGAAGCCCCTGCACAGGCACCCGCAGGCCACATGGGATGTGCAGCAAGCGCTGGGTGGGTATCTGGCGCACGCGGGCGAAGGCGTGGCCGGGCGTTTCGTGCAGGCTTGCGAAGCCGCGCTGACCCACATCGCCCGCCACCAGCCCGGCACCGGCCCGCTGCGCCATGCGCCAGCCGCCGCCCCAAGCCCGCCCACGCGGGCTGGCGCTTTGGGCGGCTTGCACACTTGCCCTTCGCCGTTTTCTATGGATTGAGCGCAAAGCGCGGTGCGCGTGCTGCACCAGGCCAGCCACCTGCCACGCCCTCTGACCCCCCGAACCTGAATGAATCTGCCGTGACTTTTGCAACAGAAACCCGCCGCCGCCGCACCTTCGCCATCATCAGCCACCCCGATGCCGGCAAGACCACGCTGACCGAAAAGCTGCTGCTGTTTTCCGGCGCCATTCAGATCGCCGGCAGCGTCAAGGCCCGCAAGGCCAGCCGCCACGCCACCAGCGACTGGATGGAGATTGAAAAGCAGCGCGGCATCTCGGTAGCCTCCAGCGTGATGCAGATGAGCTACCGCGATCACGTCATCAACCTGCTGGACACCCCCGGCCACAAGGACTTCTCCGAAGACACCTACCGCGTGCTCACCGCCGTCGATTCCGCGCTGATGGTGATCGACGCGGCCAACGGCGTGGAATCGCAAACCCGCCGCCTGATCGAAGTCTGCCGCCAGCGGGACACGCCCATCATCACCTTCGTCAACAAGATGGACCGCGAAGTGCGCGACCCGCTGGACATTCTGGATGAGGTGGAGCGCGAGCTGGGCATGCCCTGCGTGCCCATGACCTGGCCCGTGGGCCAGGGCAAGTCTTTTGGCGGCATCATCAACCTGCGCACGCAGGCGATGACGGTGTTTCAGCCCGGCAGCGAAAAGCGCCCGGAAGAGTTTGAAACCATCCCCCTGAGCGAGCGCGACAAGCTCATCGCCCGCTTTGGCAGCGCGTTTGAAACGGCTATCGAGAGCATGGAGCTGTCCGTGGGCGCCTCGCCTGCATGGGATCACGACGCGTTTCTGGCCGCCCGCCAAACCCCGGTGTTCTTTGGCTCCGGCGTCAACAACTTTGGCGTGATGGAGGTGCTGGACGCGCTGGTGGACATGGCCCCGCCGCCGCGCCCGCGCACCAGCAGCGTGGTGGTCAACAAAGAGCGGCGCGAGCAAACCATCCAGCCCGAGGACGACACCTTTGCCGGCGTGGTCTTCAAGGTGCAGGCCAACATGGACGCCAACCACCGCGACCGCATCGCCTTCGTGCGCGTGACCAGCGGCCAGTACACGCCGGGCATGAAGATGAAGGTGCAGCGCACCGGCAAAGAGCTGCGCCCCACCAGCGTCGTCACCTTCCTGAGCCAGCGGCGCGAGGCGGTGGATGAAGCCTATGCGGGCGACATCATCGGCTTTACCACCCACGGCGGCGTGCAGCTGGGCGACACCATCACCGACGGGGCCAACCTGCAATTCACCGGCCTGCCCTTTTTTGCGCCCGAGATGTTCATGACCGTGGTGCTGAAAAACCCCTTGCGCACCAAGCAGCTGCAACAAGGGCTGGCGCAGCTGGGCGAAGAGGGGGCCATCCAGGTCTTCAAGCCCGACGCCGGCGGCAACATGCTGCTGGGCGCCGTGGGCCAGCTGCAGTTCGAAGTGGTGCAGCACCGCCTGAAAACCGAGTACGACTGCGACGTGCGCCTGGAAGGCTGCCAGTACACCGGCGCGCGCTGGATCACCGCCGACACCCCGGCCGAGCTGCGCGAGTTTGAAAACGCCTACCCCATGCGCATGGCCCACGACGCGGCCGATGCCCTGGCCTACCTGTGCACCAGCCCGTATGACGTGCGCCTGGCGCAAGAGCGCTTTCCCAAAATCCACTTCCACCCCTTGCGCGAGCACGCGGGCCTGGCCCTGCAAGGCGCGTGACGGCATCCACTGGCCAGAAATATTATTTCCATAGCAAAAAACCATTGTGCATAAAGCGCAAACAGCCTTTTAAAGCACATAGCTTTCTTTACCCATGACCACCGCCTCTGCCCCCCCTGCCGCCTTGCAAGGCATCCGCGTGCTTGACCTGTCCCGCGTGCTGGCCGGCCCCTGGTGCACCCAGACCCTGGCCGACCTGGGTGCTGACGTCATCAAGGTCGAGCGCCCCGGCACGGGCGACGACACGCGCGGCTGGGGCCCGCCGTTTCTGACCGACGACGAGGGCACCCCCACCCAGGAGGCGGCCTACTACCTGGGCGCCAACCGCAACAAGCGCTCCATCACCTGCGACATCGCCCAGCCCGAAGGCCAGCAGCTCATCCGCGAGCTGGTGCGGCACTGCGACGTGTTCATTGAAAACTTCAAGGTCGGCGACATGGCCCGCTACGGGCTGGACTACGACAGCCTGCACGCACTGAACCCGCGCCTGGTGTATTGCAGCCTCACCGGCTTTGGCCAGACCGGCCCCTACGCCCCGCGCGCGGGTTACGACTACATCATCCAGGGCATGGGCGGGCTGATGAGCGTGACCGGCGAGCGCGACGACGCTGGCGGCGGCCCGCAGAAAGTGGGGGTGGCCGTGGCCGATCTGTTCACCGGCATGTACAGCGCCGTGGGCATTCTGGCCGCGCTGCGCCATGCCGAGCGCACGGGCCAGGGCCAGCACCTGGACATGGCGCTGCTGGACACGCAAGTGGCCATGCTGGCCAACCTGAGCGCGGGCTACCTGGTCAGCGGACAGGCGCCGGGCCGCATGGGCAATGCGCACCAGAACATCGTGCCTTACCAGGTGTTTGAAGTGGCCCCCGCGCCCGATGGGCAAAAGGACTTCATCATCCTGGCCGTGGGCAACGACGGGCAGTACGCCAAGTTCTGCGACGTGGCCGGCCGCCCCGACCTGGCCAGCGACCCGCGTTTTGCGCGCAACAGCGGCCGCGTCACGCACCGCGCCACGCTGGTGCCGCTGCTGGAGGCGCTGATGAAAACCCGCACCAAAGCCCAGTGGCTGGCCCAGCTGGAAGCGGCCAAGGTGCCCTGCGGCGCCATCAACCGCTTAGACGAAGTGTTTGCCGACCCGCAGGTGCAAGCGCGCGGCATGCTCACCGAATGGCAGCACCCGCGCAAAAGCGGGCTGCGCCTGGTCGGCAGCCCGCTCAAGCTCAGCCAAACCCCCGTGCGCCAGGCCCTGCCCCCGCCCCTGCTGGGCCAGCACACCGACGAGGTGCTGCGCCAGCTGCTGGGCTGCGACGAAGCGCGCCTGCACGCACTGCGCGCGCAAGGGGTGATCGGCTAAGGTCTGTTCACTGCTCTCTACGCTATTTTAAAAGTAGCTAGAAATCCTTATGAAAAGCGCGCAAATGGCCTTTTTAAGCAACAAGCACATCCGCCAAGCCTGACCCGCGCCTGCGGCACGCTGTGCGCCAGAAAAAAAGAAGGACGCGGCTCAAGCGTCCTTCTGGATTTAGGCATGTGCCGCCAGCCGAAACCGGCCAGCGGCAGACCGCCTGCGGCGCCTCAATCGCGCAGCACCACTTCCACGCGGCGCGAGGCAGCGTTGCTATCGGCGGTGCCCGTGGTCTCGGCGGGCTTTTCCAGCACGGTGCGATCCTCTGCCACACCCAGCGCCAGCAAAGCCTGCTGCACAGCCTGGGCGCGGTTTTTGGACAGCTCGGCATTGGCTGCGGCATTGCCTGTGGGGTCGTTGTAGCCGGAAATCACGGCCTTGGCCCCTGCGTTGGCCTTCAGATACGCCAGCAGCTCGCCCGCCTTGGCGGCAAAGTCGCCATGCACCGCCGTGCTGCCGCTGTCGAAGTACACGTTCAGTGCGGGGCGCTGGCTGGCATCTTGCAGCGCCACCACGGCCGAACCCGTGGGTGCAGCAGCAGGAGCAGGCGCGCTGGCCTGGCTGGCGGCTGGCTGGCCACCGCCGCCAAAGGCTGCGCCGCCGGTATCGCCCGTGGCAGCCGGGGCTGGCGGCTGGCCGCCACCGCCAAAGGCCGCGCCGCCGCTCGCCTGGGCATTTGTGACAGCCGGCTCGCTGGCACTGCTGGCAGCGGCGTTGGGCGGGGGCGAGCCGCCAAACGCCGCCGCAGACGGTGCGTCTGCCTGCGCGGCAGACGCGGCGGGCGCTGTGGATTCCGCAGGCGCCTGCTGCACGGGCGCACCGCTGGCCGGGGTGTCGCCGCCTTTTTTGGTGCAGTAGCTCACGCCAATGAGCGCGGCCAGGGCCACGGCCACCCAGGGCAGCCACTTCATCATGCCGCCGCTGGCCGCCGCCGTTTCAGCCGCTGCGGGGGTGGCCAGCAGGCTTTGGCCCGTGGCAGCCAGAGCCATCACTTCCGGCGGCAGGCGGGCGGGCATGCTGCCGCCGGGGGTGAGCTTGCCCACGATGGCCGGCAGCAGGTAGCCCAGGGCCGAGGTCACGTTGTCACGGTTGGCGTCCAGGCGCGCGGTCAGCTGCGACAGCAGGCCGCCGCCAGCGCCCAGCACCGTTTCGATCTGGCTGTTGCTGATGGGCTGGGCGCTGGGGCCGCCGCCCAGCCAGGACTGCACGATAGGGCCCAGGCCTGCGGTCTTGAAAGCTTCCAGAAAGCCGGGCAGGCCGCCAGTGTCCTGGCTGGTCATGCGCGCCAGCAGCATTTGCACCAGCGGCAAGGCTTTTTCGCCCAAGCCGAAGCGGGCACCGGCTTCACGGATCAGTACGTCGAACATGGGATGTGCCTTTCAAAAAAAAGAAGGAGGGGAAAGAAAGAGCGGCGGTCAGACGGCACCGCGCGTGGCGCTTGGCATGGCCCGGGCGGACCCAGCGCACTGTGAAGGGCAGGAAAGGAAGACCAAAATTATAAAAAACAGCCGCATGGCACACCCGCCGCGCACAGCCCCCTCACACAGCCAGCGCCCATGCGCACTGCGGCCAGGGGCAGCGCCTTGCGTCATTGCTATTTTTTGTATAGCTTAAAGTCTTTATAAATAAAGCGCAAATGGCCATTTTGACCTGCCACACCCATCGGCTGCTGGACGTGTGGGCGAAGCGGGCGCGCCAGGCGCCCTGTGTAAACTGCCTGGCCCGCGCGCCCTTTGCCTTGTCTGGTTTTGCCGTGTTGTCGGCGGCGCGCGCCAAGCCCCTGTGCCATGAGCCTGACGCAGAGCCTGATCCTCATTCTTGTGCTGATTGCTGCCAGCGCCTTTTTCTCCGTGGCGGAGATGGCGCTGGCGGCCTCGCGCCGCCTGCGGCTGCGCCAGCTTGCCGACGACGGCGATGCCCGCGCGCTGCGGGTGCTGCGCATTCAGGAGCAGCCGGGCCACTATTTCACGGCAGTGCAGATTGGGGTGAATGCGATTGCCATTTTGGGCGGCATCGTGGGCGAGGGGCTGTTCAGCCCCTATCTGGCGGCGCTTCTGACCCCCTGGCTGTCTGCGGGCACGGCCGCTTCCGTGGCATTCGCGGGGTCGGTGGCGGTGGTCACGTCGCTGTTTGTGGTGTTTGCCGATCTGGTGCCCAAGCGCCTGGGCATGGCCGAGCCTGAGCGCGTGGCGCTGTGGGTGGTGGGGCCGATGGAGCGTTTTTTATGGGCGTTCAAGCCCGTGGTGTGGCTGTACACGCGCGCCACGGATTTGATCATGCGCGCGCTGGGCCTGCCGACCACGCGCGATGAGCGCATCACGCCCGACGACATTCTGGCGCTGGCTGAGGCCGGCACGCAGGCGGGGGTGATCGACCGGCCCGAGCAGCAGGTGATCGAGAACGTGTTTGAGCTGGACACGCGCACGGTGACCAGCGCCATGACGCCGCGCGACCGCATCGCCTGGCTGCGCCACGATGCCAGCGACGAGGAGATCCGCCTGCAAATCGCAGCCGAGCCGTTTTCCACCTATCCCGTGTGCGATGACGAGCTCGACCGCGTGCTGGGCTATGTGGACGCCAAGGATTTGTTTCAGCGCGTGCTCAGCGGCACGCCCATCCGGCTGACCGACGAGGGGCTGCTGCACAAGCTGGTGGTGGTGCCCGATTCGCTGAGCCTGTCGGAAGTGCTGATGCAGTTTCGCGAGCAGCAGGAGGACTTTGCCCTGATCGTGAACGAGTACAGCACAGTGGTGGGCGTGGTCACGCTCAACGACGTGATGAGCACGGTGATGGGCGAGCTGGTCACGCCCGAGGACGAGGAGATGATCGTGCGGCGCGACGACGGCTCGTGGCTGATCGACGGGCACACGCCCATGACGGACGTACAGCGCGCGCTGCATCTGGAAGAGCCGCCCAGCGCCGATCAATACGACACGCTGGCCGGCTTTCTGATGGTGATGCTGCGCCGCGTGCCGCGCCGCACCGATTGCGTGGTGTGGGGCGGGCACCGCTTTGAGGTGCTGGACGTGGACAACCACCGCATCGACCAGGTGCTCGTGACCCGCGGCGATGCTCCCCTGGCGCGCCCTGCCGGCCCGCCCACGGCCACCCTGTAGCGCGCCTTGCTTTTCAGTAGTTCTGGCGCAGGTCCATGCCCGCGTACAGATGCCCCACCTGCGCCGCGTAGCCGTTGAACATGGCCGTGGGGCGCTTGCGCGACAGCAGGCCGTCTTCGCCAATGCGCCGCTCGCTGGCCTGGCTCCAGCGCGGGTGATCCACCTGCGGGTTGACGTTGGCGTAAAAGCCGTATTCGCTGGGGGCGGATTTCATCCACGAGGTGACGGGGCGCTGCTCCAGAAAGCGGATCGCCACGATGGATTTGGCCGACTTGAAGCCGTATTTCCACGGCACCACCAGCCGCACGGGTGCCCCGTTCTGGTTGGGCAGCACCTGCCCATACATGCCAAAAGCCAGCAGCGCCAGCGGGTGCCGCGCCTCATCCAGCCGCAGCGCCTCGGTGTAGGGCCAGTCGATCACGCGGCTGCGCAGGCCAGGCATTTGCCGGGCATCGGCCAGGGTGAAGAAGGCCACGTACTTGGCGCTGCCCAGCGGCTGCACGTGCCGGATCAGCGCATCCAGCGAATAGCCTACCCACGGGATGACCATGGACCAGCCCTCCACACAGCGCAGGCGGTAGATGCGCTCTTCCATCGGGGCCAGCCGCAGCAGATCTTCCAGCGCCAGTGGGCCGGGCTTGTTCACCAGTCCGTCGATGCGCACCGTCCACGGGCGGGTCTGCAAGCGATGCGCGTGGCGTGCGGGGTCGGCCTTGTCGGTGCCGAACTCATAAAAGTTGTTGTAGCTGGTGGCATCACCCCAGTCGGTGGCACGCTCCATGGTGACGGCGCCCGGCACCTGGGACTTGGCCCCAGGCAGCGGCGCCAGCCCGGTGGCGGGGGCTGCGGCCAGTGCCTGCCGGCCGGCCCAGGCAGCCAGCGCGCCGCCTGCCGCACCCGCCGCCAGGGTGCGCAGCAGTGTGCGCCGGCTGTCATACACGGCCTGCGGGGTAATGTCGCCAGGGTGCGGGTGGTCAAAGCCTGATTGGCAGCGTCGGGACATGAGAAACACGCAAAAAAAGTCAGGTCTGCGAGTCTGGCACAAAGCCCGGTTCGGCCCGTCACCCTCAGCCACCATTAGCCAGCGGCAGGCACGCCCAGAAAGCGCCCCATCTCCCGCGCCACGCGCTCGGGCTGCTCGTGCACCACCCAGTGCGTGGCGTGCTCGATGGGGTGCAGCGTGAGCTGCGGCACCCAGGGCGCCAGCCCTTGCGTCAGCTCGGGCAGCAAGGCGCTGTCTTGCATGGCCCACAGCAGCAGGGTGGGCACACTGATGCGAAAGGCATCAGGCGGCAGGTCGATGCCTGCGGCGGCGGCATCGCCCGCGCGCGGCGGGCGCATGGGCGAGGCGCGGTAGTAGTTCAGCCCGCCGGTCAGCCCCGCACCGGGGCGGCTGCCGTCGCCTTGCCACACGGCGCGGTATTGCGCGCGCAGGGCCTCGGTCATCCAGCCCGCGCCTTGGGGCAGGGCGGGGGGTGTGGTGGCGTTACCGGGCCGCGCGGCATCGCCGGCCAGCGTGGTGGCGGCGCGCTGCATGGCAGGCGCGCCGCTGGCGCCCATCAGGTCGAAAAAGGGCCACAGGCGGGCAAAGTCGCCCTCGGCCAGCAGGGCCTCGGCGTCGGGGCGGATGAGGAAGTTCATGTACGCGCTGGCCGCCTGCTGCGCGGGGCTGTGGGTCAGGCCGCGCCAGAAGGTTTGCGGGTGGGGCGAGTTGATGATGACCAGCCGCTGCATCAGCGCCGGGCGCTCGGCGGCCAGGTTCCAGGCCACGGCGCCGCCCCAGTCGTGTGCCACCAGGGCGGCCAGTGGGGCCGGGGCGCCTTGCGCATCCGTGCTTTCGGCGGCAATGAGCGCGGCCACGTCCTGCATCAAATGCTTGGCGCGGTAGGCGGCCACGTCGGCCGGGCTGCTGGATTGTTCGTAGCCGCGCAGGTTGGGCGCCACGCAGCGAAAACCGCCGTGCTCGGGCCGGGCAAAGTGCTGCATCAGCGCGTCCCACACGAAGGCGGCTTCGGGAAAACCGTGCAAAAACATCAGCACGGGCCGCCCGCGCGCGCCTGCGCTGCGGCAGCTGAGGGTGATACCGTGCGGCAGCTCGGCCATCCAGGTGTCGATCATGGGCCTGTCTCCTCGGGGGGCTGGGGTAGGGGCGCGCAGCATGCTAGGCGCTGGCCGTGCCAAGGCGTGTCGCGCAGGTGGCGTGCAGGTTCGGCCTTGTGGCATGCTTATGAATCAAAAACAGGTTTTGCGCTTGATAGGAGCGTGCGAACAGCTATCAAAATAATAGTCAAGGAGTGTCGATCATGGCCATTCGCATCGTTCGCCTGGGCAGCCCGCGCGCGCCGGATGAGGGCACGCGCATCGGCACCGTGCGCCGTCCGCCGCGCGGCGTGCCCAAGGCCGAGTTTGCGCGGCAGAACTGGTATGACGTGTGGTATCCCAACCTCTCGCCCACGCCCGAGCTGATGAAGCTGGCGCTGTCCACCCATACCGAGCCTGACCGCGCCACGGCACAGAAAAACTGGGCCTTGTTCACGCGCCTGTTTCGCAAGGAGATGGCGCAGCCGGACGCGGCGCGCTCGCTGGACGTGCTGGCCGCACTGTCGCACGGTGCGCAGTTTTCGGTGGGCTGCTATTGCGAGGACGAGGCGCGCTGCCACCGCTCGGTGCTGCGCGCGCTGCTGGCCGAGCGCGGGGCGGCGCTGGTGGCCTAGGGTCTGCTGGCGCTGGTTTTTTCAGGCGTCGCCGTCAGGCGCCGCTGCATCGGCTGCGCCGGCGTCATCGGCCCTGTGGCTTTGCGCCAGGGCTTGCAGCCACAGGGCGGCGTCGGCCACGCCCTGGCGCTTGAGGGCGGAAAACAGCATGACCTCGCCGCCGCCGGCTTGCAGGCGGGCGATTTGCAGCGCCTTGGCCTGCTCGGCGCGGGTGAGCTTGTCGGCCTTGGTCAGCAGCACCAGAAAGCGCAGGCCCTGCTCCACGCGCGGGCGGATCACCTCCAGCAGCGCCTCGTCCAGCTCCTTGAGCCCGTGGCGCGGGTCGCACAGCATGACCACGCCCACCAGGTTGGCGCGGCTGACCAGGTAGTTGGCCATCACCCGCTGCCAGCGCTGCTTGTCGGCCAACGGCACGGCGGCGTAGCCGTAGCCGGGCAGGTCGGCCAGCACCGCGTCCTGCGTGCCCTGGCGGCCCAGGGCAAACAGGTTGATGTGCTGCGTGCGCCCAGGCTTTTTGCTGGCAAAGGCCAGCTGGTTTTGCTGCGTGAGCGTGTTGATGGCGGTGGACTTGCCCGCGTTGGAGCGGCCCACGAAGGCGATTTCGGGCACGTCCAGCGCGGGCAGCTGGTGCAGCTGCGCGGCGGTGGTGAGAAAACGCGCCGTGTGCAGCCAGCCCAGCGCATCGCGGGCTTGGGGGCTGTCACCCGGCTGGGCGGCGGGCTTGGGGCGGGCGGACGGCGGGCGGGTGCTGGACATGGGGCATTGTAGAATTGCAAGGTTTGGCGCCGCTTGCAACAAACGCATGGCGACACGCCTTTTCCAAGAGACCCATAACACAAGACCGCACGCCCATGAAGCCGCTTGCCGCCCTGTTTGCCGCCACGCTGCTGGCCGCCCATGCCCACGCCGCCGACGCACCGGCAGCACCCAAGGTTGACTTGGCCAAAGGCGCTGCCAGCTATGCCGCCGTGTGCGTGGCCTGCCACGCGGCCGACGGCAACTCCACCGTGCCGCTGCAACCCAGCCTGGCGCAGCAGCACCCCGAGTACCTGCTCAAGCAACTGCTGGAATACAAAAGCGGCGCACGCAAAGACCCGGTGATGCAGGGCTTTGCCGCTGCGCTGAGCGAGGAAGATGCGCGCAACATTTCCTATTGGCTGGCCACGCAAAAGGCCAAGCCCGGCTTTGCCCGCGACGCGGCCACGGTGTTCATGGGCGAGCGCATTTACCGCGGCGGCATTCCCGACCGCCAGATTCCCGCCTGCGCGGGCTGCCACAGCCCCAATGGCGCGGGCATTCCATCGCAATACCCGCGTCTGTCGGGCCAGCACGCCGAATACACGGTCAAGCAGCTGACGGACTTCCGCAGCGGCACGCGCACCAACAACGGCCCCATGCGCGACGTGGCGGCGAAGATGAACGACCGCGAGATCAAGGCCGTGGCCGACTACATCGCCGGCCTGCGCTGACACACCCGCCCGCCCAAAGGCCCGGCCCTTGCCCCAAAAGCCGCCAAGCCGCGCCTGGCCCTGCCGCCAGCGCGGCTTTGTTTTTGGTCAAGCCCGGCCAGCAGCAGGAGGCATTGAACCTCGGCCTTTCAGGCGGCTCCAAGCCCGGCCCGCCCGGCATGGTGGCGGGCAGCCCCGACCTTATCTGGCATGACCTCACCCGCTTCTTCCGCTGACACGCCGCCTGCGCGCGCTGCCCACGCCTGGCGCGCGCTGGCCGAGCTGCTGTCGTCCATGCGCTTTGCCATTGCGCTGCTGACGGTGATCTGCATCGCCTCGGTGATCGGCACCGTGATCAAGCAGCACGAGCCGGCGGTCAATTACATGAACCAGTTCGGCCCCTTCTGGGGCGAGCTGTTTCTGGCGCTCAAGCTCAACGCGGTGTACAGCGCCTGGTGGTTCTTGCTGATCCTGGCGTTTTTGGTCATCAGCACCAGCTTGTGCATTGCGCGCAACACGCCCAAATACCTGGCCGACATCCGCAGCTACAAGGAAAACATTCGCGAGCAAAGCCTGCGCGCCTTTCACCACAAGGCTTCGGCCACGCTGGCGGGCACGCCCGAGGCCGAGGCCCGCCGCATCGGCCAGATGCTCACGGGCGGCGGCTGGAAAGTGCGCCTGCAAGCGCGCGACACCCCCGCCGGCCAGGGCTGGATGGTGGCGGCCAAGGCCGGGGCGGCCAACAAGATCGGCTACATCGCCGCGCACAGCGCCATCGTGCTGATCTGCCTGGGCGGGCTGTTCGATGGCGACTTGTTCGTGCGCGCCATGACCTGGTTTGGCGGCAAGTCGGTGTACGCGGGCGGCGGCCTGGTGGCCGACGTCAAGCCCGAGCACCGCCTGCCCGAGAGCAACCCCGCCTTTCGCGGCAACCTGGTGGTGGCCGAGGGCACGCAGTCCAGCACCGCCATCCTCAGCCAGTCCGACGGCGTGCTGCTGCAAGAGCTGCCCTTTGCGGTGGAGCTGAAAAAGTTCATCGTCGAGTACTACCCCACCGGCATGCCCCGGCTGTTTGCCAGCGAAGTGGTCATTCACGACAAAGCCACGGGCGGGCAGGTGCCCCAGCGCATCGAAGTCAACCACCCCGGCCACTACAAGGGCGTGGCCATTTACCAAAGCAGCTTCGACGACGGCGGCTCCAGCGTGCGCCTGCGCGGCGTGCCCATGCAGGCGGGTGTGCAGCCTTTGGAGCTGGACGGGGTCATTGGCTCGTCCTCGCGCCTCGTCAGCGACGACGATCAGCTCACGATCGAATACACCGGCCTGCGCGTCATCAACGTGGAAAACCTCTCCACCCAGGGCAGCGGCACCGACGTGCGCACGGTGGACCTGCGCAACACCCTCGCCCAGCGCCTGGGCGCGGCCGACAAGACCGTTACCCCGCGCGAGCTGCGCAACGTCGGCCCCAGCATCGAATACAAGCTGCGCGACGCGGCCGGCCAGGCGCGCGAATACCACAACTACATGCTGCCGGTGGACATGGGCGATGGCGTGCCCGTGTTCTTGCTGGGCGTGCGCGAAACCGCTGCCGAGCCCATGCGCTACCTGCGCCTGCCGGCCGACGAAGACGGCAGCATGCAGGGCTTTTTGCAACTGCGCGACGCGCTGCACGACCCCGAGATGCGCGCGCGTGCCGTGCGCCGCTACGTGGCCCTGGCGGTGGACGCAGACCGCTCAGAGATGGCCGGGCAGCTCGGCGAATCGGCCAGCCGCGCGCTGGGCTTGTTTGCCGGGGCCGAGCAGGTCAATGGCCGCAGCGTCAGCGGCCTGCAGGCGGTGTCCGACTTCATTGAAAGCGCCGTGCCCGAGGCCGAGCGCGAGCGCGCCGCCGACGTGCTGCTGCGCATCCTCAACGGCAGCCTGTTTCAGCTCAACGCCCTGGCGCGCGAAGCCGCGGGCAAGCCGCCCATGCCCGAGGGCGAAGCCACCAGCCAGTTCATGACCCAGGCCGTGCTGGCCTTGTCCGACCTGCCCTTTTACCCCGCGCCCCTGGCCTTTGAGCTGCTGAGCTTCGAGCACAAGCAAGCCAGCGTCTTTCAAGTCGCGCGCGCCCCCGGGCAGAACGTGGTCTATCTGGGTTGCCTGTTGCTGATCGTGGGCATCTTTGCCATGCTCTACGTGCGCGAGCGGCGCCTGTGGGTCTGGCTGGCGCCCACCGAACAGGGCAGCCAGGCCCAGATGGCCTTGTCCACCAACCGCAAGACGCTGGACGCCGACCGCGAATTTGAACAACTGCACCGCAAGCTGCTGGCGCCTGTGCCGCAGCCGCCGTCTTCCACGCCCGCTGCCTGAAAGAGCCTGTCATGAACACCCACGCTGCCGCCGCACCCGCCGCCCAGGCCCGCACCCTCACGCTCAGCGAGGGCTACTTTGCCCGCCGCAGCTGGGGCGACTGGCTGTTTGCCCTGATCGTGCTGGCCGGCGCGCTGCTGGCCTTTCAGCGCTACCACGGCGCCATGGACGTGTACGAGAAATGGATCCTGGCTGGCACCGCACCCGTGCTCATCTGGCTGGGCTGGTTCTGGCGCCCGCTGCGCACGCTCATGCTGGTGGTGGGCGCGCTGGCGCTGCTGGCCATCTTCAGCTACCAGGGCGAGCAGGGGGCCGACCTGCGGCGCGGCGACACCGTGTTCTGGCTCAAGTACTTTCTCTCCAGCCAGTCGGCCATTCTGTGGATGAGCGTGCTCTTTTTCATGAGCACAGTGTTTTACTGGCTGGGCATGTTCGTGCGCAGCCAGCAAGACACGTTTGAAGGCCTGGGCAGCAAGCTGGCCTGGGTGGCCGTGGGGCTAGCGCTCATCGGCACCTTGGTGCGCTGGTACGAAAGCCACCAGATCGGCACGGGCATTGGCCACATACCGGTCAGCAACCTGTACGAAGTGTTCGTGCTGTTTTGCTGGATGACGGCGCTGTTTTACCTGTACTACGAAGCGCAGTACAAAACCCGCGCCATGGGCGCTTTCGTCATGCTCGTCGTCAGCGCCGCCGTGGGCTTTTTGCTGTGGTACACGCTGGTGCGCGAGGCGCACGAAATCCAGCCCCTGGTGCCCGCGCTGCAAAGCTGGTGGATGAAGCTGCATGTGCCGGCCAACTTCATCGGCTACGGCACCTTTGCCCTGGCGGCCATGCTGGGCTTTGCCTACCTGATCAAGCAGCAGGCCGAGGAAACGCGCTGGTACAAGCTCGCCCCCATCTGGATTCTGGGCGTGGCCCTGTGCTTCGTGCCCCTGGCCTTTCGCCAGCGCGCCGTGGGCGAGGCAGGGGGCAGCTACTGGTTCGGCTACGCCATCGTGGCCGCGCTGATCGTGGGCGGCATCTTGCTGGGCCGCAGGCGCATTGCCCAGCGCCTGCCCAGCTTTGAAGTGCTGGACGACGTGATGTACAAGGCCATCGCCGTGGGCTTTGCCTTCTTCACCATCGCCACCGTGCTGGGCGCGCTGTGGGCCGCTGAGGCCTGGGGCGGCTACTGGAGCTGGGACCCCAAGGAAACCTGGGCCCTGATCGTGTGGCTGAACTACGCCGCCTGGCTGCACATGCGGCTCATCAAGGGGCTGCGCGGCACCGTGGCCTCGTGGTGGGCGCTGGTGGGCCTGGCCATCACCACTTTTGCCTTTATCGGCGTGAACATGTTCCTCTCGGGCCTGCACAGCTACGGCGCGTTGTGAGCCCCCAGCGAAAAGCTACTCTTTTGATAGCTTAAAACCCTTATGCAACGCGCGCAAAAGGCCATTTTGGCCCATGGCGCGCCATCCTCCATTTCCCTGAACACCCCCTGAACACTCCCAGCGGCGCTGGCGTGCTTGGCCCGGCTGTTCAGCCCCGCTTGGCCTTGGGGTGGCTGGCGTCGTAAATGCGCGCCAGGTGCTGAAAGTCCAGCCGGGTATAGACCTGCGTGGTGCGCACGCTGGCGTGGCCCAGCAGCTCTTGCACGCCGCGCAAGTCTCCGCTGGATTGCAGCAAATGGCTGGCAAAGGAGTGGCGCAGCATGTGCGGATGCACGGGCGATGGCATGCCCGCCAGCAGGCTGCGGCGGCGCAGGCGCTGCCAGATGGATTGCGAGGTCAGCCGCGTGCCGTCGCGCCCTATGAACAGCGCATCCGCCGCGCTGCCCTGTGGCGGCGTGCGCGCGCCCGGCACGCGCTGCGGCAGCCAGCGCGCCAGCGCATCCAGCGCCTGCCGGCCCAGCGGCACACTGCGGCGGCGGCTGCCCTTGCCCTGCACATGCGCCTGGGCATCAGCCAGGTCAATCCAGCCGCGCCCGGCCAGCCGCGCCGCGTCGGTCTCGGCCACGTCCAGCCCCGTCAGCTCGGCCACGCGCAGGCCGCAGCCATAAAGCAGCTCAACCATGGCCGCGTCGCGCGCCTCCAGCCAGGGATCGTCATCCTCTTGCACATGCCCGGCTAGGCGCATGGTTTCATCCACGGGCAAGGCTTTGGGCAGCGGTCGTGGCTGGCGCGGCGCACGCACGTCCTGCACCGGATTGACGGCAATCAGCCCCTCGTGCCCCAGCCAGGCGTAAAACCCGCGCCAGCCCGAGAGAATGCGCGCGATGCCGCGCCCGCTGCGTCCGCCCGCGTGCATGCGGGCTACCCACTGGCGCACTTGCGCGTTGTGCACCCGCACCAGCGCCACACCGGCCTGCGCGGCAAAGGCAGACAGGGCGCGCAAGTCGTCCTCATACAAGGCCACGGTACGCCCGGCCAGGCGCTTTTGCTCACGCACATAGGCCAGATAGCGCGCCAGCAGCGCGGCATCGTTCACGGAAGCATCATCACCCATGCTATTTAATTAATAGCTGCTAGCGCTTTCCAGACGCGCGCAAATGGCCTTTTTGAGCAGATACCTCACATGCACCCCCTGCCCCGCCCCGCCGCACATGCTGTGCATTCGCCGGCGCGCTTGCATTGCCTGCGCTGCTATATGTCAGTCCCGCACGCGCGAGAGCGCGGCGCTGGCCAGCTCGGCAATGCGCTCCAGAAAGTCGGTCGCCATGCCCGCCTGGTAACGCTGGCTGTCTGGCGAGGCCAGCACCAGCAGGCCAAAAGCGGGCTGGTCGGCACCGGTGCGCAAGGGAATGAGCGCCAGCGAAGCGGCATCGTCTGGCTCCTCCAGCCACTGCACGGCGTCAAAGCCTGCGTTCACGCCACAGTAGGGCGTGGCCAGTGACGAGGCCAGGCTCTTGATGTCGTCGCTGGCGCCCTGGGCAAAGGGCTGATCGGCGTAGACCTCGGCCACCTCCCACACCTTCAGCGCGGCCTGCGGCACGCTGAACTGGCTGCGGATCTCGCTGACCAGCACGGCGGGCAGATCCACCGGGCGCGCCACCAGAAACAGCTGGCGCGACCAGCGCAGCAGCTTATCGGCAATCAGCATGTTCTCGTTGCCGTGGCGCATCATCTCCATCAGGCGCAGCTCCAGCACCTTGATCTTCTCGCGCAGCATCTCTGCCTGGCGCTCTTGCAGGCTCACGGCGCGCCCGCCATGCGGGCTGGTCAGCTGCACAGCGGCCAGCAGGTCGGCATGGCGCTCAAAAAAATCAGGGGTATGCACCAGAAACTGGGCAATGTCGTCTTCGGTGATGGGGTTCATGGCAGGAGTGTTCATGTCAGCTCTGGAATATCGGCTTCGCCCTCGAACACGGTGGTCGCCGGGCCGGTCATGCGCACCGCATCCTGTGCGCCGCCCGCCCACTCGATGGTGAGCACGCCGCCACGGGTATGCACATCCACCCGCGTGTCCAGCAGTCCCAGGCGCACGCCCGCCACCACGGCGGCGCAAGCCCCCGTGCCGCAGGCCAGGGTTTCGCCCGCACCGCGCTCATACACGCGCAGGCGCACCTGCGCGCGGTTGACGATTTGCAAAAAGCCCGCGTTCACGCGCTGCGGAAACGCCGGGTGCGACTCGATCAACGGCCCTTGCACAGCCACAGGCGCGGCATCCACATCGGCCACCAGCTGCACCGCGTGCGGGTTGCCCATGGACAGCACCGCCACGTTGACCCACGCTTCGTGCGCGGCCAGCGCCTGCGGCAGGCGCGCCAGCGCAGCGGCGTTGCGCCGCAAGTCCAGAGGCCAGTACTGCCACGGCCCGGCCGTGCCCACGCCCGCAGGCACAGGCGACAGGCCAGTGGCATCAAAAGGCACGGCAGCCAAGTCGAACACGGGCGCGCCCATGTCGACCACGACGCGGCCATCGTCCTGCTCGGTCAGCGAAATCACGCCGTGCTTGACCTGCACGCGCACGGTGCGCTTGTCTGTCAGCCCTTTGCTGCGCACGTAGCGCACAAAGCAGCGCGCACCATTGCCGCAGTGCTCCACCTCGCCGCCGTCGCCGCCGTTGTGGATGACGTACTCAAAATCCACCTGCGACGAAGGCGCCGCGCGCACGCTGAGAATCTGATCCGCCCCGATGCCAAAGCGCCTGTCGCCCAGCCAGCGGTACTGCGCTGGTGTCAGCCCCAGCAGCCCCTGTGTTTCATCGAGTACGACAAAGTCATTGCCCGCACCCTGCATCTTGGTAAAGCGAATATGCATGGGGCTGAATTATCCCCCGGCTGGCACAACGGTTTTTTGCAGGTAAATGCTATTTTTAAAGTAGCAAAAAGCCCTTATAGAACGCGCGCAAACGGCCTATTTGGCTTATGACTCTTGACGCCACCTAGCCGTGCGCCAGGCCAGCGGCAGCCACGCCGGCGATGCAGATCAGCTCGTCCTCATCGCCCGTGCCGCCGCTGGCGCCCACCGCACCCAGCACGTCGCCCTGGGCGTTCTTGATAACGACCGCGCCCGTTTGCGGCAGAAAGCGGCCTTGCGCCGCTGAGGCTAGCGACACGAAGAAATTGGGGTTTTCACGCGCACGCTCGGCCAGTGTGCGGCTGGACACACCCATGCCCACCGCCCCCCAGGCCTTGCCGCGTGCCACGTCAAAGCGGAACATGGAGGCGCCGTCCTCGCTGGCAAAGGCCTTGAGGTTGCCCCCCGCATCCACGACAGCGACGCCCATGGGCTTGAAGCCCGATGCCCGTGCCTTGGCCAGGGCGGCGTTGATGATGGTGTTGGCTTGTTCAAGAGTCAGGCTCATGCGTCAAAAAACGAAGGTTGAAACAAAAAAGAAAGGCTCAAGGGCAAGCCGCCGCCGGATGCGCGGCGCTTGCCTCGCAGCGGCCTCAGAACGGGATGTCGTCGTCCATATCGCCAAACGCATCTGCCGCCGGCTTGCTGGCCGGCGCAGGTGCAGCGCGCGGTGCAGGCGCCGGGCGCGGTGCGGGCGCGGCGCGGCGCGGCGCGTCATAGCCGCCGCCATAGCCGCCCTCGTCACCGCCGGGGCCGCCCATGCCCTGGCGGCTGCCCAGCATTTGCATGGCGTCGCCCCGGATCTCGGTGGCATAGCGGTCGGCGCCAGTGTCCTTGTCTTGCCACTTGCGTGTGCGCAGGCTGCCTTCCACATACACCTGGCTGCCCTTGCGCAGGTATTGCGCGGCAATCTCGGCCAGACGGCCATTGAAGATGACGCTGTGCCACTCGGTGTGTTCGCGCATTTCACCGCTTTGCTTGTCCTTCCAGCGGTCGGTGGTGGCGATGCGCACATTGCAGATCTGGTCGCCACTGGGAAAGGTGCGCGTCTCAGGGTCGCGCCCCAGGTTGCCGACGAGGATGACTTTGTTGACGGAGGCCATGGCTTCTTGCCCAAAAAAGAAACTGCGGTGAAGGAAAACGGCGCTTGAAAAAAACAGCGTGCAAAAGCAGCGTGCGATTGTGCCCTATGCCCCTGGGCAGGAAAGCCTGAAGGCGACAAGGGCCGGCTGCCACAGCCCAGCAGTGCCAGAATGCAGCGCCATGAAAAACGACCCCGATTTTCTGGGCCAGATGCGTAACGAGGTGACCGACCCGCGCATCTGGCTCGATCGCGCCGTGGTCATCCTCTTTGCGCTGCTGGCTGCGCTGGCGGTGGTGCTGTTCACGCTGCTGGCCGATGCGGCCGAGCAGGCGTTTCGCGACATGGCCGCCGCATCGCCGCTGTGGCCGCTGCTGTGGACACCGGCCATCAGCGCCCTGGTGGTGTGGGCCGTGCGCCGCTGGGCGCCGGGCGCGGGCGGCTCGGGGCCGCCGCAGCTGTCGGCCGCGCTGGATGCGCGCCTGGACGCCAACGGCCGCAGCGCGCTGATTTCGCTGAAAAACTCCCTGGCCAAGCTGCTGGCCGTCACCGGCGGGCTGCTGGCCGGCCTGTCGGCGGGGCGGCAGGGCCCGTCGGTGCAAATTGCCGCGGGGGTCATGTATGCGGCGCGGCGCTTTCTCTCGCCGCGCTCGGGCATCACCGCGCGCGAGCTGCTGGTGGCCGGCGGCGCGGCAGGCATTGCGGCGGCGTTCAACACCCCGCTGGGCGGCATCGTGTTCGCCATCGAAGAGCTCTCGCGCAAGCTGGAAACGCGCTCGTCCGGCCTGATGATGGGCGCCATCGTGCTAGCCGGTCTGGTGGCCGTGTCCGCCTTTGGCAACCTGTCTTACTTCGGCCGCATCCGCATCGAACAAACCGGCTGGGGAGTGCTGGCCCCCGGCATGGCGCTGGCCCTGCTGTGCGGGCTGGGCGGCGGGCTGCTGGCGCGGCTGCTGATTGCCAGCCTGATGGGCTCGGTGGACCGCTTCAACGCCCTGCGCCGCAAGCGCCCGGTGTACTTTGCCGCCGCCTGCGGGCTGGCCGTGGCCGTCATTGGCCTGGTCACCGGCGCCAGCACCAGCGGCGGCGGGCACGACCACACGCGCCTGCTGCTGACGCCCACGCACGAGTCCTCGCTGCCCGTGGTGTGGACGCTGCTGAAATTCATCGCCACCTGGCTGTCGGCCTGGTCGGGCGTGCCCGGCGGGCTGTTTGCGCCCGCGCTGTCCATTGGCGCCAGCCTGGGCCACGACGTGGCGCAACTGCTGGCGCCCGAATACGCCATGGTGCTCATCGCCCTGGGCATGGCCGGGTTTTTGGCCGCCGTCACACAAACCCCCATCACCGCCATGATCATCGTGATGGAAATGGTCGATGGCTACGCCATGGTGCTGGGACTGATGGCCAGCGCCATGGTGGCCAGCTTGGTCTCGCGCATGGTCAGCCGCCCGCTGTACCCCACGCTGGCCGAAGTGCTGGTGCGGCGCCTGGCCGCGCCCAAGGCTAGCGCTGCGGCTGACGCGCCGGCACCGGCTGCCCCCAGCCCAGCGCCAGCCACAGCAGCACCAGCGCCGACGTTGCCGCCAGCACCGCCGCCGCCCCCCCAGCCTTGAGCAGCCACCCGCCCAGCACCCCCCCGGCAAACAGGCCCAGCGACTGCAAGGTGTTGTAAACCCCCAGCGCCGCCCCGCGCGACGCCGGCGGCGCCAGGCGCGACACCAGGCTGGGCTGGCTGGCCTCCAGCACGTTGAAGGCCACGAAGAAGAAAAACAGCACCGCCCCCAGCGCCCACACCCCCGGCGCGCGCGGCGCCAGCCACAGCAGCGCCAGCTGCACCAGCAGCAGCAGCGCCACCGCCCCGCGCAGGGCACCGGCCAGCTTGCCGCGCCGCTCCAGCGCAAACAGCCCGCCCAGCAGCACGAACGACAAGCCCACCGCCGGCAGATACACCTGCCAATGCGCCGCCTTAGCCAGCCCGGCGGCCACCAGCAGGCCCGGCACCACGCCCCACAAGGCCATTTGCACCGTGTGCAGCACGAACACGCCCAGGTTCAGCCGCCACAGCAGCGGGTGGCCCAGCACCTGCGCCAGCGGCACGCGCGCAGCCCCCGGCTGGCGGGGCGGCTCGGGCGGGGTGTGCCACAGCACCGCCGCCACGGCCGCCAGCGCCAGCAGCGCCGTCAGCCCGAACAAGCCGCCCAGGCCCACCGCCGCCGCCAGCGGCGGCGCCACCACCAGCGACAGCGCAAACATGGCGCCAATGCTCATGCCCACCAGCGCCATGGCCTTGGTGCGCACCGCATCGCGCGTCAAATCGGCCAGCAGCGCCGTCACCGCCGCCGACACCGCCCCCGCGCCCTGCACCCCGCGCGCCACGGCCAGCCACTGCACGCTGGGCGCCAGCGCGGCCCCCACGCTGCCCAGGGCAAACACCAGCAGGCCCAGCACGATGACGCGCTTGCGCCCCAGGCGGTCAGACAGCAGCCCCAGCGGCGCCTGCATCAGCGCCTGCGTCAGCCCATACATGCCCATGGCCAGGCCCACCAGCGCCGGGTCATCGCCGCCGGGCAGGCGCGCGGCCTCCAGCGCGAACACGGGCAACACCAGAAACAGCCCCAGCATGCGCAGCGCAAACACACTGGCCAGCGACACGCTGGCGCGCCGCTCGGCGGCGGTCATGCGGTCGGCGGCGGGCAAGGCATGGTCAGCGGTAGAGGCAGCAGTCACTTGGCAAATCCAATGGCAAAGGCTTGCGCAACACGCGCGGCAAACACGGCGGCGGGCCTCAAAAAAGCGGCGGCCATTGTCCACCAAGTCGGTCGTCGCCCTGCGGATGCCCGCCCCTGCCCAACAGGCATGCAGCCGGCACTGGCCAGATGCGCGCCACACGCAGACCAGACACACATCAGACACATTTCCGACATGCCGCAGACACAAAACAGATACACCAGATACATTGATCTTAAAATACAAATGCAAATCACTCTTATTAACCATTCACATGCGTATCCCTTGCTCCTTCGCCCCGACGGCCGTGGCCGGCGCCGTACTGGCTTTGCTCGCCCTGCCCGCGCACGGCCAGACGCCACCAGCCGCCGCGCCCGCCACGCCCTCGGCGGCTGCCAGCGCCGCTGCGCCTGCGGCCACGGCCCAGCCTGTTGCCGCACCAGACGATGCCGACAACTACACCGCCACCCTGCCCACAGTGCAGGTGGTGGACACGGCGGAAACCAGCGTCACCAAGGGCTACATCGGCTACGAAGAGGCCGATGTCACGCGCAACCAGCTCAGCGTGCGGGAAACGCCGCAAACAGTGGACGTGCTGGACATTCAGAAGAACAAGAACTACGGCACCAACGACCTCAGTTCCATCCTGGAGGGCACGGCGGGCATCGACGCCACCTACGACATGCGCGGCGAAAGCATTTACATCCGCGGCTTTCAGGCCGACGCCAGCGACATCTACCGCGACGGCGTGCGCGAAAGCGGCCAGGTGCGCCGCTCCACGGCTAACATCGAACGGGTGGAAGTGCTCAAAGGCCCGGCATCGGTGCTGTATGGCCGCAGCGCCGGCGGCGGGGTCATCAACATGGTGAGCAAGTTCGCCAACTTCACCCAGCGGCGCAGCGTGGGCCTGGCCTACGGCGCGTGGGCCAACCGCAGCGCCACGTTCGACATCAACCAGGTCATCACCCCCCAGGTGGCCGTGCGGCTGACCGGCGAGGTGGCGCGGGCCAATTCCTTTCGCTCGGGCGTGCACACCAAGGGCTACATGCTCTCGCCCAGCATCACCGTGCGCTCTGGCGATTTGAGCTGGACCGGCCAGTACACCTGGGACAGCGCCCGCCGCGTGCCCGACCGCAACCCCACGCGCGACGTGTACGACGCCATGGGAATCGACTACCACCAGGGCTTTGCCCGCCCGGGCGACTTCGTGCGCGATGAGCTGCGCGTGCTGCGCTCGGACCTGCACTACGCCCTGAGCAGCCAGTGGAACCTGCGTTGGCAACTGGCGCACCGCAGCGCCTCGCAAGACTTTGACCATTACTTTGGCGGCACCTACGACGCCACGCGCCGCGTGCTCAACCAAAGCTACGCCTGGCAGGAAACCAGCAACAAGACCCTGAGCAGCGCGCTCACGCTCAATGGCCGCGTCACCACCGGCGCCATCGAGCACAAGCTCAGCCTGGGGCTGGATCTGGCGCGCGAAGAACGCCATCCGCTGCTGACCAGCCGCAGCAACCAGCCCATCGACCCGTTTGCCGACGCCAGCACCTGGACGCGCATCAGCCCCCGCCCGGCGGCCACCATCGACAACCGCCACCGCGCGCCCTCGGCCGGGCTGTTCGTGCAAGACCTGATCGCCCTGCGCCCTGACCTGAAGGTGCTGCTGGGCGGGCGGTATGACCGCTACCGCTTCAAGACCACCGACATTCAGAACCGCAGCTTTGCCTACAGCGGCAGCAGCTTCAGCCCCAACGTGGGCGTGGTGTGGGACGTCTCGCCCGCCCACACGGTGTACGCGGCGTGGAACAAAAGCTTTTCCCCCTACGGCGGGCGCAGCTACCTGGGCGTGCTGCCCACCGACGCGGCGGCCAACACGGACCCGGAAGAGTCGCGCCAGTTCGAAGTAGGCATCAAAAGCGACTGGCTCGACCGCCAGCTCAGCACCACCTTGTCCATCTACAACCTGGAGCACCTGAACGTGCGCTACCGCCCCGACCCGGACGATCTGACCCGCTGGGCCGTGCGCGGCAAAGAGCGCTCGCGTGGCATCGAATTCAGCGCCATTGGCCGCCTGCACCCGCGGTGGTACGTGCGCGGCTCGCTGGGGCTGATGTCGGCCAAAGTTGTGCAAGACCGCCA
Organism: Pseudomonadota bacterium; assembly: GCA_030535425.1. Lineage (GTDB taxonomy): Bacteria > Pseudomonadota > Gammaproteobacteria > Burkholderiales > Burkholderiaceae_C > Ottowia. The sequence continues at coordinate 6,800 of JAUNHQ010000024.1, read as the reverse complement.
AAGTCCCGAGCGCGAAGGCCGCTACCTGGACAACACCGCCCGCGTCAGCAGCAACCTGTTCGTGCGCTACGCGCCGCAACCCTGGTTTGCCGAAGTCGGCATCACCCACCTGGGCAAGCGCTACTACACCGTGCAAAACGTGCAGCACAGCCTGCCCGGCTTTACGCGCGTGGACGCCATGGTTGGCTACCACCGCGCGCCCTGGACCTTCACCGCCGCCGTGCAAAACGTGTTTGACAAAACCTACTGGCGCTCATCGGCCATGCCCGGTGCGCCCCGCTCGATCATGGTCAAGGCCAACCTGGCGTTCTGAGCCGGCACGGGGCAGACGGGCACCATTCCGCGAAAGCTACTGTTTTAATAGCTTAAAACCCTTATAAAACGCGCGCAAACAGCCATTTTTAGCATCGCCCCAAACGCCGTTTGCTGGCCTTGGGGCCAGTGCACGGCCCCGCAGAGAAGCCGCACAGCGCCCTAGTCGTACTTGCGCGCGTCCTCAATCACCTTGCCGTCGTTGGGCAGGCTGCCTGGGGGCACGATGCGCACCTCGCCGCGCAGCTTGGTCACTTCGCGCACCGCTTCGGCCACGCGCTCGGCCAAGCCGTCCAGGGGCTCGCTTTCGATGTGCAGGGTCATCTGGTCGTTGGCCATTTCGCCGCTGATGACCAGGCGCGCTTTGCTGACCTCGGCAAAGCGCCGCACCACTTCGGCCACCTGGCCGGGGTGCACGAACATGCCGCGCACTTTGGTGGTCTGGTCGGCGCGGCCCAGCCAGCCTTTGATGCGGGTGTTGCTGCGGCCGCTGGGGCAGGCGCCGGGCAGCACGGCCGAGAGGTCGCCCGTGCCAAAGCGGATGAGCGGGTAGTCGCGGTTGAGCACGGTCACGACGACTTCGCCCACTTCGCCATCGGGCAGCACATCGCCCGTGCCGGGGCGCACGATTTCGAGGATGACGTTTTCGTCCAGCACCAGCCCTTCGCGCGCGGTGGTTTCGTAGGCGATGAGGCCGCAGTCGGCGGTGGCGTAGCACTGGTAGGCGGCCACGTGGTGCTGGGCAAACCAGTCGCGCAAAGAAGGCGGGCAGGCTTCGCCGCTGACCAGGGCTTTGCGCAGGCTCAAGGGCTGGCCTGCTTCCTGTGCCTTTTCCAGCAGGATGCGCAGAAAGCTGGGGGTGCCCAGGTAGCCGGCGGGTTGAAGCTCGGCCAGGGCTTGCAGCTGCTGCTCGGTCTGGCCCGTGCCGGCGGGAAAGACGGTGCAGCCTACGGCGTGGGCGCCGCTTTCCATCATGAAGGCGCCGGGGGTCATGTGGTAGCTGAAGGCGTTGTGCGCCAGCTCCCCGGCGCGAAAACCCGCCGCGTACAGCGCGCGGCCCATGCGCCAGTAGTCGCGTGCCATGCCTTCCGGCTCGTAAATGGGGCCAGGGCTGGCGTACAGGCGCCGCATGGCGGGGCCATAGCCCACGGCGGCAAAGCCGCCAAAGGCATCGCCCCCGGCAGCGCGTGCGGCTTGCTGGCGCGCCAGCAGCTCGCTTTTGCGGGTGACGGGCAGGCGCGCCAGCGCGGCGCGGCTGTGGATGCTGGCGGCATCCACACCGGCCAGAATGTCGCCCAGGGCGCGGCTGGCCTGCTTGGCGTGGGCCACGTGCTCGGGCAATGCGGCCATCAGCGCGGCCTCGCGATCGGCCGGGTCACGGGTTTCCAGGGCGTCGTAGAAGGTGGTCATGGTGTGTGTCCGTTGAGTAAGTGACCCGATGGGTGCAGGCAAAGGCCGCTGCCCCCACCCCAGCCCTCCCCCGCAAGCGGGAGAGGGCGCTAAAGCCAAGGGCCGCGAAGCAGGCCCGCCAAACGGCTGCTAAAGCCCAGCCATTTGCGAACGCCGTGCTCGGGGTTCGCCCGAGCACCAGCGTTGTCCCCCTTGAGGGGGGAAGGCGCGTCAGCGCCTTAAGAGGGGAGTTATCAAGCCAGCCAGCGTTTGCGCCGCTTGTAGCTTTTGACATCCTTGAAGCTTTTGCGCTCGCCGCCGCCCACGCCCAGGTAGAACTCTTTCACGTCCTCGTTGCTGGCCAGGTCGCTGGCCTTGCCGTCCATGACGATGCGGCCGCTTTCCATGATGTAGCCGTAGTCGGCGTACTTCAGCGCCATGTTGGTGTTTTGCTCGGCAATGAGGAAGGTGGTGCGTTCCTTGGTGTTGAGGTCGCGCACGATGTTGAACACCTCTTCCACGATTTGCGGGGCCAGGCCCATGCTGGGCTCGTCCAGCAGCACCATGGTGGGGTTGGTCATGAGGGCGCGGCCAATGGCGCACATCTGCTGCTCACCGCCAGAGGTGTAGGCCGCCTGGCTGGTGCGGCGGGTTTTCAGGCGCGGGAAGTAGGTGTAGACCTTCTCCAGGTTGCGCGCGATCTCGGCCTTGTCGGTGCGGGTGTAGGCGCCGGTGAGCAGGTTTTCCTCGATGGTCAGGTGGGCAAAGCAGTGGCGCCCTTCCATCACCTGCACCACGCCGCGCTTGACCAGGTCAGCAGGGCTCAAGTTTTCAATGCGCTCGCCCTTGTACTGGATGAAGCCCTTGGTGACTTCGCCGCGCTCGCCTTTGAGCAGGTTGCTGATGGCGCGCAGCGTGGTGGTCTTGCCCGCGCCGTTGCCGCCCATCAGCGCCACGATGCCGCCTTCGGGCACGGCAAGGGACACGCCCTTGAGCACCAGGATGACGTGGTTGTAGATGACCTCAATGCCGTTGACCGTGAGCAGGGTGGATGCGGGTGCGTTGGAGCTCATGTAAGCGGGCTTTCTTGTGCAACCTAGGCGCACCAAGGCGCCTTCAAGAAGGAAAAGAGACAGTGGCGCTGGCGCGCGCAGCGGGTGTGCCCGCGCCAGCGTGATGCCTGCAAAGGCGCTGGCGCCCTTACTGGCAGTCGGACGCGGGGCGCGCGGCGATCTTTTTCTCAGCCGCGTAGCGCTCGGCCGTGGTCTTGACCAGCGGGTTGATGACGGCTGGGTCGGCTTGCAGCCAGTCGGTGGTGTAGTTCCAGGCCTTGCCGTCCCAGGTGTGGATGCGCCCTTGCATGTTGCCCATGTGGTCGCTGCACGTGGTCTTGATGGGGCGCAGCACGCCCTTGAAACCCAGCGCGTCCAGCTTGTCCTGCGTGAGGTTCAGGTTCTCCAGGCCCCAGCGCACCTGCTCGCCGGTCATGACCTTGCCCTTGCCAAACTTTTCCTGCGCGGCGCGAATGCCTTCCACGCCCAGCATGGCGCTGAACACGCCGCGCAGGTACAGCACATCGCCCACTTCTTCTTTCGGGCCGGTGCCCTGGCCCTTGGCGTGCAGGGTGGCCAGGATGTCCTTGACGATTTGGGAGTTCTTGTCGGCCGAGTGCATCAGCGTGACGCCGTTGTAGCCCTTGGCGCCTGCGCCCACGTCTTTCACGTCAGGCTCGGCGCTGGACCACCACACGCCGTACATCTTCTCGCGCGGGTAGCCGGTGGCCTGGGCTTCTTTCAGCGCGGTGGAGTTCATCACGCCCCAGCCCCACAGCAGCACGTAGTCGGGGCGGTCGCGGCGCACTTGCAGCCAGGTGGCTTTTTGCTCCACACCGGGGGCGGTGACGGGCAGCAGTTGCAGGGTAAAGCCCTGCTTCTTGGCCATTTCCTGCAACAGCGGAATGGGCTCTTTGCCAAAGGGGCTGTCGTGATAGACCAGGGCGATCTTCTTGCCCTTGAGCTTGTCCACGCCGCCTTCCTTGGCGGCAATGGCTTTCATGATGACGTCTGCCGCCACCCAGTAGGAGCCGCCCAGCGGAAAGTTCCACTTGAACACCATACCGTCCTGGCTTTCGCTGCGGCCATAGCCGGTGGTGATGAGGGGGATTTTGTCCACAGGCGCTTTTTCGGTCAGCGCAAAGGTGGCGCCGGTGGACCAGGGGTGCACCAGCGAGGCGCCCTTGGTCTTCAGGCGCTCGTAGCACTCCACGCTGCGCGCGGTGTCGTAGCCGGTTTCGCACTCTTCAAAGGCGATCTTCACACCGTTGATGCCGCCCTTGGCGTTGACGTACTTGTAGTAATCCACCGTGCCGTTGGCAATGGGCGTGCCATTGGGCGCGTAAGGGCCGGTGCGGTAGGTCAGCACCGGGATGAACTGCTCTTGCGCAAAAGCGCTGCTGGCGACCGACGAAGCCGCGACCACGGCGGCAGCGATCAGGGTCTTGGATAGCTTCATGCATGTCTCCTTTGATGATGGTTGAAGCAAGAAAAACCGAACACAAACAACGTCACCGCAGCCGAACCGGTGCCAGCCCGCTGCGCCCCCCAACATTCGAGTGGCCGCGGAGCAGGCCATCCCAGCGACCGCCGTGGCCGGACCTGCGCCGGCCACTGGCGGTGTCCCCCCTCGCGCAGCAAGAGGGGGGAAGGCGCCGAAGGCGACTCAGGGGGGTGTGCCATATCTAATGCGGGAACGGCCACACCCGCAGCTTCTGCTTGGCCGTGGACCACAGCTTGGCCAGGCCGTGCGGCTCGACGATGAGGAACCACACGATCAGCGCGCCAAAAATCATCAGCTCGGTGTGCGACACAGCGGTGGTGGAAAACTCCACGCCCAGCAGCCCGGCCAGCATGGGCAGGATGCGGTTCAGGGCAATGGGCAGCACCACGATGAAGGCCGCGCCAAAGAAGCTGCCCATGATGGAGCCCATGCCGCCGATGATGACCATGAACAGCAGCTTGAAGGACATGGCCTCCAGCGAAAACGCCGCCGGCTCCCACGCGCCCAGGTAGATGAAGGCCCACAGCGCGCCGGCCAGGCCCACGATGAAGCTGCTGACGGCAAAGGCGCTGAGCTTGGCGTACAGCGGGCGGATGCCGATCACGGCGGCGGCCACGTCCATGTCGCGAATGGCCATCCACTCGCGCCCCGTGGCGCTGCGCACCAGGTTCTTGGCCAGCACCGCCACCACGACCAGAATGACCAGGCAGAACAGGTACTTGGCCACGGGCGCATCCAGCGGCAGGCCCAGCACCTTGAGGTTGGACACCGACACCGAGCCCGAAGGCGAGTCCATGGTGAACCACTTCACGCGCAGGAACATCCAGTCCGCAAAGAACTGCGCCGCCAGCGTGGCCACGGCCAAATACAGCCCTTTCACGCGCAGGCTGGGCAGGCCAAACAGCACGCCAAACAGCATGGCCGACACGCCGCCGATGATGAGCGCGGCCAGCAGCGGCATGCCCGGCACGCGCATGTAGGCGTTGTAGGCGGCATAGGCGCCCATGGCCATGAAGGCGCCCGAGCCCAGCGAGATTTGCCCGCAGTAGCCCACCAGAATGTTCACCCCCAGCGCCGCCAGCGAGAGGATGACAAAGGGCAGCAGGATGGACAGAAACAGGTAGTCGCTGGCCAGCAGCGGCACGCCGATGAAGGCAAAGGCCACCAGAGCCAGCACGGCCCAGCGGTCTTGCGCGATGGGGAAGATTTGCTGGTCGGCCCGGTAGCTGGTCTTGAACTGGCCGTTTTCGCGGTAGAACATGGTGCGACTTCCTCCCTGGCTTTACACGCGATCAATGATTTTTTCGCCGAACAGCCCTTGCGGCCTGAACAGCAGGAACACCAGCGCCAGCACGTAGGCAAACCAGATCTCGATGCCGCCGCCCACATACGGGCCCAGGTACACCTCCGAGAGCTTTTCGCCCACGCCGATGATCAGCCCGCCGATGATGGCGCCGGGCACGGACGTGAGCCCGCCCAGAATCACCACCGGCAGCGCGCGCAGCGCCACCGTGGCCAGCGAGAACTGCACCCCCAGCTTGCTGCCCCAGATCATGCCGGCCACCAGGGCCACCACGCCGGCCACCGTCCACACAATGACCCAGATGCGCGAGAGCGGAATGCCGATGGATTGCGCGGCCTGGTGGTCGTCGGCCACGGCGCGCAGCGCGCGGCCCGTGCCGGTTTTCTGGAAAAACAGGGTCAGCAGCACCACCAGCGCGGCGGCAATCAGCGCGGCAATCAGGTCTTCCTTGCTGACCAGCACGCCGCCTTCAAACACCGAGTCGAGAATGAACACCGGATCCTTGGGCATGCCGATGTGGATGGAGTAAATCTCGCTGCCGAAGATGGTCTGGCCCACGCCTTCGAGAAAGTAGGTGATGCCCAGCGTGGCCATCAGCAGCGTGGCGCCTTCCTGGTTGACCAGGTGGCGCAGCACCAGGCGCTCGATGCACCAGGCCACCACGAACATGATGGCCGCGGCAATGACGAAGGCGGCGATGTTGGCCACCCAGGGGTTGTCAATGCCCAGCCACTTGGGAATCCACTCGGAAAACCGCGCCATCGCCAGCGCGGCAAACAGCACCATTGCGCCCTGCGCAAAGTTGAACACGCCGCTGGCCTTGAAGATGAGCACGAAGCCCAGCGCCACCAGCGAATACAGCATGCCGGTCATCAGCCCGCCCAGCAGTGCTTCCAGAAAAAATGCCATGAGTGTTGTCTCCTCGTGCGTGCGCTGGGGCCGTGTCAGTGGCTGGTGCCCAGGTAGGCCCGGATCACGTCTTCGTTGTGAATCACCTCATCGGGCGTGCCGTCGCCGATCTTCTTGCCGTAGTCCAGCACCACCACGCGGTCGGAGATGTCCATGACCACGCCCATGTCGTGCTCGATCAGCACGATGGTGGTGCCGAACTCGTCGTTCACGTCCAGGATGAAGCGGCTCATGTCCTGCTTTTCTTCCACGTTCATGCCGGCCATGGGCTCGTCCAGCAGCAGCACCTGCGGCTCCATGGCCAGGGCGCGGCCCAGGTCCACGCGCTTTT
>JAUNHQ010000108.1 GCA_030535425.1 Pseudomonadota bacterium | reverse complement strand
GAAATCCGCCAGAGCTTTCTGGACTTTTTCACCGCCAAGGGCCACACCGTCGTGCCCAGCAGCCCGCTGGTGCCTGGCAACGACCCCACGCTCATGTTCACAAACAGCGGCATGGTGCAGTTCAAGGACGTGTTTCTGGGCACCGACAAGCGCCCCTACGTGCGCGCGGCCAGCGTGCAGGCCTGCCTGCGCGCGGGCGGCAAGCACAACGACCTGGAAAACGTGGGCTACACCGCGCGCCACCACACCTTTTTTGAAATGCTGGGCAACTGGAGCTTTGGCGATTACTTCAAGAAAGAAAGCATCGAGTGGGGCTGGGAGCTGCTGACCAAGGTCTACGGCCTGCCGCCCGAGAAGCTGCTGGCCACCGTGTACCACGAAGACGACGAGGCCTATGGCATCTGGACGCAAATCATCGGCCTGCCGCCCGAGCGCGTGATCCGCATCGGCGACAACAAAGGCGGCAAGTACAAGAGCGACAACTTCTGGATGATGGCCGACACCGGCCCCTGCGGCCCGTGCTCGGAAATCTTCTACGACCACGGCCCCCACATCCCCGGCGGCCCCCCCGGCAGCCCCGATGAAGACGGCGACCGCTTCATCGAAATCTGGAACCACGTGTTCATGCAGTTCGAGATGCATGAAGACGGCAGCCTGACCCGCCTGCCTGCGCCCTGCGTCGATACCGGCATGGGCTTAGAGCGCCTGGCCGCCATCTTGCAAGGTGTGCACAGCAACTACGAGATTGATCTGTTTCAGGCCCTCATCCAAGCCGCTGCGCGCGCAACCGGCTGCACCGACCTGGACAGCCCCTCGCTCAAGGTCATTGCCGACCACATCCGAGCCACGGCCTTTTTGGTCAGCGATGGCGTCATCCCCAGCAATGAAGGGCGCGGCTATGTGCAGCGCCGCATCATCCGCCGCGCCATCCGCCACGGCTACAAGCTGGGGCAAAAGCAGCCCTTTTTCCACAAGCTGGTGCGCGAGCTGGTGGCCCAGATGGGCCAGGCCTACCCGCGCCTGGCCGAGCAAGAGGCGCGCATCACCGAAGTGCTCAAGGCCGAGGAAGAGCGCTTTTTTGAAACGTTGGCGCACGGCATGGAGATTCTGGACAGCGCCCTGGCTGGTGCCGCCACCACGCTGCCCGGTGACGTGGCCTTCAAACTGCACGACACCTACGGCTTTCCGCTGGACTTGACGCAGGACGTGTGCCGCGAGCGCGGCGTGAGCGTGGACGTGGACGGCTTCAACGCCGCCATGCAGCACCAAAAAGACACCGCCCGCGCCGCCGGCAAGTTCAAGATGGACAAGCAGCTCGACTACGCGGGCGCAGGCAACCAGTTCACCGGCTACGACGAGCTGGCCCACGACAGCAGCCGCGTGCTGGCCCTGTACGACACCCGGGGCGAGCCGGTACCAAGCCTTGCGGCAGGGCAGGGCGGCATCGTCGTGCTCGACACCACGCCGTTTTACGCCGAAAGCGGCGGCCAGGTGGGCGATGCGGGCACCCTCAGCGCCCAGGGCATGAGCTTTGGCGTGCAAGACACGCAAAAAATCAAGGCCGACGTGTACGGCCACCACGGCGTGGTGCAGCAAGGCAGCCTGCGCGTGGGCGATGCCGTGCAGGCCCAGGTGGACATGGCCCGGCGCGCCGCCACCATGCGCAACCACAGCGCCACCCACCTCATGCACAAGGCCCTGCGCGAAGTGCTGGGCAGCCACGTGCAGCAAAAAGGCAGCCTGGTCAACGCCGAGCGCACGCGCTTTGACTTTGCCCACAACGCCCCGCTCACACCGGCGCAAATCACCGAGATCGAACGCCTGGTCAACGACGAAATCCTGGCCAACACCCCCACCCAGGCGCGGGTGATGGACATCGAAAGCGCCCAGCAAACCGGCGCCATGATGCTGTTTGGCGAGAAATACGGCGACACCGTGCGCGTGCTCGACATCGGCACCAGCCGCGAGCTGTGCGGCGGCACCCACGTCAAGGCCACGGGCGACATTGGCTTGTTCAAAGTCGTCATGGAAGGCGGCGTGGCCGCTGGCGTGCGCCGCATCGAGGCCGTCACCGGCACCGGCGCGCTGACCTACCTGCAAGGGCTGGAAGGCACCGTGGAGGCCACCGCCGCCACGCTGCGCAGCCCCGCAGCCGAGCTGCAAGCGCGCGTGGCCCAGACGCTGGAGCAGATCAAGGCGCTGGAAAAAGAAGTGGCCCAGCTCAAGGGCAAGCTCGCCAGCGCCCAGGGCGACGAACTCAGCAGCCAGGCGGTGGACGTCAAAGGCATCAAAGTGCTGGCCGCGCGCCTGGAAGGCGCCGACGCCAAGACCCTGCGCGAGACCATGGACAAGCTCAAGGACAAGCTGCAAACCGCCGCCATCGTGCTGGCCGCGGTGGATGGCGACAAGGTGCAACTGGCCGCTGGCGTGACCAAGGACAGCGTGGGCAAGCTCAAGGCCGGCGAGCTGGTCAACTTTGTCGCCAGCCAGGTGGGCGGCAAAGGCGGCGGCAAGCCCGACATGGCCATGGCCGGCGGCACCAACGCCGCCGCGCTGCCCGCCGCGCTGCAAAGCGTGCAAGCCTGGGTGGCCGAGCGGGTGTAAGCCAGCAAGCCAGACTTGGCACTGCGTTATGCGAGCTGCGATCGCGCTCCCTTGCTATGCGATGGCAGATCCACCACGGTGATGGTCTGCCATTGAAGTGGGGAAAAAGCAAGCAATTTGCTATTATTTAAATAGCTTAAACCCCTTTGAAAACGCGCGCAAATGGCGTTTTTTGAGCAGAACATTTAGTGCGCAGCGGTGGTGACAGAAAGAGAGCGCCCCCCTCAAGTGACTTGAAAAAGGGCGGTACACAGCGCAGGCACGCAAAGGCTCAGGATCGAGGTTGAGACGGCGGGCTTTGGATCCCCAGTTTCTGAATCAATTGATCCAGGGCGATGATGCCTGCCATGCCCAGTGCAAAGGCGCTGACCAGTGCCGGCAGGTCATACGTGCCCACCACGCCAAAGCCGGAAGGAATGAACTGCGGCGTTTCTGTCGTACACATGATGGTTGCCGCTTGCATGCCGGTGTAGTGCATGGCGCATACAGCTAGCCCCATGACCACGGCTGCCAGTGCGCGAGCGGTCAGCCCCTTGACTGCGAAGGCCAGAAACAGGGCAGCCGTGGCAGCCACGATCGCGATCACGATCGACAAGGTCACCAGCAGCCCAGACCATTCAAAAAAGCCGCCAAAGCGCATACCGTACATGCCAAGGTAGTGCATCACACAGACCGCCAGGCCCAGAAAAAGGCCCGCTTGCAACAAGTGCCACTTGCTGCCTGGATGACGAGCCACCCAATACAGAGCCAGCATGCAGCCGCCCACCGCAGCCACCAGCGAGATCAGGGTTTCAATCAGGGAATAGCCGATACCCATGTCGATGCGCATGGCCAGCATGCCGATGAAGTGCATGGACCAGATACCAATGCCGCCCAGCGCCATGCTGGCGGCAAACAGGTTGACGCGATTGAGCGCGCGGCCCTTCGTGGCGATGTTGTCGGCAGCCGTCAGCGCCACGAAAGCGCCTACAGTCGAGACGATGTAGGACAGCGCAACATAGGAAAGCTTGAGCGTGAAGGGAAAAGGGATAGGCTCCATAGTGTAAGTAACAAATGTTTCAATAAGCTTCTGAATATAGTTTTTCTTTGTCTTTGCGGACAACAAGGCTTGAGAACTATTCCCATAAATTGCTGGACTTGGGACAGGTAAGGGGGCAAAGACTTTGCAACTGGGCCTGAGCCCTGCCTACCGGGCAAAGCGATGCCTGAACCCTAAAATATGACGCTTATGAGTCTTGTCACACACGGCGCTGAGCCAGCATCGGCCAGCGCGGCCAGCCTGCCTGCGGCAGCGCAGCCTTCCTCTCACAAAAAGCACTGGCAAATCGAGCAGATCGATTTTTCGCGCATCGACCACAGCCGCATTGCCCACCGCGAAGACTTGTTCTATCTGCTAACCAGTGCTTCCTTCATCGAATCTGGCTCTGACCTGTACACGAGCAACCTGGTCAGCCACTATGCCGGCTATCCCGACGTGGCTGCCTGGCTGAGCGAACATTGGGAGCAGGAAGAGCTCCAACACGGCCGAGCGTTCGAGTGCTACGTCAAAGCCGCATGGCCGCAGTTTCCGTGGCAACAGGCGTTCGAAAGCTTCATTGCCGAATACGGCCCGCTGTGCAACGTGGAAGAGCTGGAGTCCGACCGCGCGCTGGAACTGGCGGCGCGCTGCGTGGTGGAAACCGGCACCACCACCTACTACCAGACCCTGCGCGGCCTGAGCGAAGAGCCTGTGCTGACCGACCTGCTGGGCCGCATCCGCGCTGACGAGGTGAGCCACTACAAGCACTTTTTGTCCTACTTCAAGCAATTGCGCGAGGCACAGCCCATGTCACGGCTGCGCGTGGCCAAAGTGGTTTACAAGCGACTGCTGGAGCTGCGCGAAAGCGATGCGGATGTGGCTTTGCGCCACGTCTGGGCGCACAAGGGCAGCATGTTTGCCGATGGCGCCAAGAGCTTTGAAGAAGTGAGTCAGCGCGTGTTTCCCCTGGTCAGCAGCCGTCTGCCGGCCGACCAGGCCGTGCGCATGCTGCTCAAACCGCTGATGCTGCCGCACCGGCTGGAAGAGTGGCTGCAAGCGCCTCTGGCGAGCCTGGCGCGGCGGGTGATTGGCGCTGCCTGACAGGGCATTGCAGTCTGGCGCATTGCTTTTAAGTCAAAATAGCCGTTTGCGCTTATCTATCAAGCGCAAGCAGCTACTAAAATAATAGTGCTCATGCTTTAGAACGGCAGGCCTGTGCCCCTGTTGTAGGCAGGGGCCGGCACGGTATCATTGCCCGCTTCGCTCGACCGCCATTTGCATGGGCCGCCGCCAGGCGGCCCTTGGTTCACCGCCAGTGCGTCTTAACTCCATCAAGCTCTCGGGCTTCAAGTCCTTCGCGGAACCCACCAACTTCATGCTGCCCGGGCAGCTGGTGGGCGTGGTGGGGCCCAATGGCTGCGGCAAGTCCAACATCATGGATGCCGTGCGCTGGGTGCTGGGCGAGTCCAAGGCCAGCGAGCTGCGCGGCGAGTCCATGCAGGACGTGATCTTCAACGGCACCACCAGCCGCAAGCCCGCCAGCCGATCCAGCGTGGAGCTGACCTTTGACAACAGCGACCACCGCGCCGGCGGGCAGTGGGGCCAGTTCACCGAAATCGCGGTCAAGCGCGTGCTCACGCGCGAGGGCAACAGCAGCTACTACATCAACAACCAGCCCGTGCGCCGCCGCGACGTGCAGGACGTGTTCCTGGGCACGGGCTTAGGGCCGCGCGCCTACGCCATCATCGGCCAGGGCACCATCAGCCGCATCATCGAAAGCCGCCCCGAGGAGCTGCGCCTGTTCCTCGAAGAAGCCGCAGGGGTGAGCAAATACAAAGAGCGCCGCCGCGAGACCGAAAACCGCCTGTCCGACACGCGCGAGAACTTGACGCGCGTGGAAGACATCCTGCGCGAGCTGAACGCCAACTTGGAAAAGCTGGAAAAGCAGGCCGAGGTGGCCCAGCAGTACCACGCGCTGCAAGCGGCGGCCACGCTCAAGCAAAGCCAGCTGTGGTTCCTAAAGCGCGCCGAGGCCGAGGAAGGCCAGGTCAAGCTGAAGGTGGAGGCCGAAAAAGCCGTCAACGACCTGGAATCGCGCGTGGCCGACTTGCGCCACGTCGAAGCCGAGCTGGAAACCATCCGCCAGGCCCACTACGCGGCGGGCGACCACGTCAACCAGGCCCAGGGTCTGCTGTACGAAGCCAGTGCCGAAGTCGGGCGGCTGGAAGCCGAAATCCGCTTCGTCGTCGAAGGCCGCCAGCGCGCCGAAAGCCGGCTGGCGCAGCTGAAAGAACAAGTGGCCCAATGGGCCCAGCGCCGCGCCGAGGCCGAAGAAGAAATCGAATCCCTGGCCGAGCAAGGCGCCAGCGCCGAAGAGCAGGCCATCACCCTGGCCGCGCAGCTGGAAGACCAGCAAAGCGCGCTGCCCGATCTGCAAGACGCCCTGCGCCGCGCCCAGGCCGCCGCGGGCGAGCAGCGCAGCGCCGTGGCCCAGGTGCAGCAGCAAATCCAGGTGCTGGCCGCCGAGCAGCGCGGCATTGAAGAGCAGGCGCGCCAGCTTCAGGCCCGCCGCGACCGGCTGAGCGCCGACCGCAACGCCCTGGCCGCGCCCGACGAGCAGCAGCTGCACGACATGCAGGCGCAGCTGGCCAGCGCCGAAGAAGCCGCCGAAATGGCCGACGCGCGCCTGCAAGAGCTGCAAGGCAGCGTGCCCCAGCTGGACGAAGCCCGCCGCGCCGCGCAGCAGGCCGTCAACACCGAATCGGCCCGCCAGGCCGACCTGGCCGCGCGGCTGGACGCGCTCAAAGCCCTGCAAGACAAGCTCAAGACCGACGGCAAGCTCGGCCCCTGGCTGCAAAAACACGGCCTGGATGGCCTGGCTGGCCTGTGGAGCCGCATCCACGTGGAACCCGGCTGGGAAGCCGCCCTGGAAGCCGCCCTGCGCGAGCGCATGGGCGCGCTGGAAGTCAGCCGCCTGGACATGGTCAAGGCCTTTGCCGCCGACGCGCCGCCCGCCAAACTGGCCTTTTACACCCCGCCCAGTGCCGCCTTGCCCGACAGCCCCGCCGCCTTGCCCCGCCTGGCCGACTGGCTGCGCCTGCACGACGCGGGTCAAAAAGCCCTGCTGGCCGGCTGGCTGGCCGGCTGCTACACCGCAGACAGCCTGGAAGCCGCGCTGGCCGCGCGCGCGCAGCTCA
>JAUNHQ010000023.1:17999-40068 GCA_030535425.1 Pseudomonadota bacterium | reverse complement strand
CTGTCTTACAAAACCGCCTGCGCACGCTTTACGCCCAGTAATTCCGATTAACGCTTGCACCCTACGTATTACCGCGGCTGCTGGCACGTAGTTAGCCGGTGCTTATTCTTACAGTACCGTCATGAGCCCCAGGTATTAGCCAGAGCCTTTTCGTTCTGTACAAAAGCAGTTTACAACCCGAGGGCCTTCGTCCTGCACGCGGAATGGCTGGATCAGGCTTGCGCCCATTGTCCAAAATTCCCCACTGCTGCCTCCCGTAGGAGTCTGGGCCGTGTCTCAGTCCCAGTGTGGCTGATCATCCTCTCAGACCAGCTACAGATCGCAGGCTTGGTAAGCCTTTACCCCACCAACTACCTAATCTGCCATCGGCCGCTCCAAACGCGCGAGGTCTTGCGATCCCCCGCTTTCATCCTCAGATCACATGCGGTATTAATCCGGCTTTCGCCGGGCTATCCCCCACGTCTGGGCACGTTCCGATGTATTACTCACCCGTTCGCCGCTCGCCGCCAGGTTGCCCCGCGCTGCCGCTCGACTTGCATGTGTAAAGCATTCCGCCAGCGTTCAATCTGAGCCAGGATCAAACTCTACAGTTCGATCTTGAAAATTTATACTCTTGCGAGTTAACTCATTTAAACGGAATTGAAGTGAACTTCACTTCTGTTCTCATGAGCGTTTGATAGTCTGAAAAGACTTTGGCAATTCGCCATCAAACGCCCACGCTTATCGGCTGTATGTTTTTAATGAACATGCAGACTCTCATCTGCTTAAACCCCGCTGCGATCAGCAGAGCCTTGAATTATGACAGGAGATTTGATGTCCTGTCAAACTTTAGGGTTTTTCCTGATTTGCCGAACTTGGCAAGCCTGACAACCCTTTCGCCTTCATTTCTCGCTGCATCGCTTGCCTTACAAGCGCGTCGCAGTGATCAGCGAAGCCCTAGACTATAGCACTGTTTTTCTGGCTTGCGCAAGCCACTTCTCAAAAAATTTTTACGCCCTCCTCACCATGGCCCTCTTGACCTTGCTGGACGCTCAACTGGCTTACGGCCACCTTCCTCTGCTGGATCATGCGGAGTTCTCCCTGGAGGCTGGCGAGCGCGTGGGCCTGATTGGGCGCAATGGCGCAGGCAAGTCGTCCTTGCTCAAGAGCCTGGCGGGCTTGGAAAAGCTGGACGATGGCGTCTTGCAACTGCAGCAAAGCCTGCGCGTGGCGTTTGTCCCTCAAGAGCCTGCGCTTGACCCTGAGGCCACGGTGTTTGATCAAGTGGCCGAGGGGTTGGCGCCGCTGCGCGAGATGCTTCAGGCCTACGCCCAAGGCCAAGGCGAGCTGGATGTCCTGCACGCGCGCATTGAGGCCGCCCAGGGCTGGACTTGGCGCCAGCAAGTGGATGAGACCTTGCACCGCTTGCGTCTGCCGCCTGACAGCCGCATAGGCACCTTGTCAGGCGGTCTGCGCAAGCGGGTGGCGCTGGCACAGGCGCTGGTGACACGGCCAGACGTGCTGCTGCTGGATGAGCCGACGAACCACCTGGACATGGACGCCATTGGCTGGCTGGAAGGTTTGTTGTGCGACTTCAAGGGCAGCGTGGTGGTCATCACGCATGACCGGGCTTTTCTGGACAACGTGGCCACCCGCATCGTCGAGTTGGACCGGGGACGGCTGCTGTCGTATCCAGGCAACTTCGCCCGCTACCAGCAGCTCAAGCAAGAGCAAATGGCCCAGGAAGCCACGCTCCACGCCCGCGCAGACAAGCTGCTGGCGCAAGAAGAAGTGTGGATTCGCAAAGGCGTGGAAGCGCGCCGCACGCGGGCACAGGGACGCATCAACCGCTTGCAGGCGCTGCGGGCCGCGCGTGCGGCGCGGCGTGAAGCGGTGGGTCGCGTCAAGCTCGATGTGGACGCGGGTGTGGCCGGCTACCAGGGCAAGCTGGTGGCCGAGCTGCAAGACGTTTCCCTGCGCTTTGGCGACAAACCCATCGTCACCGGCCTCAGCACCACCGTGTTGCGCGGCGACAAGATCGGGCTGATCGGCCCCAACGGTGCGGGCAAAACCACCTTGCTCAAGCTGATACTGGGCGAATTGGCGCCCGACAGCGGCCAGGTGCGCCGCGGCGCCAACCTGCAAGTGGCTTACTTTGATCAGATGCGCGATGCGCTGGATCTGGACGCCACGCTGGAAGACTTCATCAGCCCTGGCAGCGAGTGGATCGAGATCGGCACCAAGCGCCAGCACGTCAAAAGCTACCTGGGCGACTTTCTGTTCAGCCCGGCACGTGCGGCCTCGCCCGTGCGCAGCCTGTCCGGCGGCGAGCGCAACCGCCTGCTGCTGGCGCGCCTGTTCGCCCGCCCGGCCAACGTGCTGGTGCTGGACGAGCCCACGAACGACCTGGACATCGACACGCTGGAGCTGCTGGAAGAGCTGCTCAGCACTTATGAAGGCACGGTGTTTCTGGTCAGCCACGACCGCGCTTTTCTGGACAACGTGGTCACCAGCACTCTGGTGTGGGACGGCCCCGGCCTATGGCGCGAATACGAAGGCGGCGTGCAGGACTGGCTGACGCAAAGCGCGCGCTGGCAGGCACTGCGCGAAGCCGATGCCGCCCCCGCCAGCCCCCAGGCCGCCCTACCGGACAAAGCCGCGTTGCCTGCGCCTGCCAAACCCGCGCGCAAAAAACTCAGCTACAAAGACCAGCGCGAGCTGGATCAGCTGCCCGCCCACATCGACGCCCTGGAAGCCGAGCAGGCACAGATTCGCGCTGCCTTGGCCGATGGCCAGCTGTACCAGACCGACTTGGCCCGGGCCGTGGCCTTGCAGACCCGCGACAGCGAGATCGAAGAAGCCCTGATGACCGCGCTGGAGCGCTGGGAACAACTGAGCAGCCAATAGCGCCTTCCACACAGACATCCGCCCCGCCTGGCGCGCAGCACATGCGAGTGTTTACTATCACGGGTTGGCGCAGGCTGCCTGACTGGGTAGTCTGCGCGCGCTCGTCACGGCCGCTGCGGCCTGTTTCATTCACTCATTCAAAGGGAGGCTCTGAACATCATGAACATGCTGATCGGATCGCTGCTTGTGGCGGCGCTATTGGGTGCCGGGGTCTATTTTTATCTGCAGCGCCAGCGGCAGGCCGACACACCGGCCTCGGCCGAAGGCGACCGCTACGTGGCTGAAGAAACCATCTCCCCCGGGCATGCCAAGCTGCTGTTGTATCTGCAAGAGGCTTTCCCTGGCCGGGCCGTGCTGTTCCGACCCACGCTGGCGCAACTGGTGTCTGTTCGTCTGGCAGCCGACCGCCAGCGTGCCTTGCGACGCCTCCATAGTCATTCGGTGGATTACGTGGTGTGCACATCCGATGGCAAGGCGGAATATGCGTTTGATGTGCGCGAGCGCAACACCGACACAGACGAAGCCGCCCGCCGCGCCAATGCACTGAAGTCGCGCGTGCTCAAAACCGCTGGCGTGCGCCTGCTGCGCATCCACCGCTCGGTCAGCAGTCTGCCGCCCGTGCATGAGTTTCAGCAGCGGCTGGCCGAGTCGCTGGGCCAGTCATCTGCACGCGCGCCTTCAGCTGCCCCAGCCCAACCCTCACTGTCGTCTGACACCCCGCCCAGCAACATGGCCAGCCTGACCGACCTGATGGGCCTGCCACCCGAGGCAGACACCCCCTCGCCACGCTGATGCAAACACCGCCGCGCACCGTCATGCGCCAGGCAGAGGCACCCAAAAAACCCAATTGCGCAATATTGGCAAGGGTTTATGGCTATTTAACTTATAGCAATCAACTTTCCATGCGCCCAGCCTCATGCGTTCGCCACGGCGCCAGTTGAGCAGGCTGGCGCTGGCTTTTATCAGCGTTTTTTCTCTGGCCGCCGCCATGACGCCATGCTGGTCTGCCGGCCGCGCGCCACGCTCAAAGCGCCGGGTGGCGCGTCCTTGGTAATGGTGGAGCCCGCGCCCACCGTGCCGCCAGCGCCAATGGTCACGGGGGCCACCAGCACGCAGTTGCTGCCAATGTGGGCATCAGCCTCGATCACCGTGCGGTGCTTATTGGCGCCGTCGTAGTTGGCCGTGATGCTGCCGGCGCCGTAGTTCACGCGCTCACCCACCGTGGCGTCGCCCAGGTAGGCCAGGTGATTGGCCTTGGCGCCAGCGGCCAAGGTGCTGTTTTTCACCTCCACGAAGTTGCCGATGTGCACTTCAGCCCCCAGCCGCGCGCCGGGGCGCAGGCGGGCGAAGGGGCCGATCAGGGCGCCTTGGCCTACGGTGACACCTTCTTTGCCTCCGTCGATGTGGGTCAAGGGGTGAATGACGGCTCCCGCCTCGATGTGCGCGTTGGCGATGACGCAATGCGCCCCCACGCGCACGCCCTCGCCCAGCGTGACCTGGCCTTCAAAGATGCAGCCCACGTCAATCTCCACATCCTGCCCGCAGATGAGCTGGCCGCGCACGTCCAGGCGCTCGGGGTCGGCCAGGCGCACGCCCGCTTCCATCAGGCGGTGCGCGGTGCGGCGCTGCACCTGGCGCTCCAGCGCGGCCAGTTGCAGCGGGCTGTTGACGCCGGCCACCTCGGTCTCGTCGGCAATCGTCAGCGCACGCACGGGCGTGCCGGCGGCCACGGCGTGCTTGACCACATCGGTCAAATAAAACTCTTGCTGCGCGTTGCGGTCATCCAGCAGGGCCAGGTAGGCTTTCAGCAAGCGCGTGGGCGCGGCCATCACGCCGCTGTACCACTCGGTCAGGGCGCGCTCGCTGGCGCTGGCGTCCTTGGCTTCCACAATGGCGCGCACCGGCGCGCTGCCACCTTCTGCCGCTGCCCCGCGCACGATGCGGCCATACGCACCAGCGTCCTGGCCGGTGTCCACCGTCAGCAGGGCCACGCCATCACCGCCTGCCAGCGCCAGCAAGCGCTGCAAGGTATCGGGCTGCACCAGGGGCACGTCGCCATTCAGCACGAGGGTCACGCCGTCGTCGGCCAAGTAAGGCGCGGCCTGTTGCACGGCGTGTCCGGTGCCGCGCTGCGGCTCCTGGCGAACGGTTTCAAGGGTTGCGTCTTGTGCGTCTTTTGGGCCGCCAGCGCCTGCCCAGCGTGCGCAAAACGCTTCTACTTCCATAGCACCATGCCCCGTGACCACCACCACGGTGCGTGCCTGCAAGGCGCTGGCGGCGTCCAGCACATGCGCCAGCATGGGGCGCCCGGCCAGCTTGTGCAAAACCTTGGGCAGCTTGCTTTTCATGCGGGTGCCCTTGCCCGCGGCCATGATGACGATGTCGATCGGGTTCACTGTCAAAACTCCCTGGGTGTGTGGTGTGCGCATTATCCGTGCGCCCCAGCGTGTCAGCCCGCCCGTCCAGGAGCAATGAAGCTATAATTACAATAGCTTAAAACCCTTACAAATAAAGCGCGAATGCCGTTTTTCACTCAACCTATTCAGGCATAGGTTTGCCAATCTCGCCAATCCGCGCCATCCAGATGAGGCAGCGTGTTGAAACTCAGCAGCGCGTGGCGCTTGGGGGTGAAGACGAACTCGGTCAGCGCCGTGTTGCGGATGCGCAGGTTCAGCTCGATGCTGGTTTCGGGTGCGGTGCCCAGCACCCGGCCCACGGCGGTGGCAATGGGCCCGCCGCTGGACACCAGCAGCACGCGCTGGCCCGCGTGCTGCTGGCGCACCCGGTTCAGCGCGTCGTCAATGCCGTGCACAAAGTCCGCATAGCGGGGCATGCCCTGGGGCGCGGCCTGGCCTGCCATCCACGCCGCCAGCCCCTGGCGCAGCAGGCGAAAGTGCAGGCGGTACAGCTCGGGCGTGTCGGGTTTGGGCAGCGGCTCGGGGTGAATGGCGTGGATGACGGCATGGCTGTCGTACTCGTTCAGCCCGGGCAGCGCCAGCGGCTGCAAACCCGCCAGCGCGGCGCCCGCGCCTTCGGCCATGCCTTGCCAGGTTTCGGCATGGCGGCGCAAGGTGCCGGTGAGCACGGCGGCAAAAGGCGCGTCCTGCGCCGTGGCCGACTGCGCCAGCCATTGGCCCAGGCGGCGGCTTTGGCGCCAGCCCAGCTCGCTCAAACGGTCGTAATCGTCAGCGCCAAAGCTGGCCTGGCCGTGGCGCACAAGGTAAAGCGTTCCCATGGCCGGCATTGTGGGTCAGCCGCAGGCGCGGGCGCTGTCGTGCAGGCGATAACGCGCCCCCGCTGGGCCGACCTTCAGTCAAGCGCCAGATGCAGCCATCAGGTGCAGGAATCAGGCGCCGCAATCAGGCGCGGCAATCAGGTGCAAGACTTGAGCCGCACCGGCCCCTTCGGCGTGTCCAACTCGGCGCGGATGCAGGCCGGGCCCGTGCTGAGATCCACCTGCGTGGCGCCAATGGCTTGCAGCACGGCGCGCAGGGCTTCGGCACGCGGGTGAGACAGCTGCAGCGCACGCAGGCGCACGCCGCTGGCGGGCATGGTGCTGATGGGGTGGGTGTCGCCCCACTCGATCAGCGTGGGCAGGCAGCCTTCCATCAGGCGCTGGCCGTCGGGGCGCACGGCAATGCGCCAGTGCAAGGGGCCGGCGGCCGTCATGCGGCTGACGCTGAGCACGTCGCCGCGGTCGATGTCGAGCGTGGCCAGGCGCGCAACGGCCGCGTCAATGTCGGGCACCGCCGCCACCCAGTGAATGAGTTGGGGGCCATGCCGGCGCACGCTCTCGCGCAGAGCCGCCACGTCCATGTCGTACCAGCGCTTGCTGCCGTTCGTGTGGCCGCCCACCTGTCCGGCAGCGGGGTCGATGGCAATGATTTCCAAATACGCCTGTGGCCAGGCTTGGCTGGCGATGTTCAGCAACCGGTTGTGGGTGCCAAAGCGGGCGTGCCGGCCACCCGGCAGGGGGGCAACGCCCAAAGTGGCCTGGCACCAAGCCGCCCCTTCCTCCAGGGTATCGGCCAGCACGACGAGATGATCGAAATGGGTGGCGGTGGCGATGTGCTGCATGCGTCCGTCTTGTTGTTCTGGGTTCTCTGCTGAGAAAGCCGTTTCCTCTCGAACTTCCAACGGTATCGCCCTCGCCGCCCCGGCGTCAACCGTTGGCGCACGATCGCAACAGTCTTTTGCCACGCCGCTGGCCCCTGCGGCGCGCCCGCTGCCTGCGGGCGCTGCCTGGCTGTCAGGCCAGCGCCTTTCGCACCACCTGCCCCAGCACGGCCAGGCCCGTGTCGATTTGCGCCGGGGTGGAGGTGACGAAGGACAGGCGCAGGGTGCGCGTGTCGGGCTGGCTGGCGTAAAACGGCGTGCCGGGCACAAAGGCCATGCCCGCATCCACCGCCTGGGGCAGCAGGGCCTGGGCGTTCAGCCCTTCGGGCAGGCGCACCCATACGAACATGCCGCCTGCCGGCTGCGTCCAGCTGGCGCCGGTGTCGCCCAGCTCGCGCGCCAGGGCGGCCAGCATGGCGTCGCGCTGGGCGTGGTAGCGCGCGCGGATGGTGGGCACGTGGCGGTCCAGAAAACCATCCCGGATGACCTGGGCCACCACGCGCTGGTTGAAGCCGGGCGAGTGCAGGTCGGCCGCCTGCTTGGCCTGCAAGAGCTTGGGGTACAGCCCTGGCGGGGCAATGACGTAGCCCAGGCGCAGGCCGGGCGCCAGGATTTTGCTGAACGAGCCGCAGTACACCACCCCTTCGGGCCAGCGCGCCAGCAGCGGCGCGGGCGGGGGCTGGTCAAACCACAGCTCGCCGTAGGGGTTGTCCTCCACCACGGGCAGGCCGTGCGCGCGGCACACCTGCAGCACGGCCTGGCGGCGCGCTTCGGGCATGGTGCGGCCGGTGGGGTTCTGAAAGTTGGGCAGCAGGTAGATAAAGCGCGGCCGCTGGGGCATGGCCGCCAGCTGCGCGGCCAGCGCCTCGGGCAGCACGCCATGCTCGTCGCTGGCGGCGCTGCACACCTGCGGCTGCATGGGGGTGAAGGCTTGCAGCGCACCCAGGTACGTGGGGGTTTCCACCAGAATGGGCGCGTCCTTGTCGATCAGGATTTTGGCGATCAAGTCCAGCCCCTGCTGGCTGCCGGTGGTGATGAGCACCTGCTCGGGCGTCACCTGCGCGCCGTGGCGCGCCATTTCGGCCACGACCCACTGGCGCAGCTCGGGCAGGCCTTCGCTGGTGGCGTATTGCAGCGCGGCGCGGGCAGTGGCCATGTCCCGGCCCAGCACCGCGTCGCAGGCCGCACGCATCTCGGCCACGGGAAAGGTTTCAGGCGCAGGCAGCCCGCCCGCAAAGTTGAGGATGCCGGGGCGTTCGGTGACTTTGAGAATCTCGCGAATGGCCGAAGGGTTCATGGCCTGGGCGCGTTCGGCCAGTTGCCAGACAGGGGCGGAAGACATGGGGGTCAAGGGCTTTCAAACAGACAGGAACCAAGAGTATGACGCGGGCGCCCGGGCGGGCTTGTCAGGCGCGGCCCACCCGGCGGCTGAGCAACACCGTGGCCACCACGGCCAGCGCAAAGGCGACCGACAGCGCATCCAGCCGCTCGCCCAGCAGGGGCCAGGCAAACAGCATCGCCAAAAAAGGTTGCAGCAGCTGCGTCTGGCTCACGCGCAGCGCGCCGCCCCAGGCCAGGCCCCGATACCAGGCAAAAAACCCCGCCCACATCGACACCGCGCCCACATACACAAAGCCTGCCCAGGCGGCGGGCGCCACCGCCTGCGCGTTGCCGGGCCACAGCCACACGGCGGCGGGCAGCGTCAGCGGCAGCGCGCCCAGGCACATCCAGCAAATCACGCGCTCGGCCCCCAACTCAGGCGTCAGCCTGGCGCCATACACATAGCCCACCGACGCGGCCAGCACCGCCCCGGCCAGCAAGACGTCGGCCTGGCCCCAACCCGGGCCGCCCGCACCGCCTGCGCGCAGCCAGGCAAACACCGCCACCAGCGCGCTGCCCGCTGCCGCGCAGACCCAGAACGCAGGCCGCGCGCGCTGGCCCAGCACCCAGGCCGCCACCACCGCCGTGGCCAGCGGCAGCAGCGCGGTGATGACCGCCGCGTGCGAAGCTGTCACGCTGCGCAGCGCCCAGGCCAGCAGCAGCGGATAGCCCAGCACGTTGCCCGCCATCGCCCCTGCCAGCACAAGCCACTGCGCCCGCGTGGGCCAGGGCGAGCGCGTGGCCAGCAAAAACACCGCCGACAGCAGCCCCGCCAGCGCCGCACGCCCCGCGGTCACGAAAGCGGGCGAAAGCTGCGGCGCATCCGCCGTGCCCGTGGCCAGCCGCGTGGCCGGCAGCGTGACGGCAAAGCAAGCCACCCCCAGCACCCCCAGCCAAAAGCCCGCCAGACGGCGCGCATCGTCTGGCGCACTCATGATGAAAAATGCCCGTTAGCGCTTGTGCAGAAAGCGCAAGCAGCTTCACTATGAATAGCATTCATATCCATCGCACTCCAGGCCATCCACCCCGCCGTGGCCGCCAGCGCCAAGGCCATGGCGCGGTTGAACCACAGCAGTCGCCGCCCCTGCGCCAGCCAGCGGCGCAGCAGCGCGCCCACCAGCGCATAGGTGAAATTGCTGGCAAAGGCAAACACCGCCATCACCGGCAGCACCAGCCCCAGGCGTGCCGGTGCGTCTGGCCGCCCGGCCACCCAACCCGCCACGATGGACAGCGCCAGCATCCACGCCTTGAGGTTGAGAAACTGCAAGCCCACGCCCTGCACAAAGCCCACACCTGCCCCCCGCCCTGTCTGGTTTGGGGCCTGTGCCAGCGCGGCGCTGTGCGCCAGCCGCCACGCCAGCCACAGCATGTAGCCCACCCCCAGCAGCAGCACCGCCCAGCGTAGCGGCGCCACCGCCGCCACCGCCGCGCCTACACCCCCAGCACACAACAACAGCAGGCACGACCAGCCCACCGGCACCGCACCGATGAACGGCATGGCGCCCCGCAGGCCCGCGTTGACCGCCAGCGCAGTGGACAAGGTGGTGTTGGGCCCCGGCGTAAAACTCACCGCCGTGGCCAGCACCAGCAAAGCGGTGAATTCAGTCCATGACATGCCCGCCACTGTAGCGCCCGAAAGGCATACAGAAGCCATACAGTTGACAGGCGCAGATGGCAAACTGTACCGTTGGCATCGCCCATACACACTGCCTTGTCCCATGCTGCTGCGCACCGCCGCCCAACCGCTGGCCGAGCAACTGGCCGAGCGTTTTGCCACCCCGATCCGCGACCGGCTGCTGGCCCCTGGCACGCGCCTGCCCAGCGTGCGCCAGTGCGCGGCCCAGCACGGCGTCAGCCCCTCCACCGTGGTGGCCGCCTACGACCTGCTGCTGGCCCAGGGGCTGGTGCAGGCGCGCCCCCAGCGGGGCTTTTTCGTGCGCGACCGCGCGGCCAGGGTGGCTCAGGCGGCCCAAGCCGGCGCACCCCGCCCGGCCGCCACCGCTGCGCCACGGCCGTGCGCGCCCATCAGCGCCGCCATGCTGATGCGCGGCATGTTGCAGCCCATCAGCGACAAGCCCCAGCCCGGCATGGGCGTACTGCCGCCCGAGTGGATCGACACCGACCCCATTGCCAGCAGCCTGCGCAAAGTCATGCGCGCGGCCACCTTGCGCGAAACCGGCGTGCGCTATGGCGAGCCCATGGGCGATGCCCACCTGCGCCAAGTGCTGTCAGCCCGCCTGGGCGACATGGGCATTGACGCGCCGCCGGGGCAAATCATCACCACCGTGGGCGCCACGCAGGCGCTGGACATCATCAGCCGCACCCTGCTCAAAAGCGGCGACACGGTGATGGTGGAAGAGCCTGGCTGGGCCGTGGAATTTGCGCGCCTGTCGGCCCTGGGCCTGCGCATCCTGCCCGTGCCGCGCGGCCCGCAGGGGCCAGACCTGCACGTCATGGCCCGCTATTGCCAAGCCCACGCCGGCACGCCGCTGGCGCCACGCCTGTACGTCAGCGTCAGCGTGCTGCACAACCCCACCGGCGCCAGCCTGAGCGCCGCCAGCGCCCACCGCCTGCTGCAACTGGCGCAGCAGCACGGCTTTTACATTGCCGAGGACGACAGCTACGGCCACCTGGCCCCGCCCTACGCCACCCGCCTGGCGCAGCTTGACGGGCTGCAACGCACGCTGTACGTGGGCGGCTTTGCCAAGATCCTCTCACCCGGCTGGCGCGTGGGCTTTCTGGCCGCCCCGCCCGCGCTGCTGGAGCCGCTGATGGACACCAAGCTGCTGTCCACCCTGACCACCCCCAGCCTGCTGGAGCGCGCGCTGGCGCACTGCATCGAGCAAGGCCAGCTGCGCCGCCATGCCGAGCGCGTGCGCGCGCGGCTGGACAGCGCCCGCAGCCGCAGCGTGAAGCTGGCCCTGCAACACGGCTGCCGCCTGGCCGCCGAGCCGGCGGGCCTGTTCGGCTGGGTGGACACGGGCGTGGACACCGACGCACTGGCCCTGCGCCTGCTGGACGACGGCTACCTGCTGGCCCCCGGCGCGCTGTTTCACGCCAGCCGCGCGCCCAGCACGCTGATGCGCATCAACTTTGCCAGCACGCAAGACGCGGCCTTCTGGCACGCCTTTGCACGGGCGCGCGATGCGCTGGCGCGGGCCTGAGGGAATGGCCTGGCACCCCCAGCAGGCCGCCCTATCAGTCGCTCTACCAGCCCAGCCGCAGACAACCGCTGCTTGCGCCAGTGCCCACGCAAACTAAGCCATGCACCCGTGCACAATCGGGGCGGGATGACCAGACCCTAGGCCACCCTACCCCATCAGGAGACCCACATGCTCTACAAATTCAAGTCCCAGGCCGCTGCCGACGTCATCATGCTGCGCCCCACGGCCGAAGAGCTGCTGAAGATCATTGGCAAAGAGCCCGGGCCTACCGGCATCATCACGGCTGGGCAAGCCCCGGCCGCCATTGCCGCCCTGCGCGCTGAAGTGCAGCGGCGCGAAGCCGCAGGCCAGGCCGCCGCAGCCGACACCAGTGCCCAGACCGAGCAGGCGGGCGATGCGGATGACGAGGTGATCTCCCTGCGCCGCCGCGCCGCGCCCTTTATCGAGCTGCTGCAAACCAGCGCCGATGCAGGCAAGGACGTGGTGTGGGGCGTTTGAGCTGCGGGCGCCATTTGCTACATAAAATATAGCTATAAACCTTTACCAATTGCACGCAAACGGCCTTTTTGAATCACCTTTTCACAGGCCTTAGCGCGCCAACGCGCTCATCGCCCCGCCGAGAAAAAAGCCGCAGGCCCATGGGTGAACACGCCCATGGGCCTGCGGCTTTTTCAAGCAAGCGCTGGCCGCTGCGGGCCAGCAGCGCCCAGTCAGTCCGCGTACTGGCCTGCGGCCTTGATGACCGCGCCCCACTTGGTCACTTCATCGGCCACGAACTTCTTGTGCGCAGCCGGCTCCACGCGGCCATCGGTCACCACCACGGCGCCCAGGCCCTGCTGCTTCTTGACGAAGTCAGGGTCTTTCAGCGCCACTTTCAGCGCGTCATTCAGGGTCTTGACCACGGCAGCCGGCGTGCCCTTGGGCGCGTACAGGCCGTGCCAGATGCTGACGTTGAAGCCCTTGAAGCCCGCCTCATCCAGCGTGGGCAGGTCCTTGTACACGGCGGGCGTTTGCAGGCGCTGGGCCGTGCTGACGGCGTAGGCCTTGATCTTCTTGCCCTCCACCTGGCTGGTGGTGTTGGTGGTCTGGTCGCACATGATGTCCACCTGCCCGCCAATCAGGTCGGTCATGGCCGGGGCGGTGCCCTTGTAGGGCACGGTGGTCATTTCGGACTTCAGGGCGTTTTGCAGCATCAGCCCGCACAGGTGCGAGGCGCTGCCCAGCCCGGCGTTGGCCAGGTTGACCTTGCCCTTGTTCTGGCCGATCCAGGTGTTCAGCTCGGCCCAGGTGTTGGCGGCCATGGCGGGCTTGGCCACCACCACCATGGGCACTTCGTTGATCAGGCCCAGGTATTCAAACTCGTCGTACTTGTAGCCGGGGTTGCGGTACAGCGTGGGCGTGGTGGCCATGCCGATGTGCGTGACCAGCAGGGTGTAGCCATCGGGCGCGGCGCGAAACGCCTTGGCCGTGCCAATGGTGCTGCCCGCGCCGGCGGCGTTGTCCACCACCACGGTGGCACCCAGGGGCTTGCGCAGGGCCTCGGCCAGATCGCGCGCCACCTTGTCGGTGGGGCCGCCGGCTGAGAAAGGCACGATCAGGGTGATGTTCTTGCCCGCAGCGGGAAAGGCCTGCGCCTGCGCGCCCAGGGCCACAAGGGCCGCACCGGCGGCAACAGTGAGTTTGAACAGCGCGTTCATGCGTAAAAGCTCCTTTGGAAAAAACAGCAAGTATATGGGCGCCCCCCCGTTTTTTGGCAACCCAGGTGCAGATGCCAAAGCAGTGCCCGCCCCCCGGCAAGGCCCACGGATCAAGGGTTTCCCCTGATCGGCACACCATTTGCCCTGGCCGATGGGCATGAAAAACGGCATGACCCCGTATTACGCGCATGGCATGCGCAAAATGCCAAAGGCATTATTTCAATAATGTCTTGGGTATTTACCCGAAAACCCCATGACGGGTTTTTTCCAGCCCCGTGCTGGCAGGGCTGGAAAAGGCCAGCCGCCCGCGGCCACGCACGCTGGCGCGCCGGGCTACAGCTTCCACACCGCCACATGGACATCACCCACGGCAGGCAGCGCGCTGACCAGCAAGGTGCTGCCGGGCAGCAAGGCGGCGCGCAGGCGCTGGGCAAACACCGGGTCGGCGGGCAGCACCTGGCGCCACAGCACGGCATCCAGGGCGCTGTCCAGGGGGTTGAACGTCTGCCCCGCCAAGGCCTGCCACTGCCCCTGGCTGTGCCAGTGGAACAGGCCATGGCCTTGCAAGGCGGCGGCTGCACCCGCCTGCACGCTGGCAGGCAGCGCCGCAGCGGCCAGCACCTGCCCGTCTTGCAGCACGAACAGGCGCCGCTGCGACAGGCTGGCCAGCAGCGACAGCGGCGCGGGCATGGGGGTCATGGCAGGCGCAGAGGCACTGGCCGCAGACGCGGGCATCTGCTGCGCCGGCGCCGGCGCGGGCTCGGGCGCCCAGTACGCCGGCTGCGACAGCATGGCCGGCTGCAACAAGGGCTTGCCCTGCGGGTCAATGGGCGCGAGCGTGGTCAACACAGCCTGGGCGCCCGCAGGCGGCTGGCGCACCACGGCCACGGCGCTGCCGCGCTGCAGCGTGCCAAACAGGTGCGGCGCAAAGTGCATGGGCAGCCGAATGCAGCCATGCGAGGCCGGGTAGCCCGGCAGTGCGCCGCCATGAAAGGCGATGCCGCCCCAGGTCAGCCGCACCATCCAGGGCATGGGCGCGTTGTTGTAGAGGTTGGAGCGGTGGTGGCGGCGCTTTTCCAGCACGGTGAACAGGCCCGTTGGCGTGCCATGCCCCGGTTTGCCGGTGCTGGCGCTGGAGTAGCCGATAGCCACGCCGTTGCGGTACACCTGCACATGCTGCGTGTGCAGGTTGACCAGCGCCACCGCCGGCCCGGCGGGCGAGAGCTCGGGCAGCCAAAAGGCCCGCCCCGGCGCCAGCGGGTACGGGGGCTTCGAGGGGCGGGGCGGCTTGGACCTGGCTGTGCGGGCAGGCTTGTCCGCCTGCGCGGGCAGCGCCAGCCAGAGCAGTGCGCCGCCCAGCCAGGCGCGGCGCGCGCACCGGGCAGGCCATCGTTCAAGGGCTGACGGGAACACCGAAGAAGAAACAAGAGGTGACAAAACAGACCGTATCGTAACGCGGCAGCGCGCCAGGCCGCCGCCTCGCTGAGCGCCGGTCAGGCTTGGCCTGCCCGCCCGGCCTGCCGCACGCACAGGCGCTGGAGCGAGGTGCCCCGCTGCGCTTGCGCGATGGCTGATTGCTATTTTTTAAATAGCGCACATTGAGACAGGATGCGCGCTAGCGGCCTTTTTTGGTTTTGACGCCCCTGACCGCCCCAAGGCATGCGCTGGGTGCGGGTGCCGGTGCGGGCCTGCTCAAATAGGCAGTGCCGTGGTGTGCTTGACCCGGTCGAGCACGAAGCTGGTTTTGCAGTCCTGCACGCTGGGATGTTTGAGCAGGGTGTCCATGACAAAGCGCGAGTAATGCGCCATGTCGGCCACCACCACGCACAGCAGGTAATCCATCTCGCCGGTCAGGGCGCTGCACTCCACTACCTCGGGCCAGGCCTGCACGGCGGCGCGAAAGCTGTCCATGGGGTTGCGCTTGTGCGTGTCGGTGAGCTTTTCCAGCCGCACGTTCAGGTACGCCGTCAGCCCCAGGCCCACGCGCTCGGGGCGCAGCAAGGCGGCGTAGTGGTCGATGACCCCGGCTTCTTCCAACCGCCGCACGCGCCGCAGCGTGGCTGAAGGGGACAGGCCCACGGCTTCGGCCAGTTCGTCGTAAGTGGCGCGGCCGTTGCGCTGCAATGCACGAAGCACCCGCAAATCCATCGAATCCAAGTTCAGATCTGTGCCCATGGGGCATTTTATGCAGGATAAATGCATTCAAACGCTTTTTCGCGCCTGAATTTGCATGAATCCTGCACCCAGGCCGCTCTACCATGCGTGGCACGCCCTGCGCGGCTTTTTCACCCACCTTGGAGACATGCAACCTATGCCTGATTTGTTCGACAACCCTGTGGGGCTCAATGGCTTTGAGTTTGTCGAGTTCGCCTCGCCCACGCCGGGCGTGCTGGAGCCGCTGTTTGAGCGGCTGGGCTTTTCTGAAGTGGCGCGCCACCGCTCCAAGGACGTGTCGCTGTACCGCCAGGGTGGCATCAACTTCATCATCAACCGCGAGCCCAAGAGCCTGGCCGGCTACTTTGCCGCCGAGCACGGGCCTTCGGCCTGCGGGCTGGCGTTTCGCGTGAAGGACGCGCACAAGGCCTGGGACTGGCTGATGGACAAGGGTGCGCAGCCCATTCACATTGCCACCGGCCCGATGGAGCTGAACCTGCCGGCCATCAAGGGCATTGGCGGCATGCCCATTTACCTGATCGACCGCTATGAAGAGGGCAAGTCCATCTACGACATTGACTTCGAGTGGCTGCCCGGCGCCGACCGCCACCCCGTGGGCCATGGCTTTCAGGTGGTGGACCACCTCACGCACAACGTGTACCGCGGCCGCATGACGTATTGGGCTCATTTTTACGAGCGGCTGTTCAACTTCCGCGAGATCCGCTACTTCGACATTTCGGGCGAATACACGGGCCTGACGTCCAAGGCCATGACCGCGCCCGACGGCATGATCCGCATCCCCTTGAACGAAGAGGCCAAGCAAGGCGGCGGGCAGATCGAGGAATTTCTGATGAAGTTCAACGGCGAGGGCATTCAGCACATTGCCCTGCTGTGCGACAACCTGATCGAGTCCATCGACAAGCTGCAAATGGCCGGCGTGCCGCTGCTGACGGCGCCCAACGACATTTACTACCAGAACCTGCAAAAACGCCTGCCCGGCCACGGCCAGCCCGTGCCCCAGCTGCAAGCGCGCGGCATCTTGCTGGACGGCACCACCGAAGGCGGGCAGCCGCGCCTGCTGCTGCAAATCTTTTCCGAAAACCTGCTGGGCCCGGTGTTCTTTGAATTCATTGAACGCCAGGGCGACTACCGCGAAGGCTTTGGCGAAGGCAATTTCAAGGCGCTGTTCGAATCGCTGGAGCGCGACCAGATCAACCGCGGCGTGCTGCAAACCGAAAAGGCGGTGTGACCATGGCGCAGCGCCTGAGCGACCCCCAGCGCCAGCAAGCCCTGGCCAGCCTGCCGCAGTGGACGTATGCGCCCGAGCGCGGCGGGCTGATCCGCCGCCAATGCGTGTTTGACAGCTTCACCCAGGCCTTTGCCTTCATGACCGAAGTGGCGCTGCACGCTGAGAAAAGCGACCACCATCCCGAGTGGTTCAACGTGTACAACCGCGTGGACGTGACCCTGACCACGCACGATGCGCAGGGCCTGAGCGAGCGCGACGTGGCGCTGGCGCGCACCATCGACACCATCTTGGCCCGGTTTGGCCAATAGCCAAGCTCTCAAGTTGCTGACCAAAAACACAAGCGGCCCAGAAAGCCGCCAGGAGACAAGCCATGCAAGCTGCTGGCAACCCCACCAAGCACGGCCTGGCCGCCGGGCCAGATGCGGCCCCCCAGAACGCGGACTGGACCATCGACCAAGGCTGGGAGCACTACACCGCCCAGGAGCACGGCGTGTGGAAAACCCTGTTTGAGCGCCAAAGCCGGCTGCTGCCCGGCCGCGCCTGCCGCGCCTTCGTGCAGGGCATGCAGCAGCTGCCCATGGGGCCAGACGAAATTCCGGACTTTCGCCGCGTATCAGACGTGCTGATGCGGCACACCGGCTGGCAAATCGTGGCCGTGCCCGGCCTGGTGCCCGACGACGTGTTCTTTGACCACCTGGCCAACCGGCGCTTTCCCTGCGGGCAGTTCATCCGCCAGCCGCACGAGCTGGACTACCTGCAAGAGCCGGACGTGTTCCACGACGTCTTTGGCCACGTGCCCATGCTGATGAACCCGGCCCTGGCCGACTTCATTCAGGCCTACGGCCAAGGCGGGCTGCGCGCCAAGGCGCTGGGCGTGCTGGACAAGCTGGCCCGCGTGTACTGGTACACGGTTGAATTCGGCCTGGTGCAAGAAGGCGATGCGCTGCGCATCTATGGCGCAGGCATTGCCTCATCGCGCACCGAAAGCATCTTCAGCCTTGATGACCCCTCGCCCCACCGCATCCGCTTTGATCTCGAACGCGTCATGCGCACGCACTACCGCATTGACGATTTTCAGGAAAGCTACTTCGTGCTGCGCGATCTGGACGAGCTGCTGGCGCTGGCGCACATTGACTTTGCCCCGCTGTACCAGCGCGTGGCCCAGGCGGGCGACGTGCAGCCCGGCCAGCTGCTGGCGCAAGACGAGCTTTTCACGCGCGGCACGGGGCAATACCACCGCAATTGCCACCGCAATTAGCACCGCAATTACCACCGCCAGCAGCGCGGCCACGCCTGAGGCCCAGCCTTTTTCAGCCAACGCCAACCCGCCATGAGCCAGCCCATCACCATCCTCATCACCGGCGCCAGCGGCCACCTGGGCCGCGCCGTGGCCCAGCACTTTTTCAGCGACTTCGCGGGCGAGGGCACGCGCCTGGCCCTGATCGACCGCGAGAGCGCGGCCTTGCAGCAGCACTTTGGCCACTGGCCCGGCGCGCGCGCCCTGCAGTTGCCTTGCAATCTGCTGGACGCGGCCGCCACCGCCCGCGCCGTGCAGCAGGCGCAGCAGCACTTTGGCCGCATCGACGTGCTGTGCAACCTGGCCGGCGGCTTTGACATGGGCCTGCCCGTGCACGCCACGCCGCTGGATGCCTGGCAGCGGCAGTACCAGCTGAACGTGCTCACCGCCTTGCACGCCTGCCAGGCCGTCGTGCCGCTGATGCTGGCGCAAGGCGGCGGCAAGATCGTCAACATTGGCGCGCTGGCCGCGCAGCACGGCGCCGCGCACATGGGCGCCTACACCGCCGCCAAGGCTGCGCTGATCCGCCTGACCGAAAGCATGGCCGCCGAGCTGCGCGGCCAGCACATCAACGTCAACTGCGTGCTGCCCAGCATCATCGACACGCCCGACAACCGCGCCGCCATGCCCAGCGCCGACCCCACGCACTGGGTGCCGCCGGCCAAGCTGGCGGCCATCATCGGCTTTTTGTGCTCAGATGCGGCCAGCCCCATTCACGGCGCCGCCCTGCCGGTGGCGGGGTTGAGCTAAGCCCGCGCAGCCACCGCCCAAGCTTTCTTGTAAAAGGAAAACCCCATGCCCCTCGTTCAGAAAATCCACCACGTGGCCTATCGCTGCAAGGACGCCAAGCAAACCGTGGAGTGGTACGAAAAGCACCTGGGCATGCGCTTTGTGCTGGCCATTGCCGAAAACGAAGTGCCCTCCACCAAGCAGCCCGACCCCTATATGCACGTGTTTCTGGACGCGGGCGACGGCAACATCCTCGCCTTCTTCGAGCTGCCCGGCCAGCCGCCCATGGGCCGCGACGAAAACACCCCCGACTGGGTGCAGCACCTGGCCCTGAAAGTCGACAGTGTGGACACCCTGCTGGCCACCAAGGCGCGCCTGCAAGCCGCCGGCATTGACGTGATCGGCCCGACCAACCACACCATTTTCAAAAGCATTTATTTCTTCGACCCCAACGGCCACCGGCTGGAGCTGGCCGCCGACTGCGGTACCCCCGACATGCTGCGCAAGCTCGACGAAGTCAAGCGCGACATGCTCGAAGAATGGAGCCAGACCCGCCGCGCCCCCCCGCATGCCGCGTGGATGCACGACGGCACCCACGATTGACCCTCGCCGGCACGCGCCGCCCCCACCCTCTGACCCTTGACGCCTTGCCCCATGACCGCACTGAACGAAACCCATGACCCAGCCCTGCGCAGCTGGCTGGACAGCGCCAACGCACCCGGCTGCGACTTTCCCCTGCAAAACCTGCCGTTTGCCGTGTTCCGCCACGCTGGCCAGCCCTGGCGCGGGGGCGTGGCCATTGGCGATGCCATCGTCGATCTGCACGCCGTGGCGCAAGCCGGCCTGTTTGACGGCCTGGCCGCCCAGGCCGCACGCGCCGCAGCGCAAGACACGCTCAACGCCCTGATGGCCCTGGGCGCGCCCGCCTGGCACGCGCTGCGCCTGGCCCTCTCGCGCGGCTTGCGCCAGGGCGCCGCCCAGCAAGCTGCGCTGGCCGCCTGCCTGCTGCCGCAAACCGGCGCCGAATACACCGTGCCCGCACGCATTGGGGACTACACCGACTTCTACACCTCCATCCACCACGCCACCAACATCGGCCGCCTGTTTCGCCCCGACAACCCGCTGCTGCCCAACTACAAATGGGTGCCCATCGGCTACCACGGGCGCTCCTCCAGCATCGGCATATCGGGGCAGGACTTTCGCCGCCCGCTGGGCCAGACCCTGCCGCCCGGCGCCAGCGAGCCGGTGTTTGGCCCCTGCAAGCGCCTGGACATCGAGCTGGAACTGGGCGTATTCATCGGCCCGGGCAACCCCCAGGGCCAGCCCATTGCCATGGCCGGGGCGGAAGACCATGTCTTCGGCCTGGTGCTGCTCAACGACTGGTCGGCGCGCGACATCCAGGCCTGGGAATACCAGCCGCTGGGGCCGTTTCTGTCCAAGAGCTTTGCCTCCACCCTCTCGCCCTGGATCGTCACGCTGGAGGCGCTGGCGCCTTACCGCGTGCCTTTTGCACGCCCGGCGGGCGACCCCGAGCCCCTGCCCTATCTGGACAGCCCGGCCAACCGCGCCCAAGGCGGCGTGGACATTCAGCTGCAAGTGACCCTGCAAACCGCCCGCATGCGCGACAGCGGGCAGGCCGCCGCCCGCATCAGCACCAGCAACTACCGCTACGCCTATTGGACGCTGGCGCAAATGGTTGCGCACCACACCATCAACGGCTGCAACCTGCAAGCGGGCGATCTGCTGGGCACGGGCACCTTGTCCGGCCCCGGGCTGGAGCAGGCCGCAGCCCTGATTGAGCTGACCCAGGGCGGCAAGCAACCCCTGCAACTGCCCAGTGGCGAAAGCCGCGTTTTCCTGGAAGACGGCGACCGCGTCGTCCTCAGCGCCTGGTGCGAAAAGCCGGGCGCAGCCCGCATCGGCTTTGGTGACTGCGCCGCCACGGTGCTGCCCGCACTCACGGTCGCTGCCTAGGCGGCAGCCCGCGCGGCCCACGCCCTTCAAAGCCATGCCCAAACCATAAAAAAACCTTGGCACCCATCCCAGGGCGCCAAGGCTTGCTATTTAAAATATAGCTAACTTTGAATAGGGACGCGCGCAAATGGCCTTGTTTGCATATAGCCATTCGCTGCCAGCAGCCAGCGCGCCTGGCGCATTACCAGGCCGTGGTGCGCTCGGTGCGGTAGTTGCTCTCGTCTTTCCCGTTCATGTGCTCCATGGCAATGCTGGCACCCAGCATCAGCGTGCGCATCATGCGCTCGGCCGCGTCGGTCAGCAGTTGCTCGCCGTGCTCCACCGCTTCGCTCAGGCTCATGGGAATGGGCACGATGGAGGCAATGGCGTCGATGCCGATGCCGTACACGTCTTGCGCGCCCCGCCCCAGCGTGCCAGCCAGGCCGATGACGGGCACGCCGTAGCGTGAGGCGCGCCGGGCCACTTCGGCGGGCACCTTGCCGCGCGGGGTTTGAAAGTCGATGGCGCCTTCGGCAGTGATGACCAGATCGGCACCGCGAATCAGCGCATCCAGGTCAAACCCGGCCAGACCTGAATCCAGCAGCGCCTGAAAGCGCGGCATCAGCTCTGCCCCTACGGCCGCCAGGCCCGCGCCCAGCCCGCCAGAGGCGCCCGTGCCCACGCCCAGCGCAAAGTCAAAGCCACGCCGCGTGGGAATGCATTGCTCGCTCAGCAGCTTGGCCCAGCGCTCAAAGCCCGCCGACAGGGCCTGCACCTGCTCGGGCGTGGCGCCTTTTTGCGGGCCAAACACCTGGGCCACGCCGCGCGGGCCGGTGAGCACGTTGTGCGGGTTCAGCGCCAGGGTGATGGGCGCCTTGCCTTCTTTCAGCGCGGGGTGCAGGCCGTCCATATCCAGCCGGGCGGCGCGGGCCAATTCGGCGCCGCCTTGGCCCAGGGGCTTGCCCTTGCTGTCCAGTACGGCCACGCCCAGCGCCTGCAAGGCGCCCAGGCCGCCGTCGCTGGTGCCCGAATCGCCGCAGCCCACCAGGATGCGGGTGGCGCCGGCATTCAGCGCGGCAGCCATCAGCTCGCCCACGCCGCGCGTGGTGGTGCGGGTGGGGTCGCGCTGATCGCGCGGCACCAGGCGCAGCCCGGCGGCGGCGGCCATTTCCACCACGGCCGTGCCTTTGGCCGCGCCGCCCAGCATGGCGTAGTGCGCCTGCACGGGCTGGCCCACGGGGCCGGTGACGGTGAGGGGCACGATGCGCCCGCCCGTGGCTTCGGCCAGCGCGGCGGCAGTGCCTTCGCCGCCATCGGCCACGGGCACGCTGAGCACGCGCACACCGGGCACGGCCTTGCGCACACCGGCGCTGATGGCCTGGGCCACGGCCGAGGCGTCAAGCGATTCCTTGAAGCCGCTGGGGGCCACCAGGATACGGCGCAG
>JAUNHQ010000023.1:0-17899 GCA_030535425.1 Pseudomonadota bacterium | reverse complement strand
CCGAGGCGTCAAGCGATTCCTTGAAGCCGCTGGGGGCCACCAGGATACGGCGCAGAGGAAGGTATCGCATGAGAGTTCTCCTTGAGTGAAGTAAGAGGTGAATGAGGGGTAAAGAAAAAACAGCGTTGGCAATCAGTGCATGAGGACCTCAGGGCGCGGTGAACACCGGCAGCCCCAGCATCGGCCACAAAACCAGCGTGAACAGCAGCACCAGCAGCGCGCTCAGGGGGGCCAGCCAGGCCGACAGGCGCAGCAGGTCGGACGGGGCGTAGGTGGGCGCGCCGCTGACGCGCGAATACAAGGTCATGGGCTTGGCCGAGCTGGTGAGCGTGTGGCAAAAGCCCGCCGCCGCCGTGGAGGCCATGGCCGCCGCCGTGGGGCTGACACCCACACCCGGGGCCAGGGCGATGACGATGGGAATGAGCACTGCCGAGCGGGCCGAGCGCGACTGGATCACCAGGTGCGCTGCCGTGGACAGCACCACCACCACCACCAGAAAGCTCAGTGCCGCCTGGCGGCCCGAGCCGCGCATCTGGCCCAGGGTTTGCGACGCCAGCCAGTCGGCTGCGCCCGAGTTGACCAGCGCCGTGCCCAGCGTGAGCGTGGCGGCCATGAACATCAGCAGCGACCAGGGCACGGATTTCAGCGCCTTGGGCAGCGACACGGCGCCCACGCTGGGGTGCGTCATGACCAGGCCGCAGGCCAGGGCCACCACGGCCGGGTGCAGGCCGTGCAGGGGCTCGGTGCACCACATCAGCATGGCCAGGCCCACCAGGCCCGCCGCGCGCGCCTGGCCCTTGGCCAGCGGGCCGGACAGGGGCGTGTCGGCGTGTTTTTGCATGTCGGCCACGGTCACGCGCAGGGGCTGGCGGCGATCGGCGCGCGGCACGAACAGCCACAGGATGAGTTCGGCACAAACGTGCGAGGACACCATGGCCAGCGGCAGGCCGAACTTCAGCCACGAGGCGAAGGAAAAGCCCGGAGCATCGGCCGCTTGCAGGATCTGGTTGGTGATCAAGTGCGCGCCTGCGCCCAGGTACGAGGCCACGGCCGACAGCAAGATGACGGAGGGAAACAGCAGGGCCAGGGCGCGCACCAGCGAGGGCCGGTCAGACAGCACGCCGGCCAGGGCCACGAACACCGGCAGCGTCAGCGCCGCGCGGCCCGACGTGGCCGGCACCATGAAGGCCGTGGCCACCAGCGCCGCCGTGCACAGGTGCGTCAGCTGCGTGGGCGAGCGCGCCCCCGTGACCACGAAAGCCGCCACGCGCGTGGCCAGGCCCGAGGCAGACACCCCGGCGGCAATCAAAAACGCCCCCAGCAGCAGCCACACCGTGTCTTCGCCCAGCGACACGAACAAGTCGCTGTCGCGCACCACGCCCATCATCACCAGCGCCGTGGCCGCGCCCAGGGCCACGTAGGTGTCGTCCACGCTGGAGAACATCCACAGCCAGATGGCCATGGCAAACACGCACAGCGTGAGCGCGCCTTGCGCGGGCAGCACGCCCTGCGCTGCCGGGGTGCCGGGCATGACGGTGCCCGCGCCAAAGGCCGACACCAGCACCCAGCCCACGAACAGCAGCAGCACCGCGCCCGACACCCAGGCCGCCAGGGACAAGCCCGGTTCGCGCACGGGCGCTGGGGCCAGCGTGACCTTGGCAGGGCGCAGGCGGGCGCTGGCGTGGTAGGCGCCGTCGGCCACGGCGGGGGTGACTGCGGCGGTGGGGGCAGCGTCGGTCAACGCTTGGGTAGGCATGGCTTGGGTGGACATGGCAGGTCAGTCAAGCAATGGGTTGAAAGAAAGAGCTGAACGTTGAAAAAACAGCCAACGGGGGTGGGCCTTTAGCCCTTGGCCGGGCCCAGTGGCAGGGTCAGGCCAAAGCGGTTGCCCCACTCGGCGCCGGCCTGCACCCAGGCGTAGCCGCCGTGGGCCTCGGCCACCGCGCGCACCACGGCCAGGCCCACGCCCATGCCGGAGTCCTTGTCGTCGTCGGCCGGGGCGTCGTCCAGCAGGTGGCTGAAGGCGAACACGGCCTGGGCCTGCTCGGCCGTCAGGGGCTGGCCGGGGCTGGCCACGCTCAGGCGCAGCACGGGCACGCCGTTTTCTTCTTGCTGCTCGGCGCTCACTTCCAGCGTGTCGCCCGGCTGGCTGTGGGCCACGGCATTGCCCAGCAGGTGGCGCATGGCGTCCAGCACGCGAGGGGCATCCAGCGGGGCCGTGCCTTGGGCCTGCGCTTGCAGTTGCCAGCGGCGCGGCTGGCCCTGCGCGTCGCGCAGCGCGCCGGCCTGGGCCAGCACGTCGTCAGCCAGTGCGGCCAGATCGACAGGGGCGGGCTGCAGGAAGTCCGGCTGCGTGGCGCGGATCAGCAGGCCCAGGTCGGCCAGGGTCTGATCCACCCGCCCCAGCAGCGTGTGCAGGGCCTGTCGTTCGGCGGCTTGCGCCGCTGCGTTGCCACCAGCAGCGTCCAGCCGCGCCAGGTGCGCCTGCGCACGTCGCCCGGCCTGGTTGAAGTGGCGCTGCACTTGCTCAATGAAGTGCTGCTGCGCGGTGTGCGCCTGATCGACCCGGGCGGCCATAGTGTTGAAGCCGCGCGCCAGCTCGGCCAGCTCGTCGCTGCCGCTGACGGGCACACGCGGCGCCGGGCCGCGCGCGCCCACGCGCCGTGCGGCAGCGTTGATCTGGCGAATGGGGGTCAGCACCTGTCCGGCCACGATCCAGGCCAGCGCGCCAATCAGCAGCAGGCCGGCAAAGGCCACGCCAAAGTACACCGCCGTTTCGCGCAGCACGAGCTGGCGCTGGTGGGCGGTGAAATGGGTCACGATGAACACGCCTGTCTGCCCATTGGCAGCTTGCACGCGGGTCTTGCCCCAGCGCATTTCGCCGTGGGTCGTGCGCTCAATGCCCGACAGCTCGGGCGCATCCACCAGCGCGCTCAGGCGCTCGGGGTCTTGCGCCAGCACTTCACCAGCCTTTTGCGATGCGTTGTTCAGGTACAGCACGCCTTCGGGCACGACGGCGATGAAGGCCTCGCCGCTGTCCGGTGTCTGGCGCAGCAGGTAGCGGTCCATCAACGCCTCCAGCGTGGCAAAGGGCCGGGCGGTGCGCGGGTCGCGCCCTTCGCGGGCGAAGGTGCGGAATTCGCCAATCTCTTGCACGATGGCGGCATTGGTGTCCAGCGCCACGCGGCCCAGCAGCACCGAGCGCATGGTCATGATCATGGCCAGCATGGTCAGCGCCGTGCCCAGCACCATCCAGCCCACCACGCGCCAGCGCAGCGAGGCATGCAGGGGAACGGCAGGCGTGGCCTGACGGGTATCCACGGCGGCGGCGTTCATGAATTCTCTCCCGAAGCAGGCATTTCAAACACCGGACGAGGCAGACGCGCGGGCGAGGGTGCGCGGCGGGCGCGGCCGGCCCGGCCTTCGCTGGCGGCCACACCAGACAGCGGCACATTCACCGCATCCTGCGGCAGCTCAGGCGGCCCCACGGTTTCAGCCAGCCGCTGGCTGGCCAGCGACAGCAAAATGGGCGCCAGCAATAGCGCACCAATGAGCACGATTCTCAAAAGCATGTTCAAAAGACCTTTCCGGCTCACGCGTTCAGCCGCACGCCGCGCATCACATGCGCGGCGTGGTGGAGACAAGACAGCGGGAGCACATGCGCCAAGTTCAAACGTGAAAAAGTTAACGGGGGCGGCCCGAAATGCAGCCGCATGTGCACAAAACGATGGGGCGCCGCGAATATTCCATGCCATGTAAAGAGGCCGGTAACACCCCTGAAGAAATCGTGACCAATTGAGACGGGTTGACATCGTCTCTTCGCGCACCGTCCGCTTTGAAACGGCTGGTGGCATGCCCAGGCGGCAGGCATGCGCCATCTTGGTGCATGGGGAAGAAGGCAACGTGTCCTGCGACACGGCACACCCAGCCTGTGTCCGACAGGGGCTTGAAACGCTGAGAAATAGGCGTTTACATTCCACCCCGCACAGCGATGGCCTGATCTGCCTCAAGGCAAGCCCCAGACCGGAACGCTTGTCTCACGACCGGCTGGCAACAAGCAACGACTGCCGGGCAATGCAGCGGCACAATCCGCCGCCATCGCGTTCAACCATGAAAGGCTCGCCATGATCCAGCGCCGCACCGTCCTGAGCCTGGCCGCAACCACCATGCTGGCGGGCTGCGCCAGCACCACCACCGGCAGCGTTGCCACGGGCGGTGGCGCGGGCCGCTCGCAACTGCTGCTGGTGTCGTCCCAGCAGGTGATGCAACAGTCTCTGCAGTACTACGACAAGCAAAACAGTGCCGCCCGTTCCGAGGGCACCCTGGTCACCAGCGGTCCGGAGTTCCAGCGCGTGCAAGCCATCATGCAGCGCATCGTGCCTCACGTGGGCGTGTTCCGCCCCGACGCCGCACGCTGGCCCTGGCAGCTGGTGCTGATCAACGAAGACACCGTCAACGCCCATGTGATGGCAGGCGGCAAGATCACCTTCTACACCGGCATCATCCGCAAGCTGCGTCTGACCGATGACGAGATCGCCGCCATCATGGGCCACGAAATGGCCCATGCGCTGCGCGAGCACACGCGTGAAAAGATGTCGCAAAGCGCCGCGGGCGGCCTGGCCATTGCCGTGGGTGGCGCTCTGCTGGGCGCCAGCCAGACCAGCATGCAAATGGCCAGCCTGGGCCAACAACTGGCGCTGGATCTGCCTTTTTCACGTCACATGGAAAGCGAGGCCGATCTCTACGGCCTGGAGCTGGCCGCCCGTGCGGGCTACGACCCGCGCGCCGCCATCTCGTTGTGGCAAAAGATGTCGCAGGCCAGTGCCGGCCGCGGCCCCAGCTTTTTGTCCACCCACCCTGCGCCGGGCGACCGCATGGCCTCGCTGCAAGCGGCCATGCCGCGCGTGATGCCCTTGTACGAAGCTGCACGCGCCAGACGCTGACAGCGGCTCCCACGAGCAGGGGCGCGCGCACCGCCCCCGGCACACCCGCCCTGCTTGGTCTGGCAAAGGTCAAGGGCCAAGCATGAAAAAGGCCATTTGCGCTTTATTCATAATGGTTTTTAGCTACAAAATCAGTAGTACACCCACCACCTAAATGATGCAGATCTTCAGCCGCCCCACCCTAGGGCCTGTTCACAAGCGGGGGAAGACCAGCACACGGCCGGCCTGCACCAGCGCGGCAACTCGCTCGATCCCATCAAGAACTCACCCACGGCACGCGCGGCCTGGCGGCCTTCGCGCCACGCGCGCGGTCAGCGTGCGTGTTTCTTGATTCGCCCAAAGGGCGAGCCGCGAAGGCCCACCCGCAGGAATCAGCGCGGCAGCTCGCTCGATCCCATCAAGAACTCGTCCACCGCACGCGCGGCCTGACGGCCTTCACGGATCGCCCACACCACCAGGCTTTGGCCCCGGCGCATGTCGCCTGCGGCAAAGACCTTGGGCACGCTGGTGGCGTAGCCGCCTTGCACGTCGGTGCTGGCCTTGGCGTTGCCGCGCGCGTCCTTGTCCACGCCAAAGGCTTCCAGCACGCTGGCCAGGGGGTTGGTAAAGCCCATGGCCAGCAGCACCAGGTCGGCGGGCCATTCTTTTTCGGTGCCGGGCACTTCGCTGAGCTTGCCGTCCTTGAACTCGACTTGCACCGTGGTCAGGCTCTTGACCTTGCCTTTTTCCCCCTTGAAAGCCTTGGTGGAAATGGCGAATTCGCGCACGGCGCCTTCTTCGTGGCTGGAGCTGGTGCGCAGCTTGATGGGCCAGTAGGGCCAGGTCAGGGGCTTGTCTTCTTGTTCGGGTGGCATGGGCATGACCTCGAACTGGGTCACGCTCTTGGCGCCGTGGCGGTTGCTGGTGCCCACGCAGTCGCTGCCGGTGTCGCCGCCACCGATGACGATGACGTGCTTGTCCTTGGCGCTGATGGCGTCTTTGAGCTTGTCGCCGGCATTGACGCGGTTTTGCTGGGGCAGCAGCTCCATGGCGAAGTGGATGCCGGCCAGCTCGCGCCCCGGCACGGGCAAGTCGCGCGACTGCTCAGCGCCGCCGGTCAAGAGCACGGCATCAAAGTCTTTTTGCAGCTGCTGGGCCGGCACGGTTTCTTGCGCCAGGTTGGTGACTTTGGCGCCTGGGCCGTCAGCGGGCATGGCGCCCACCAGCACGCCGGTGCGGAAGGTGACGCCCTCGGCCTGCATTTGCGCCACGCGGCGGTCGATGTGGTGCTTTTCCAGCTTGAAGTCAGGAATGCCGTAGCGCAGCAGGCCGCCGACGCGGTCGTTTTTCTCGAACACCGTCACGTCATGGCCCGCGCGTGCCAGTTGCTGCGCGGCGGCCAGGCCGGCAGGGCCAGCGCCGACGACGGCGACTTTCTTGCCCGTCTTGCGCGCGGCGGGGCGGGGGGTGACCCAGCCTTCTTCCCACGCGCGGTCGATGATGGCGTGCTCGATGCTCTTGATGCCTACCGGGTCGCTGTTGATGTTGAGCACGCAGGCGGCCTCGCACGGGGCGGGGCAGATGCGGCCGGTGAACTCGGGGAAGTTGTTGGTGCTGTCCAGCACGGCAAAGGCGCCTTGCCAGTCGCCGCGGTAGATCAGGTCATTGAAGTCCGGAATGATGTTATTGACCGGGCAGCCGTTGTTGCAAAACGGTGTGCCGCAGTCCATGCAGCGCGCGCCTTGCTGCTTGGCCTGCGCGTTGTTCAGGCCGATGACGAATTCCTGGTAGTGCTTGACGCGCTCGGCCACGGGGGCGTAGCCCTCTTCGATGCGGCCAAACTCCAAAAAGCCAGTGACTTTTCCCATGATGTTTCTCTCGTCGGTATTTCAGTCGATAGGGTTCAAACTGCGGCCACGCGTGGCTCGCAACGCACTTCGGTCTTGACCGAGTTGGCGATGAAGCATTCGTCGTGCGCTTCGTGGTGCATGGCGTCGATGTCCTCGCGGCTTGGCAGCCGCTCGCCCGAGAACACCACCGCTGGACGCAGCGTGACCTCGGTCATCGCCATGCGGCGCTCGGCATTACGTGCCATCACCCCCTCGGCAGCGTCTTCGTAGCGATCAACGCAAAAGCCGCGCTTGGCCGCAATGGACAGAAACCACAGCATGTGACAGCTCGACAGCGCAGCCACAAAGGCTTCTTCCGGGTCCACGGCGGAGGCGTCCGACCAGGGCAGCGGCACCACGTGCGGCGACGATGAGCCCGGCATTTCCACCCCGCCGTCAAAGCGGATCAGGTGCCGGCGGCTGTAGCGGTTGGACAGGAAATCCTGCCCTTCGCGCTGCCACAGCAGTTCAGCGGTGTAGGTGGCCATGGCGTGCGCTCACTTTGCCGCCGCGGTGCGTTTTTTGGCCGTGGCTCCGGCTTTGCCGATTTGCTCTGCGGCCACTTGGCGCGCGTACAGCTCGCCCAGGGCGCGCTTGTATTCGGTGGGCATGACCTTGACGAACTTGGCGCGGGCCGTGTCCCAGTTGTCCAGCAGCTCGCGCGCGCGGCGGCTGCCGGTCCAGCGCAGGTGCTCGTCCAGCAGGGCTTTGAGCTGCTCTTCGTCGGTCTGGCCGCGGTGCCAGGTGCCGGGCTCGCCAGCGGCTTGCTGCTCGGCGGCGGGCAGCACTTTTTCCAGCGCCACCATGGCCATGTTGCAGCGTTTGGCGAACTGGCCGTCTTCGTCATAGACGTAGGCCACGCCGCCGCTCATGCCGGCGGCAAAGTTGCGGCCCGTGGGGCCCAGCACAGCCACGGTGCCGCCGGTCATGTATTCGCAGCCGTGGTCGCCCGTGCCTTCCACCACCGCCGTGGCGCCCGACAGGCGCACGGCAAAGCGCTCGCCCGCCACGCCGGCAAAGAAGGCCTGGCCGCTGGTGGCGCCGTACATGACGGTGTTGCCCACAATGATGTTGTGGTGCGCGGTGCCGCGAAAGTCCAGGCTGGGGCGCACGGCAATGCGCCCGCCGGACAGACCCTTGCCGGTGTAGTCGTTGGCGTCGCCAATGAGTTGCAGGGTGATGCCCTTGCACAGGAAGGCGCCGAAGGACTGCCCGCCCGTGCCTTCCAGCTGGATGCGGATGGTGTCGTCCGGCAGGCCGTCAGGGTGCACCTTGGTGACGGCGCCCGAGAGCATGGCGCCCACGGAGCGGTTGACGTTGCGCGCGGTGTCCATGATCTTGACGGACTCGCCTTTTTCAATGGCGGGGCGGGCTTTTTCAATCAGGCGCTGGTCCAGCGCCTTGTCCAGGCCGTGGTCCTGGCTTTCCACATGCAGGCGGGGCACATCGGCTGGCACCTGGGGCTGGGCCAGCAGGCGGCTGAAGTCCAGGCCCTTGGCTTTCCAGTGGGCGATGCCTTGGCGCATGTCCAGCAGGTCGCTGCGGCCAATCAGGTCGTCAAACTTGCGAATGCCCAGCTGCGCCATGATCTGGCGCACTTCTTCGGCCACGAAGAAGAAGTAGTTGACCACGTGCTCGGGCTTGCCACTGAATTTGGCGCGCAGCACCGGGTCTTGCGTGGCCACGCCCACGGGGCAGGTGTTGAGGTGGCACTTGCGCATCATGATGCAGCCTTCGACCACCAGCGGGGCGGTGGCAAAGCCGAATTCGTCGGCGCCCAGCATGGCGCCAATGGCCACGTCGCGCCCGGTTTTCATCTGGCCGTCGGCCTGCACGCGGATGCGCCCGCGCAGGCGGTTGAGCACCAGGGTCTGCTGGGTTTCGGCCAGGCCGATTTCCCACGGGCTGCCCGCGTGCTTGATGCTGGACCAGGGCGAGGCGCCGGTGCCGCCGTCGTGCCCGGCAATCACCACGTGGTCGGCCTTGCACTTGGCCACGCCGGCGGCGATGGTGCCCACGCCAATTTCGCTGACCAGCTTGACGCTGATGTCGCTGTGCGGGGCCACGTTTTTCAGGTCATGGATCAG
Source organism: Pseudomonadota bacterium (assembly GCA_030535425.1). Taxonomy (GTDB): domain Bacteria; phylum Pseudomonadota; class Gammaproteobacteria; order Burkholderiales; family Burkholderiaceae_C; genus Ottowia. The sequence continues at coordinate 9,001 of JAUNHQ010000023.1, read as the reverse complement.
CTGTGCCAGGTCTTCGATGGAGTAGATGTCGTGGTGCGGCGGCGGGCTGATCAGGCCCACGCCGGGCACGCTGTAGCGCAGCTTGCCAATGTATTCCGACACCTTGCCGCCGGGCAGCTGGCCGCCTTCGCCGGGCTTGGCGCCCTGGGCCATCTTGATCTGGATCTGGTCGCTGCTGACCAGGTATTCGGCTGTCACGCCAAAGCGGCCCGAGGCCACCTGCTTGATGCGGCTGCGCAGGCTGTCGCCGTCTTGCAGGGGCATGTCCACTTCCACGTTTTCGGCGCCGATGACGCTCTTGAGGCTTTCACCCTTTTTGATGGGAATGCCCTTGAGCTCCTGGCGGTAGCGGCGCTCGTCCTCGCCGCCTTCGCCGGTGTTGCTCTTACCGCCGATGCGGTTCATGGCCACGGCCAAGGTGGCGTGCGCCTCGGTGCTGATGGAGCCCATGGACATGGCGCCAGTGGCAAAGCGCTTGACGATTTCGGCAGCCGGCTCCACCTCGTCCACGGGGATGGCCTTGGCGGGATCGACCTTGAACTCGAACAGGCCGCGCAGCGTCATGTGGCGGCGGCTCTGGTCGTTGATGATCTGCGCGTATTCCTTGTAGGTGTTGAAGCTGTTGGCACGGGTGCTGTGCTGGAGCTTGGCGATGGCGTCCGGCGTCCACATGTGCTCTTCGCCGCGCGTGCGCCAGGCGTATTCGCCGCCCGCGTCCAGCATGTCAGCCATGATGGGGCTGCTGCCAAAGGCGGCGCGGTGGCGGCGGAAGGCTTCTTCGGCAATCTCGAACACGCCAATGCCTTCCACGCGGCTGGGGGTGCCGGTGAAATACTTGTCCACAGTGGCGCTGTTGATGCCAATGCACTCGAACAGCTGCGCGCCGCAGTAGCTCATGTAGGTGCTCACGCCCATCTTGGACATGATCTTGGACAGGCCCTTGCCAATGGCCTTGACGTAGTTGGCAATGGCCTTGTCGGCGCTCAGCTCGCCCGGCAAGTCCTTGTGGATGTTGGCAATGGTGTCCATGGCCAACCAGGGGTGCACGGCCTCGGCGCCGTAGCCGCCCAGCACGGCAAAGTGATGCACTTCGCGCGCGCCGCCGGTTTCCACCACCAGGCCGCAGCTGGTGCGCAAGCCCTCGCGGATCAGGTGCTGATGCACGGCCGACAGCGCCAGCGGCATTTGAATGGCCACGCGCTCGGGCGCCACGGCCTTGTCGCTCAGGATCAGGATGTTGTGGCCGCCCTTGACCGCATCCACCGCGCGCGCGCACAGGCTGGCCAGGCGCGCTTCAACGCCTTCAGGCCCCCAGGCCAGCGGGTAGGTCACGTCCAGCACGGCCGAGCTGAACTTGCCCTGCGTGCGCGCCTTGATGCCGCGCAGCTTGACCATGTCGGCCGCGTCCAGCACGGGCTGACTCACTTCCAGCCGCATGGGGGGGTTGACCTGGTTGATGTCCAGCAGGTTGGGCTTGGGGCCGATGAAGCTGACCAGGCTCATGACGATGGCCTCGCGGATCGGGTCGATCGGCGGGTTGGTCACCTGGGCGAACATCTGGCGGAAGTAGTTGTACAGCGGCTTGCTGCGCTCGCTGAGCACGGCCAGCGGGCTGTCGTTGCCCATGCTGCCAATGGCCTCTTCGCCGCTGGCGGCCATGGGGCTCATGAGGAACTTGATGTCCTCTTGCGTGTAGCCAAAGGCCTGCTGCAAGTCCAGCATGGCGGGGGGCGTGTCCTCCACCCCGGCGGCCTGCGGCTCGGTGTTTTCAATGGGCTGCTCCTGCGCGTCCATGCCGGCGGCGGGCTGGTCCACGTCGTCCAGGCGGATGCGCAGGTCTTCGATCCAGCGCTTGTAGGGCTTGGCGTTGGCCAGGCTGGCCTTGACCTCCTCGTCGTCGATCATGCGGCCCTGCTCCAGATCGATCAGGAACATCTTGCCCGGCTGCAAGCGCCATTTCTTGACGATCTTGTGCTCGGGCACGGGCAGCACGCCGGATTCGGAGCCCATGATGATCACGTCGTCATCGGTGACGCAGTAGCGCGCCGGGCGCAGGCCGTTGCGGTCCAGCGTGGCGCCGATCTGGCGCCCGTCGGTGAACACGATGGCCGCCGGGCCGTCCCACGGCTCCAGCATGCTGGCGTGGTATTCGTAAAACGCCTTGCGGCGCTCGTCCATGGTGGTGTGCTGCTCCCACGGCTCGGGAATCATCATCATGGCCGCCTGCGCCAGCGGGTAGCCGGCCATGGTCAGCAGCTCGATGCAGTTGTCGAACGTGGCCGTGTCGGACTGGCCTGCAAAGCTGATGGGGTAGAGCTTTTTCAGGTCATCGCCCAGCACCGGGCTGCTCATCACGCCTTCGCGCGCGCGCATCCAGTTGTAGTTGCCCTTGACGGTGTTGATCTCGCCGTTGTGCGCTACGTAGCGGTAAGGGTGCGCCAGCGGCCACTCGGGGAAGGTGTTGGTGGAAAAACGCTGGTGCACCAGGCCCAGGGCCGACACGCAGCGCTCGTCGGCCAGGTCCAGGTAATAGGTGCCCACCTGGTCGGCCAGCAGCAGGCCCTTGTAGATCACCGTGCGCGTGCTCATGGACGGCACGTAATACTCTTTGCTGTACTTCAGCCCCAGGTTCTGGATGGCAGCGCTGGCCGTCTTGCGGATGACGTAGAGCTTGCGCTCCAGCGCGTCTTGCACGATCACGTCATGCCCGCGGCCGATGAACACCTGGCGGATCACCGGCTCTTTGGCGCGCACGGTGGGGCTCATGGGCATGTCGCGGTTGACCGGCACGTCGCGCCAGCCCAGCAGCACCTGGCCTTCGGCGGCAATGGCGCGCTCCATCTCTTCCTCGCAGGCCTGGCGGCTGGCGTGCTCTTTGGGCAAAAAGATCATGCCCACGCCGTATTCGCCCGGCGGCGGCAGGGTCACGCCCTGCTTGGCCATTTCCTCGCGGTACAGCGCATCGGGCATCTGAATCAGGATGCCCGCGCCATCACCCATCAGCGCATCGGCACCCACGGCGCCGCGGTGGTCCAGGTTTTCCAGAATCTTCAGCGCCTGGGTGATGATGGCGTGGCTCTTGTCCCCCTTGATGTGCGCCACGAAGCCCACACCGCAGGCGTCGTGTTCATAAGCGGGGTCGTACAGGCCTTGAGGCGGCAAATGCGCGGATTCCGCGTGCTGAGCAGGCTGAGTCATCGTGGTCTTTTCTACGGCAAAGCAAATCTTGGGAGCGCGAAGCATAGTGCAGTGCAGCATCAAAGCCAAGCTTTTTAAATTGGGGTCAGATCACAATTAACCAATCCAAATTTTTTTACAAGATAAATTGGGGACATATCAAAATGAATAGCAAAAAACCCTTACCTAGAGCGTGGTAGAGGCATTTTTTACTCAGACTGCGCAGGCTTGCCGGGGCGCCCGGCGCGCCGCTTGACTACGCGGCGCTGCATTTGCTGGCCCAGCGTGTGCGTGAACGCCTCGTCGCCCAGCGCCCAGCCGGAATGCACGGCGTGGCGCAGGGCCGCCTGGCGGTCGGCGTCCAGCCCGGCCTGCACCAGCGCGGCATAGGCTTGCTCGCGCGCAAACGGGGTGTTGCCCAGCGCCCAGTACAGCGCGTGAGGGGTCAGCAGCGCATCGGTACGCAGCCCCACCAGCGGTTGGTGGCTGGACCAGGGGTAATCGGCCGGTGCGGCTGCCATGCCCGCGCGCACGGGGTTCAGGTCGATATAGACCATGCAGGCCAGCAGGTAGCGCTCGGCCTCGATCACGGTGCTGCGGTAGCGCCCTTCCCACAGCGTGCCGGTGCGGGCGTGGCGGCGGTTGAACCAGCGCACGTAATGCCGCCCGACGGCCTGCATCATCTGCGGCAGGCCATCGCCCGTTTCAGGCGTGAGCAGCAGGTGCACGTGGTTGTCCATCAACACATAGGCGTGTACGGCCACGCGGTACTGTCGGGCGTAGTCGCGCAGGCAGGCCAGAAACTGCGTGCGATCTTCGTCATCCACAAACACAGCTTGGCGGTTGTTGCCGCGCTGGATGACGTGGTGCGGGTAGCCGGGGGCGGTAAGACGGGGTTGACGGGACACGAGGAAAAATTCTGGGAAATGCTGCGCTGCCCAATCCAACAACTTTTGGGTGCGTTGCGCCTACGTAATAAGCACAATCAGCTGTCTTTTTTTGAATCGATCGCCCATAGGGTTAATCCGAACTGGTAAGTCTACCTACGGAACGATCCCAGTTGTTGCGATGCCGTGCCCCATGTTCCAATGCAACTCTCAGGAACATTGAAGGGCCAGCCATGTCCAGACCCATTACTCCCCACCACAATCTCCGTAGTCTCTGGCGCCCGGATTCTTCGCCAATTCACAAGAGGAGCAACGAGGCCATCGAGAAGGCCGCCAAGCCGGCGGTCAAGGCGGTCGAAAAAGAAACCGCGCAGGGCGGGTGGAAGGAAAAGCTTAACAAGCTCGACAGCAAGGGTGACACCGCACGCGCGCGCAGTGATGGACGGCGAGGTCAATATCAACCCGGCATTACTTATTCCCGGCGCAGGCGGTGCGTTCGCGAAGGCGGCCAGTGTCGCTGGCCTGAGCCCAGACGCGGCAGTCAAAGCCCAGTCGTCGCACATGGTCGATGTCAGGCGCGATTCAAACACAGCCGACAGCACTTACACGGTGCGCTATACCAAAGCCTCGCAAGGCGCCTTTGGCCTCGGTCTGGACGCCAAGGCAGGCGGGCCACAGAAACTGCCACTGCCCGATTTTGACGGCAAGCTCAACACCAGTCTGGTACCGCAAGGCTCGCTGCGCGGCGACCTATTCGCAGGCAGCGCCAGCACTGTAGAGATGCGCTTCAACAACAAGGAAGAAGCCCAGCGCGCCGCCGAAACCATCGAGAAGCTGGCCGCGGCCGACGTCGTGGACGACGGCATCCGGCAAGCCGTGCCTACAAGCTCCCGATTCGCTGTTTATGAAGGCTCTGAACTCAATTTCATCAACCCGATGAGTGAAGCGGGTGAAGTCAATCCTGGGGTGCGCCGCGCAGCCGGGGTATCGGACGAGGATATGCAGTTTCTGGGCGAGCACGTGGTAGCGCAGGAATTTTCGTTGACGGACGGTGGCCGCGCCTCCGTCGAAGGACGCCTGTCGGCCAGCGGTGAGCTGACGCTGCCAGGGGGCGACAAATTTAAGATACCTGGTGTGGAGCTGCGCGCGGGCCAAGGCATCGCGCCTGGCATCATGCAGACGAATTCGCTGACGCGCCGCGTCGAATATCCGACGGAAGTGTCATCCGGCCGCATCGTGGACAGCTTTACCTCCCACAACCAGATCACCGCCAAGTGGCGTGACGTGCAGTCGGTCGGCCTGGAGATCGGCAAAGGCGGCAAAGCGGCGTCCTCGCTGCAAGGTCAACACCGGGCAGACGACAACTATGAATTGGCAATGGCCAACACGTCCGTGTCGTTCTCGCAATCGATTCCCCCAGGCACCCAAGCCGACCTGGGCTATCTGGCCACTCGCAAGCCTGATTTGAGTGGGCCGGCAACGGTGGATTCGTGGGTCATGACGCCCGCGGGCCCCGAGGCAAAGGGCTTGATGGGCACCTTCAATCCCTTTGGCAGCACGACAGGTCAGGCACCCGACGGACAGCAACGCGTGGACATGAGCCGCACGCATCTGCGTTACAAGGTATCTGCGGTCACTGGCACGCTCATGGTCAACCAGATGCACAGCTTCACGGGTGGATTGACCGGCACGCTGATGCAGAACAGCCGCCAGGGCGACTTCATCGACAACCGCACTGAACTGGTTAAGCGAGACGGCAACAACAAAACAGAAAGCCTGCGTCTAGCGGCGGCAGGCTTTGCTGGCGCCGAAGGCAGCCTGACTGGATATTCGGGCGTGGACAATTTCGCCAAGGAAGCTGCGCCCAAGCAAGTCGAGCCGTATCAGCCACTGCCGCAACAACACTATCAGGTGCAACCGCATTCAGGCGTCAACGTGCGCTCTTCTCCCACCACGGAAGGCGACAACAAAGTGACCAAGGTGCAATCGGGCTCGTACCTGGGCGGCACCAGCGAGACCAAGTTGGACAACAATGGCGACAAGTGGGTCCAAGTGCGTGGGCGCGACGAGCACAACAAGGTGGTCGAAGGCTGGGTACGCGGTGACACTCTAAAGGTCTACGACAAGCGCTATGGCGATAACAATGCCACGGGCCGCGTGAATCCGACACTTGAAAAGGCAGGGCGAGACAAAGTCATCGCTCAGCAGAATGACAACCTGTGGAGCCTGGCGGCAGAGCATGACCAGGACTTTGACAAACTGCTGGCTACCAACCCTCACCTGCTCGATCCACGACTGATTTTCAAAGGGGATTCGGTCTACCTACCGGACCGGTAAGCAGCCTCGCCCCCCACCTCTTCCTGTTTACAGGAAAGTCACTCGGTACAACCGTAGTTGAAGGATTGTGAGAGCAAATCGCGCGCGCCTGCCTCGCTTTGCATCCAGTCCTTACTCATGCGCAAAGTCCGCACTGCACTTCAGGTCGAACTCCATGATGTGCCTAAATTGCATGTCTGTTCGCGCCCAGTACTTGCTCGCTTAGCGGGATTTCATGATCAGCGGCTGCTGGCTGGACCAAGGGCAATCCGCCGGTGCGGCCACCATGCTGCGATCCTCGTCGTCCACAAACACAGCCTGGCGGTTGTTGCCGCGCTGGATGACGTGGTGCGGGTAGCCGGGGGCGGTAAGACAGGGTTGGCGGGCCATGGGCGAAATTATGATCTGACCCCGATACGATGATCTGACCCCGATAAACGCCGATAAAAAACGCCCCGATGCGGCTGGCGCCCTGCGGGCGCGGGAGTGCTCGCTGCACAATGGGCGCCTCGTCATCTGCCGATAGGCCTGTGAAAACGCGGTGGGGTGTGCAGGCATTTGCGGGACGGCACACTCGAGATAGCGGCACCGGCCTTGTTTGCTTGCGTTTCATGTCTTTGTCCAATACCTCTGGCGCCCTGGCACCCTGCCCCTGTGGCCGCACGGATGGGCGCCAGCGCCTGCGTGCGTGGGCCGACTGCTGTGGTGCCTATGTGGATGACTGGGCCACGCCCGCGCCTGATGCCGAGTGCCTGATGCGATCGCGCTACAGCGCATTCGTGCGCGAACGGGCGGACTATCTGCTGGCCACCTGGCATCCGCGCACGCGGCCTGCGGCGCTGGACTTTACGGCAGGCCTGAAATGGCTAGGTCTGCATGTGCGGGCGCACCGCGTGGTGGACGGCACGCATGCCGAGGTCGAGTTCGTTGCCCGCTCGCGCCTGGCTGGCCGCGCCAGCCGCCTGCATGAGCGCAGCCGCTTCGTGCGCGAAGCCGACGCAGCAGGCCTGCCGCGCTGGTACTACGTGGATGGGGACATGCTTTGACCATGCCCAAAAAAGGCCATTTGCGCGCTATAGACGCGCGCAAGCAGCTATGATTTTTACAGCAAACTTTTTGGAAAGCCTTTTGCCATGAGGATCATCATCCTGGGCGCTGGCCGCGTGGGTGAAAGCGTGGCGGAAACGCTGGTGTCCGAGGCCAATGACATCACGGTGGTCGACCCTGACCCGGAACTGCTGCGCGCGCTGGAAGACCGGCTTGACCTGCGCGGCGTGGCGGGCAACGGCATCCAGCCCTCGGTGCTGCGCGGCGCGGGCGCGGACGACTGCGACCTGTTCATTGCCTGCACCGCGCTGGACGAAACCAACCTGGTGGCCTGCAAGATCGCGCACGACGTGTTTGGCATACCCACCACCATTGCGCGCCTGCGCTCGCCCGAGTTCACGCAAGGCAGCGCCTTGCTGGAAAAAGACGGCTTCGCGGTTGACAAAGTCATCTGCCCGGAGGAGTCGGTCACACGCTACATCCACCAGCTCATCGAATACCCCGAGGCACTGCAAGTGCTGCGCTTTTCACAGGGCCAGGCTTACCTGGTGGCGGTGCGCGTGGCCGCGGGCAGCTTTCTGGCCGGGCACAGCATTGCCGAGTTTCGCGCTGCCCGGCCCGACGTGCCCATGCGCATCGTGGCCCTGTACCGGGGCGAGCAGCACCTGCCCTGCGATGCCGACAGCCGCGTGCAGGCAGGCGATGAAGTGTTCGTGCTCGTGCCGCGCCAGGAAGTGCGCGCCGCGCTGCACGCCATTGGCAACCCCGACCGCCCCGTGCGCCGCGTCATGATCGCCGGTGGCGGCAAGGTGGGCCTGCGCCTGGCACGCGGGCTGATCGGGCAATGCGAGGTCAAGCTGATCGAAGCCAACCGCAAGCGCTGCCTGTACCTGGCTGGCGAGTTGCCCGCCGACATGCTGGTGTTGCACGGCAACGCGGCCGACGAAGACCTGCTGCAAGACGAAAACGTGGGCGACATGGACCTGTTCGTGGCCGTGACCAGCGACGACGAGGACAACATCATGTCCGCCATGCTGGCCAAGCGCCTGGGCGCTCGGCGCGTGATGGCCCTCATCAACCGCCGCGCCTATGCCGACATGATGCAGGGCAGCGCCATTGACATTGCCATCAGCCCTGCGCACGCTGTCATCGGCGAGCTGCTGATGCACGTGCGCCGGGGCGACGTGGCCGCCGTGCACAGCCTGCGCCGGGGCGCGGCCGAGGCTCTGGAAGGCGTGGCCCGGGGCGATGCCAAGACCAGCCACCTGGTGGGCCGCCGTGTCGATCAGATCAACCTACCCGCTGGCGCGCTGGTTGGCGCCATCGTGCGCGGCCAGGGCGACAAGACCCGCGTGCTCATGCCCACGCACGACACGGTGATCGAAACGGACGATCACGTCATCCTGTTTCTGCCGCACAAGCGCATGGTGCGGCAAGCGGAAAAGCTCTTTCAGGTCAGGGCGACGTTTTTCTAGGGGCTGCTCAAACTGCTTGGTCCATGCGCGGCTTCTCTGCGCCTTAGGGCCTGTCATCAAATAATACCCCGCAGCGTTATCAAAAGCATGACACGCAGA